>CADASG010000036.1 GCA_902790475.1 uncultured Ruminococcus sp. | reverse complement strand
ACCGTATTCGTTAGTTTCTACCTGAGGAGCATCGGTTCCGGGCCATGCTGCGCCGACATCACCGCTGTCATTGTAAGCGTATACGCGGATGCTGCCCCAACCGAGAGAGTCGGAGAACTTGAAGGTGCCGGGTACGGGATCGGGATTCGGGTTAGGATTGGGATTAGGATTAGGATTAGGATCGGTGATATCCCAAGGAATTGCAACATATACGGTTGCACCGAACTCGTTTACAGTGGTATTGCCTGCCAATACATAGTAACCGCCGCCGCCGGGAGCGAAGTTGGTGATGTTTTCGGTCTGTCCGTTGTTGCCGTTACCGTATTCGTTAGTTTCTACCTGAGGAGCATCGGTTCCGGGCCATGCTGCGCCGACATCACCGCTGTCATTGTAAGCGTATACGCGGATGCTGCCCCATCCGAGAGAATCGGAGAATTTGAAGGTGCCGCCGTCTCCACCGCCGGTGCTGTCGGGAACGGGACTACCCCAAGGAATGGGAACGTATACAGTCGCGCCGAATTCGTTGACAGTGGTATAGCCTGCCAGTACATAGTAGCCGCCATCTGCGGGATTAAAGTCGGTGATGTTGTCGGTCTGTCCGCCTGTGCCGTTTACGATAACGCCAGCAGCGCCCTCGGGAACGTTGATTGTGTAAACCATCTCGCCGTAGGGGTTCATTTCACCCTCTACGCCTGCATCGCCGGGCCATTCAGCTGTGAGAGCTGTTCCGCTTGCATCCCACGCATAAACATGGATGTCACCCCAGTGGAGAGAATCGGAGAAGTAGAAGGTGCCGGGGATGGGAGGATTATCGGGATCGGTAGGAGGAACATCGGTGGGAGGAACATCCCAAGGAATGGCAATGTATACGGTCGAGCCAAACTCATTTGTAGTGGTCTGTGACGCGTCTACATAGTAGCCGCCGCCTATGGGATTAAAGTCTATAATGTCAGCAGTCTGGTTGCCGCCGCCGTTAATAACAACGCCTGCAGCTCCCTCGGGAACGTTAATGGTGTAAACCATCTGACCGTAGGGATTCATTTCACCCTCTACGCCTGCGTCGCCGGGCCATTCAGCCGTGAGAGCGTTTCCTTCTGCATCCCATGCGTAAACATGGATGTCGCCCCAGCCGAGTGAATCGGAGAAGTAGAAGGTGCCGGAAGGATTAGTGGGAGGCTCTGTAGAAGGCTCGTCTGTGGGAGGCTCATCTGTGGGAGGCTCATCTGTATGAGGCTCTTCTGTGGGCTCAACATATTCTGTGGTTACGGGTACAGGAGAATTGGTTGCGGGAACCTGACCTGCCTGAACATTCATAACCGCATTGGAAGAATCGTTGTAAGCCGCGTTGAATTTACCGGAGTAGATAGCGGTTGTCAGAGTATAAGGAACGGTGACAGCGCTTGAAGTGAAGTTGTAAAGCAGCTGCTCCTCGTTTTCTTCGCTTGCCTGGCTCTGACCTTCTTCACGCTTGGACAGAGAAAGCTCACGAACCTTGAGGTCAACAGTAGTGTCGGCAGGATTTACAACGTCGAAGGTTACGGATACAAAGCCAACCTTGCCGTTGGTCTTGTTGGAAAGCTTTGCCAGCTTGAGGCTGGTAAAGTTACCGTCGATCGCGCTGTCTGAATCCGAAGGAGTGGGATTGATCAAAGCGTCCTTAGCGCAGGGCATTACGGTCGAATAAGACTCGTCGTCACTGCCGGTCGCTGTGTTGTTAGCGTCTGTGTATTTGAGTACGGACTTGTCATAAGTCAGCTCCCACTGAGTATCCAGCAGGTCTTTTTCGCACTCCATGAAGTAGGTGACCGTGATCTGCTTTGTGCTGTTGTTAAAGGTCACTTTGTTCTGCGGGAAGAAGTTTGAGGTTGCTGTAACTGTAAAGCCGTTGGGATCGGGAGATGTAGCGGGATCGGTGGGCTTGGTAGGCTTGGTGGGATATACAGGCAGTTCGTTTGCTTTTACATTGATAACCTCATCGGATGAGCTATCGGAATGACCTGCGCTGAATTTGCCTGCATAAATAGCAGTTGCAATGGTGTAAGGAACACTGATTTTGTTTGCCTGATAGTTGTAAAGCAGCTGCTCTTCGTCCTCTGCATTTGCCTGACTCTGACCGGATTCGCGCTTGGAAACAGACATCTCGCGAATCTTGAGGTCTACAGTTGTGTCAACGGGTTTGAGTACATTAAAGGTTACGGATACGAAACCGACTCTGCCGTATAACTTGTGGGAAAGCTTTGCCAGCTTGAGGCTGGTGAAGTTACCGTCGATAGCGTTGTCTACGCCCTCGGGCTCGGGATTGATTACCGCGTCGCTTGCGCAAGGCATAACGGTGGAATAAATCTCGTCGTCGGCATTGAGCGCAGTGTTGTTCTCGTCGGTGTACTGGAGAACGGACTTGTCATAAGTCAGCTCCCACTGAGCGTCAAGCAGGTCTTTTTCACACTGCATATAATAAGTTACAGTGATAAGCTTTTCGCTCTTGTCAAAGGTCACGCTGTTCTCGGGGAAGAAGTTTGAGGTTGCGGTAACGGTGTAACCATTGGCATTTGTAGGCTGAGCCTGTGTGGGCTGCTGTGTGCTATCCTCATAACCGTAGTAGGGATCGCCTGTTCTCTCGGTGGGCTGCTTTCTCTTGTTGAGGTACATCTGGATAGCGGTAACGTCATCTACGGTGATGTCGCCGTCGTTGTCAACATCCGCAAGGATCTTTTGGAGGTCGTTGAGCTTTGCTCTCTCGCGGTTGAGATAGAGCTGGAGCATTGTTACGTCGTCAACTGTTACGTCGCCGTCGAGGTCAATGTCGCCGAAGTAACCCAGAAGTACGGGTGTGGTAGGATTGGTGGGCTTCTGAGTAGGCTTCTCAGTAGGCTTCTGGGTGGGCTTTTCGGTAGCCGTGGGCTGCTCGCTGCCGTTCTTTACGATCTTGGGATCGGAAGCGTTTACATAAGTTTCGTCATAACCGCCGGCGTGGTTGGAGGTAACGAGGGTGTAGCCGGGAGTTACGTCCTTGACCTGGGAACCTGCGATAAGGATCTGGTCGTCTTCATCGGAACTCTCGGACTGGCCGGGTCTGATGTAAGACAGAGCCAATTCCTCGATGTCGAGGTTTACGGTTGTATCTACGGGCTTGAGAACGTCAAAGGTCACGGATACAAACGGAACCTGGTTGCCGTTCTTGTCGCAAAGCTTGAACAGCTTTGTGCTTGAGCAGTTGCCTCTGATGCCGTTTGACAGATCCGCAGGATTCTCGTTGATAACTGCGGAGGGAGCCTTGGGCATTACAGTGCTGACAAGCTCATCGTCGTCATTTGTATAAGAGTTGTTGGCCATGTCAAACTTCAAAGCGGATTTGTCATATGTGAGCTTCCACTGGCTGTTGACCATGCCATAGTTGCAGTTGATGAAATATGTTACTGTAAGTTTCTTGGTTGACGCGTCATAAGAGGTAGTGTTCTTGGGGAAGAAGTTGGAGGACGCGGTAACGTTGAACTTGGAAGCGAAGGTCTCCTGCTGCTGTGTAGCAGTTGTGGGCTGCTGAGACTGACCCTTGGTCACGTTGGTAGCCTGAACCTCTGTCTTCTTGGGAGTGATATTGGTTACATCCCAAGAGGTACGGCCGGACTTACCGAGGATGTGGCTCTGACCGTTTAAGCGAAGCTTGGTAGCAGAACCGTCGGTAGGATACTGACCGAGCTTGCCTGTGTTGAGCGTACCGTTGATGATAACGCAGGTCTTGCTCGACTTGGACAGGTCAAAATCGGAGGTCGTGGTTGTGGTGGTAGTTCCGTTGGTAGTAAGCGCATAGCAGGTCTTGGGAACCTCTACGTAGTACATACCGGAAGCGGAATCATACTCCATCTGCAGTCCGGGCCAGCCGGGAGCAGCGGCGTAGGTAGGCTTCTTGCTTGCGGTCTCTTCATCGAAGATCCACGCGTTGAAGGGTTCGTTCCAGGTGGTGTAGCCGGAATGAGCCTTATCGAAGAAAATATACACGCCTGAGCTTGTGCTCTTTTCTTTCTTGAACTTATAGGTGCTTGTTTTCTTAACGCCGCTCTTGTCGGTAGCGGTAAGAGTGAGGTTGATGGTATCGCCGTAGTTGTAGTCGGAACCGATGCGGATAGCTGTGCCGTTTGTAAATGCAACGGGAGTGGAGTTATCCAGGCAGTAGGTTGCGGATACACAGTTCTCACAGGTGAGGGTGGTAACCATGGTCTCGCCCTGGAAGGAACCGCTCTCTGCGGAGCTGGAAGCCTTGGGAGTAGAGGTTGACTTGTAAACAACCGCTACGCCGGTGTTGCCGATGTTACCGGAAACAGTGCCGCCGGAAACAGTGAACTCGTTGCCTGTTACGGTATCAACATAGGTGCCGTTTGCCATGCCGGTGCCGCTGATGCTTGCCTTGCCTGCGTTGCCGGAAATGTTGGTGATAACGATACCGGAGGTGCCTCTTACAACGTAAGCGTAGCTGCCGGAGTTGCCGACCTTCTCGCTCTGACCTACAAAGTTGTTGTGGAACTTGTTGATCTCGGAAACAACTGTGCTCTTGTAGGTGCCGTTGCCGGAAGCCTCGCCCATCTTTGCGTTGCCGGGACGAGCGAAGAACAAAGCGGTAGCGTCCTTACGGGAAGCAACCATTGACCATGCCTTGATGATCTGGCTGTCTGTAGCGCCCTTTGAGTAGTTCATGTCTTCGGGGTTCATGTAGGTATCGTGAGACTCAGCCCACAATACAACGTTCTTGGCAGGCAGGCCTGTCGCATAACTTCTGAAAGCCGCGCCGCCTGCGTTGTTGCCTCTTACGGAAGACAGAACGCCGTTACCTGTTTTGTTATCGGTTACGTTAAGATAGGGTGTGTACCAGCCGTACTGTCTGCCGGAGCCGGGGGTGTTGAGGATCTCGCCGTATACATACAGGCCGTCCTTGCCGGTCTTGGCTTTGTACTGCTGCTTAGCGTAATTGATGACGTTGGGCCAATACTGTGAAGAATAGCTGCCGTCGTTGGGTGTCTCGATGTGCTTTGCCGCGTCGAAACGGAAGCCGTCAACACCGCAGTCGATGCAGTCCTTGAGAAGATTCTTAACAAGGTTCTGCACTGTAGAGTTGCCGGTATTGAGGTCGGGCATACCGATGTGACCCTGCACGATGCTCTGCTGGTTGCCGTCGGAAGCGCCTGTGTTGAGGCTGTGCCAATAGGCGCCCGAAGCAGTGGCTGAATAAATCGAGGGCTCATAGGTCTTGACCTGATCACTTACGGATAAGGGACTGGTTTCGAGATTGTTGCCCAGGTGGTTTGATACGATATCAACGATGATCTTGATACCGTACTTGTCTGCTTCCGTACAAAGCGCGGTCAGGTCTGCCTTAGTGCCGTACCAGGTATTCTTTGCGAAAGAAAGGCTGACGGGCTGATAAGGCTTCCACCACTGGCCGCCGACGTCGGTAGAGGTGCCGTAGTCCTTCGGCTGCTGGACCGGTGAAGTCTGGATGGTGGAGTAGCCTGCCTCCGCGATTGCGGGAAGGTTGTCCTTGATTGTGCTGAAAGACCAGTTAAAAGCGTGCAAGATTAAGCCGTCCTGAACGTTTGCCTGGATTTTAGGTTCACTGGAAACATCAGCTTCCTGCGGAACCACCGCAGCGGAAGCTGGAACCGCAAACGCCAATGACGATGTCAGTAAGGTTGCAGCTGAAACGATGCTTACCAGCTTTCTGAACATTTTCATTTGGAATCATTCCTTTCATAATATGTCATTATTTATTATAACAAAAGAAACGATAAATGTATACGGTTTTTGTTACAAAACATTAATAATTTTTTTGTGCATTATCACTTCGTGTAAATTTTTGTTTATATATTTGTATAAATTATTGTAAATTTTAACTATACAACTCGACCTTTATTATACGGCTTCTGTTTTTTTCGTTCAGCGTGATAAAGCGTTGATAAAATAGTAATTGACTTTTACCGTTCTTTGTCATATAATGTTCAAATAAATTGAGGTAAGGCTGTCGCCTTGCCGAGATTTTTTGGGCAAGCTGACGGAATAAGATTCAAGCAAGCCGTGCGCCTTGAATTGTGCGGTATTGCCTGTTTTACACATACAAATAACACAGAAGATAAAATCAACATGAACAGGGGTGCATAAATGAAACAGCCGGAGAAAAAAACGGTCGTGTCTCTCAGGGATATTTTTGTCCGTTTTGACGGAGAGGTTATCCTCAATCACATCAGCCTTGATATAAAGGAGAAGGAATTCGTTACGATTTTGGGTCCGAGCGGCTGCGGCAAAACCACGACCCTCAGGATTATCGGCGGCTTTGTGTCGCCCGAAAACGGAGACGTCATTTTTGACGGGAAATGCATCAACGAGCTTCCGCCCAACAAGCGCAACGTCAACACCGTTTTTCAGAAGTATTCGCTGTTTCCGCATCTGAATGTGTTTGATAACGTCGCCTTCGGGCTCAAGCTTAAAAAGCTTCCGAAGGACGAGATAAAGAAAAAAGTCACTAAAATGCTGGCTACCGTGGACTTGAAGGGCTACGAAAAGCGCCCCGTGTCCAAGCTTTCGGGAGGTCAGCAGCAGCGCGTCGCCATCGCGAGGGCGCTGGTCTGCGACCCTGAGATCATATTACTCGACGAGCCGCTGGGAGCGCTGGATCTGAAGCTGAGAAAAAGTATGCAGCTTGAGCTAAAGGAGATACAGCGCCAAACCGAAAAGACCTTTATTTACGTGACGCACGACCAGGAGGAAGCGCTGACAATGAGCGACCGCGTGGTGGTGATGAACAACGGCAGTATCGAGCAGATCGGCACTCCCGAGGATATATATAACGAACCTGTCAACGCCTTTGTCGCCGACTTTATCGGCGAAGCCAACATTTTGAACGGCACCATGATCGACGACTGCCGTATCCGCATTTTGGGCAAGGAGCTCGAATGCGTAGACAAGGGCTTCGGCAAGAACACGCAGGTTGACGTGGTGATACGCCCTGAGGATATTGAGATCACTACGCCCGAACGCGGACAGCTTACGGGCGTAGTGGAAAGCACCGTGTTTAAGGGCGTTCACTACGAGATGAGTATAATGTGCGGCAAATGCGAGATTCTGGTGCATTCCACCGAGAGCGCCGCCATAGGCAGCACCGTCGGTATGCGAGTGATACCGTTTAACATACAAATCATGAACAAGCTGCTGCCTTTCTATGATAATGTGATCGAAACCACAGTCACCTACTCAAACGAAGCCGAAAACAGCTTCGCGTTTGAGCTTGAGGATGAAACTGTGACCGTACCCGGTCGCTGCTATCCCGAGGGTACGAAATTAAAAATCACCCTTCCCCCCGACGCTTTGTCGCTGGCAGGCGACGGCGTAGGTGATTTGAAGGACGTCTATATTGAGTCTGTCGTCTACAAGGGCGAGCACAACGAGATCATTCTGGAATCCGACGAGCGCAAATGGCTTATGCTCAGCGACACCGACGAGCAGGTTGCGACCTATGTGCCGCTCAGCTTTGATTTCGGGAAAGCAAGCTTTGAGACGCTTGACGCAGGGGAGGTTTGACCATGAAATCCCGCAGGCTTACTATCCCCTACATTATTTGGATGCTGGTTTTCACAATGATCCCCATTGTGATGATCGGCGTGACCGCATTTACCGACAAAAAAGGCAACTTCACCTTTGAACCGTTTGAAAAAGCGTTTGTTTACTCCAACGTATTTGTAAAATCGCTGATCATCGCGCTCATCTCCACGGCGATTTGTCTGGTGCTGGCGTATCCGCTCGCGTATCTGCTGACAAAAATGCGCAAATCAAGCCAGCGCACTGTCGTCATGCTGCTGATGATCCCGATGTGGATGAACTTCCTGCTTCGCATTTACGCGTGGATGATCCTTTTGCAGCGCAACGGTCCGCTTGACACGGCGCTGTCACTGCTGGGTATCCACGGCACCTATATAGGAAACACAGCCGCAGTCATCGTGGGCATGGTGTATGAGTACCTGCCGTTCATGGTGCTGCCTGTTTACACGGTCATGAGCAAGATCGACCCCGGTCTGATAGAGGCTGCGCAGGATCTCGGCGCGGGAAACGCGTCGGTTTTCGGTAAGGTGATACTGCCCCTGAGCATTCCCGGTATCATCTCGGGCGTGACCATGGTATTTGTCCCCAGCGCAAGCACATTTTTGGTTTCGCAGTATTTGGGCGGCACCGACGATATTATGATCGGCGACGTCATTGACAAGATTTTTTGGACAGATGAAAACACGGGCGCGGCGATCTCGCTGGTGATGATGGTATTTATTTTTGTATTCCTTGTGATAATGAATCTGTTCGGCGATGAGGAGGCGATTGCGTGATGAAGAAAAAACGCGGTATCTCCTCAAAGCTGTACATCGCTCTGATAATGATCTTCATGTACGCGCCGATTGTCGTGATGATAATAGCTTCCTTCAACAAGGGCAACACTATCGCGTGGAAGGGCTTTTCGCTGAAATGGTACGGCGAGCTGTTTAAGGATAAGGCGCTGATGGGCGCGCTGCTGAACACCCTGTCCATAGCGGTGCTCGCGTCTTTTTTCTCCACCATCTTGGGAACGGCGGCTGCTATCGGCATAAATAACTTCAAGGGCAAAAGCCGCGCAATTATCCAGAATGTGTCGAATTTCCCGATCATCAGCCCCGACATCGTTATGGGTGTATCGCTGATGCTGCTGTTTACGTTTTTAGGCAATATTTTCCGCTTTCAGATGGGATACGGAACGGTGCTTATCTCGCACATCTGCTTTTGCGTGCCCTTTGTGGTGCTCAACGTGATCCCGAGGCTGAGGCGCATGGATCAAAGCGTGTATGACGCGGCGCTCGATCTGGGCTGCAACGAATGGCAGGCGTTTTACAAGGTCGTGATACACGAGATTATCCCCGGTATCGTTTCAGGCTTTTTGATGAGCTTCACCTATTCGCTTGACGATTTTATCATCACGCACTTTACCCAAGGCGCGAAGTTCCAAAACCTGAGCACGGAGATCTACGCCATGCTGCGGCGCAAGATACCTCCCACCATCAACGCGCTGTCTACCCTGCTGTTTGCGGCGGTGATAATAATTATGCTTCTCATTAATCTTCGCGACAGGCGCGAGGAAAAAATGAAAGCCGATACTTATACAAATACAAAATAAAGGAGAATCAAGGTTATGAAAAGAACTAAGAAGGCGCTCTGCGTCCTGCTCGGCGCGGTGATGTGCTGTTCGTCTGCGGCGCTGCTCACAGGCTGCGGCGGCGACGAGATCGGCAAAAACGGCGAGGTCAACATCTACAACTGGGGCGATTATATTGCCGAGGGTCAGTACGGACTGATGAACGTTATTGACGAGTTTGAAAAGGAAACGCTTATCAAGGTCAACTACACCACATATGACACCAACGAGGAAATGTACAACAAGCTCAAAAACAGCAACGACAACTACGATGTAGTAGTACCCTCGGAGTATATGATAAGCAAGCTGCTTCGCGAGAAGCTGCTGCAGAAAATCAACTACGACAATGTTCCCAACTACAAATACATCAACAAGCGCTTCAAAAACCTGCCCTGCGATCCCGATAATCAGTATACCGTGTGCTGCACCTGGGGCGTGACCGCGCTGGTTTACGACAAAACAAAGGTCAAAAGCAAGCCTGCCGACTGGAACGCTCTGTGGGACAAAAACCTCAGCGGCAATATCCTGATGATCAACAACAGCCGCGATGCCATGGCTATCGCTATGCAGACGCTGGGCATCAATCCTGCCGAGAAATTCACCAAGGCTGACGTTGACAAGGCGACCAAAAAGCTGAAAGAACAAAAGCCGCTTATCAAAAAATACGTCATGGATCAGGTATTCACCGAAATGGAAGGCGGTCAGGCAGCTATCGCGCCCTACTATGCAGGCGATATCGCCGCGATGATGGAAGAAAATGATGATCTGGACTACGTTCTTCCCAAGAACGGCTCCAACCTGTTCTTTGACGCGTTTTGTATCCCTGCATCGAGCAAAAACAAGGAAAACGCCGAAAAGTTCATCAACTTTATGGAGAAGCCCGAGATCGCCGCGGAAAACTGCAAATACCTGCGCTACGGCTGCCCCAATGACGAAGCGGTCAAGCTGCTGCCCGAGGATATCAAAAACAGCGAGCTCACCTTCCCCTCCGATGAATACCTCAACAAATGCTATATATTCTCGGACGTAGGCGACGATATCTACGCCTATATGCAGGAGCAGTTCGTCAACATTCAGGCTGAATAATATTATAAACTCTGAAAAACAAGATCAAAAAAAATAAAGCTGCGGAGCCGGTTGAAGCCGACTCCGCAGTTTTTTGCGGTTATTATTTTAGATAAGATGATGTGCCGCCGATTTTGCCGCTGATGCCGGTGAATCCGGAAGCGCAGCAGACGTACACTCTCATGTTCGCCTTTTCTGTCGCCGACACGTTGAGGGTGCCGTTGGTGACCTGTTTGACGTCGCCCGTTACAGCGTCGATGTAAGTTCCGTTAGGCAGGTTTTTGAATGTCGCACTGCCCGAAATAGATACCAGCGCAAGGCTGTCAACATCGCTGTCGGTATAGCGGCGAATGAAAGCCATGTTGCCGCTTACGTAGCTTGAATCGGTGGTGTACTGACCCTTCTGCAAAGCAGGGATGGCTCTGCGAATGGCGTTGAGCTTGGAAAGATGCTTTGCCAAGGGATAATTCAGCGTTTCCTTGACATTGCCGCTCGCGGTAAATTCGCTGAAATCGGTCGCGTTTACGCTGCCCTCAAGGTAATCGCCGTAGTACGCGCGTCCGGTAGTTTCAAGCGGAGCGTTTGGTCCCACGTCGATAACAGCGCCCTTTTTGAACTCTGTTTCCGAGCCGTAGTAAATGCAGGGGATTCCGCGGAAGGTGAACATCAGATCCATGTTCTCAGCCCACGTCTGCGTACCGCCCGAAAAACGGTTCTTTTCCTGAGGACTCTCGGGAGCGTAGTCGTGAGAATCAACATACATTACATTGTATGTCGCGTCGTTGTAATACTTATCGCCGCTCTTGGCAACGCCGAACGCACTGCCTGCATCGCCGAACAAACGGTGCATCTGGAAGTCGATAGCTTCCATGCCCGAAGCCCTCGAGCGGTCGGGGGTGTGATACTTGATCCCGTTGAGGAAGGCGTTTGTCGAGGTGGGTTCGTCGGAAATACTGTCTTCCTCGAGATAATGATCGAAGGTGAGATTCATGTTTTTATTGATAGACTCTGCGTCTGTGCCCCACGACCATTGATCCGCCCACTTGCTGTTGCTTTCCTTCCATGTGTAATACGGTGAGGATTCCTCGGCGTGGTTGCGGTACCACACCTGAGTGTAGCGCGTGCAGATCTCGCCGAACATCAGGAAGTTGGGCTTGCCTGCTCCCTTTGCGGCGTCGTAGATCTGCTCGTTATACATCAAATTGAGCGAAACTCTCGGGATATGGCGAACGGTATCGACTCGGAAGCCGTCCACTCCTCTGCGGATGAAATCTCCGTAGGAATCGGTCACATACTCCGCAACAGCGGGATTTTCAGTGTTTAGGTCAACACAGTCGCCTTCGATCTGACAGTATTTACAGGTCCAGTCGTCCCAGTTCAAACTCTGGAAATATCCTGTATGATAATAATTGTTTGGATTATATTTGCTGCTTTTGGAAATCTTCAGGTCGCTGTAGTCGCTCTTGTCGGGCTTGTTTCCCTTGGAATTTCCCTGTTCACCCGTGTACTCCACGTTTTTCATGAGATTCAGTCTTTGCTGATACTGAACGTTGGGCTGCTGCGCCCAGTATTCATCCGCGGACTTCAAGCCGTAGGTATCGAGCAGAAGCTTGGTGGGAACCATGGATTCCTCGATTTTTGAGAGATCCTTTGAGTAGTCCTTTTCAAAGATCGGACAGAAATGCGCCTCGCCGAAATTGCCCGTGTGCTGGAACACGACGTCCTGGATGATCTTCATGCCTCTTTTGTGGACTTCGCGAATGAGATCGTCAAAATTAAAGTCGTCGCTCTCGTATCTGCGGTCAACCGTTGACAGATCCATTGCGTGATATCCGTGGTAGTCATAACCCGAAGCGTTAGTGACAACGGGGGTTATCCAGATAGCCGAAAAACCGAGCGCCTTGATATAGTCGAGCTTTTGGGCAAGACCCTTGAAATCTCCGCGCCACGGCGGCTGATTGTCGGGGTTGTTTGCCTGCGAGTCGCTCCAGCAGTGGACATTGTTGCCCGGGTCGCCGTCGTAGAAGCGCGTAGTCATGACAAAGTAGATGCTTTCCTCGCGCATATCTACGCTGTCAACGGGATCGGGCTTGTCCGGATCGTATTTTGTCCACTTTCCGTCGGAGCACCACCACTCCTGCGTTTCCTTATCGGGAGCGGTGAGCTTTTGTTCCTTGGAGTACTGCTTGCCGTTCGCGTCCGTGATCAAAGCATTGACTTTGGTGACGTTTTCAACGGTGAAATTGAACCATCCGTTGCTCTTAGTCATTTTCTCACCGGGATAAGACCGGCTCATGGCGTCGTTGGTCGGCAGTGAATTCCAAAGATATACATATAATTGACTGACGTTATCCTGTCTTGCGTGGATAACAATTCTGCCGGCGGATTCCGCAGCAGCGGGCTGTTCAGCCGTTGCCGCCGTTACGGAAACAGCGCCCACAGCGGAGATCATCGTCAAGACAAGGAAAAACGCTAAAAACTTTTTTGCTCTTGTCATGTCATTCTCCCCCTTAATAATCTCCGTTTATTCTTCTTTGAATCAAAGTTGAATCCTTGATGGTCACGATTCCGTCGCCGTTCATATCGCCCAGAGCAACGTCAATATTGCCGTAGCCCGAGTATCTCGCCAGGTGCTTCTGGATATAGGTAGCGTCGGAGATATTGACCTTGCCGTTTTTGTCAACGTCGCCCTTTTGATAGCCGCTCGAGGATGTGGGAGTGGGATCGGTGGGAACCGTAGGAGTGGTGGGACCGTTATCGGTCACTTCATAGGTATAGGTTCTGTTGACTGTGTTGTTGTCGGAAGCCTGCACATATACATCTACGGTGTATTTTCCGAGCTTTGTGGGTGTGAAGCGGTAGGTGCTGTTGAGCGTGTAGTAAGGCGTGTTCTGAGCGCCGTTGGGATCCTTGACGATATACTTATAGAAAAGCAGATTTGTTCCCGTTTTACCGCCGCCTGCATTGACGGAAACCGTGGTCTCGGCATTGCGCTTAACGAGATTGAGGTTACCCGGTGTGACGCTCTTGATAACGGGATTGGCAAGATTGGTATCATTTGCAACACTCAGGGTAAGCTTGCGTGAATTGGTGTTGCCTGCGGTATCCGAGAAATCACAGGTTATCGTGTAATTGCCTGCGTTGGTGGGGATCCACGAAGCCGCGCCGACCTTGTTGGTGGCGATAACGGAGGTTGAGCCTGCGCTGTTGGTCACGCTGAACTTATATGTCACGGTGCCTGCAGAGCTTGCAGCATTTGCGGACAGCATGACCTCTACGCCTGTATATATCTCGGAAGACGGATCCGCGCTGAAGGAGCTGACGCGAATAGGGCTGACGTCACGCACGGTCCACTGCTTGGTGACGTTGTCATAAATGTAACCGTCCATAGTGGTCAGGTCGTCCGTCTGGCTGCTGCCGCCGTTGCCGTTGAAAATACAGCCGGAATACTTCTTGGTGGTGGTATAAGACCACTCGTTGTCGCCCTCGCTCTTCATGGCAACACCCGGCCATGCGCTGTTTTTATCGCTGTCGCTGTTCCACATGTAGCAGTTGGGGCTTGACCATCCTGCAGAATTCTTCAGGTAAACGGTTATCGTATCCGAAGGATTTGCCGATGTAGCCGAGGTGGGCGTAGTGGGATTATTTCCGCCGGGGTTGTAGGCGCTCCATGAATCTTTGCTCAGATCGTAGATCTGGTTCGCGCCGGGATAAACCATGTCGTTGGTCTGGTTGCCCGGACCGCTGTTGCCGTTGTTGAAAATGATGTTGCCGTAGCTTTTGGGGAGCTTGTACGAATACACGTTGTCGCTCACCTTTGTCATTGTGGCACCGGGCCAATTTGCGTTTTTGTCGCTGTCACTGTTCCACATATAGCAGCGCACGCTTGACCAACTGTTGTTGAGTCTGACGTACACCGTGTCACCCGCCGCCGCAAACGCGCTGAACGAGCCGACCATCAACGCTGAAACAAGCAGTAACACGCACAAAAACAGGCATAAAAACTTGTGCTGATTCCTTACCATACTGATGTTCCTCCAAACTGAAAAAATTTTTAAATCCGGAAGTAGCCTTCTACTCCATAATTACCCTTATATCATACTATACGGCGAAAAAAGCAATTTTCCTTTTTAGAAAATACCAAAAATTTCACTGCCAAAAATAAAGCGCGGTTTTTGTTTATTTTGCCTAAGACTCTGATCAGTTCCTTCCCGGGCGTCATTTTCGCGGCAATTTCAGGACATATGCGGCAATTTCCGTACATTTTCGGAGGAAAATGCAAAAAGCCGCGGCTCGTTAAAAGCCGCGGCAGAGATAGAAGTTAATGCAGATTTAATTAGTGGTGGATGCAGAAGTTGCAGTTGTAGTTTGCGCCGAAGTTGTTTGCCCAGAACTCAGTGCCGTTTACCTGATAGCAGATAACGTACTGGAAGTTTTGAGTAGCACCGGAGATGTTAACTCTGGTGGTCCATGTCTCAGTGCCGTCAGCGTTGGTGTTGTTGTAGCCAAGCGCCTTGTCCTGATAGGTTCTCCAACCGTCGGTGGTGTATCTTACAAATACGTTCTTGTGGTAAGCGTAGTTCTGGAGAACAGCGTTGATCTGATAGTTAGAGTTGTCGTACTGATAACCGAGGCTCTCTGCAGCGACGGGAGCGGTTCCGATAACCTCTGTGCCGTTGTAGTTTCTGCCGTAGTTGTTATCCCAGATAACCTGACCGTCAGCCTCGTACTTGATAGCGAACTGAGTGTTGAAGCTGGAGAACATAGCTCTCCAGATCTTGGAGCCGTCGCTGAGGGTGGTCACGTAGGTAGCGTTGGCATCCTGCCAGCCCATTGTGTCAAGATAGTTGTAGTGGATGGTTACCTTCTGGTTGTAAGCGTTGTCTCTGGTCTGAACATATACCTCATAGGTTTTGCCGCCGTACTTGGAGAAGGTTACGCTTGAGGAGTAAAGGCTTACTCTGTCTGTTGCAGCACCTGCGGTAGCTGTACCTGCGATGCAGAGCACGCTGAGAAGCATTGCAAATGTGAGAACGAGTGATGCGATGCGGGAAGTCTTTTTGGTCTTTGTCATGATGATTTCCTCCTGATTTTTTCTTGATCTATTCTTTAAATTGTGTGTTCCCCGGGAAAGCATTACTTTGCGTATTTTGTCGTTTTCCCGAGCGCAAGCTTATATTAGCAGAATCAAAATAAAAAATCAAGCCTTTTTTCGCAATTATTTTTTATTCTAATTTTTTGTTTATGTCGTACTATTTAAGTATTAAGTTTTTGTATAGTATGACGAATGAATTATCAAAGTGTGAAAATCGTGTTTTGTTTCTTTGTTGATTTCTCCAATAATACTTTGTTGCTGTGACTTTTTGGGACATCACACAATTATTGCTCACTCCGTCCTGACTTGACGCAGGCTTACAGATTGTTTGCGGCGGTTATCAGCTCACTCCACTCAACGGGACCGACCGCGCCGTTTTGTTCAATGCCGAGGCTTTTCTGGAGCTGTATCACAGCGTTTTTGGTGCGCGGTCCGAAGATGCCGTCTGCGCTTACCTCGGGAACAGCCGGATTTATTCGGTGAACAGCGTTCAGACCCTGCTGGATAAGCCTTACGTTCTCTCCCCTGTCGCCCTCCACAACGAATCTGCCGGGATACGGGTCGCCGATCGCGCTCTGATAGTTGTCGGGAAGATCGCCTACCGCAGCCCTGTACGCCTGCTCCACACGCAAAAACACATTTGCATCGACCACGCCCGTTACCGGCAGTCCCTCACGGTTTTGGAAGGAAAATACCGCGTCGCGCGTCAGGGTGCCGAAGTAGCCCGTTATCGGGATAGGCGGAAGATCGGGATAAAAGTAGCCCAAAAACGCGAGATAGTATTGAAGAGCCTGAACGTCTGCGCCTCTGTCGCCGAGTTGGAGCTGCCGCGTGTAGCGCTTTTCCACCTCGCTGAGCGTCAGTCCCTCTCCCGTTATCTCGCTGAGCCGCTTCACGGAATTGTAAATCATTTTAAGCTTATACCATGTCGCCTTGCCCACGATGCCGTCAGCGTCGAGATTAAATATCTCCTGAAACTTTCTGACGGCGTTCTCGGTTTCTCCGTCATAAACACCGTTGAGCTGGGTTATTTTCGGAACCGCCGGGTAGTTTTGCCTGATCCGGTTCAGCTCGCGTTTAACGGTCAGCACATCGTCTCCAAACGAACCGCGCCGCAGCGCCACTCCCGAATAGGACTGCGTATTGTCGCCCACGGGAGCGTTATATACCAGGCTTATATTATCGCCGTAATAGTAGCGCAGAATATCAAGCGGAGAAAAGCCGCGTTCGGCAAGCTCTACCGAGCCCCATTGAAGCAAGCCGTTGCAGTAGGTGCGGTAGCCGTCGCAAAACTGCGCGTACAGAGGCTCAACGCTGCCCGTGCGAACAAGGTAGTTGTTGAATATTTCGTCTACTATTTGGCTGATATTATCGTATACAACTCCGCCGTGTACGTACTTTTGGTCGATAGAGGTGTTGTCGGTGATATCGAAATCATAGCCTCGGCTTCGGTAAAACTCTGTGAAAATGCGGTTGAGCGCAAAGCTGATCTGCGCGGTCACATTGGCGCGGATGGCGCTCTCGGGCCATGTGGGATAGATTTCGTTGGACGCGACGTTTTTGATGTAATCGGTAAAATTGACGGTCACGTTTTCCGCAAACTCGTTAGGTCTGCCCAGATGAACGGTGATCGTCTCGGGGATCACGACCTCCGCCATTATTTTGCCTCCCCGTTCTTCGTGCTCGGCGTGAGGGTGATCGGTAAAATGGTTTCAATGCGGTCGAGCACCTTTACCGGGCAGTCCGTTATCTCGCCGAACGCAGGATGGAACGCCGAAACAAAATACTCCGCTTCTCCCTGTCCTGCCGTCTTAGGATCAAGACTGGACGACGCCGGAAGGGTCGGCAGTACGATCTCATTGACTATGCCAGAGGAATCGGTCACGTCGTGATAAAGCGTGTAGCGCTTGCCGTTGAATACGGAGGCGACGTCCACAAAAACTCCCTCCACGGGAAACGCGTCACGCGCCACGCTGATTTGAACCTTCAGCGCGCCTCTGCCCGGATATTGGCTGAGGTACTCGTCATATTCGGGTTTAAACGGGCTTTCACCCGTGATTTTTGCCGCTGTGTCTGCTGTTTGCATAAAAACAACCCCTTTCATCACATTCTATGCGGCTCTCATTCGGCTGTGAACGCGATAATTTTTGAAATCGCTTGACAACTGAGGCAATAAAAGGTAAAATTCTTTATGTAATAATAAACAAGGGAAGCCCTGAAGGATTCCCGAGATAAGCGAGGTAAACTATGGAAAACACCAAAAAGACGATGGATAAAATTGTAGCCCTGTGCAAGGGCAGAGGCTTTGTGTATCCCGGCTCCGAGATCTACGGCGGTCTTGCCAACACATGGGACTACGGTCCGCTCGGCATGGCGCTGAAAAACAACATCAAGCAGGCATGGCTGAAAAAGTTTGTACAGGAAAACAAATACAATGTCGGACTGGACTCCGCGATTTTGATGAATCCCCAGACATGGATCGCCTCAGGTCACCTCGGCGGTTTTTCCGATCCGCTGATGGACTGCAAGGAGTGCAAAACCCGTCACCGCGCCGACAATCTTATAGAGGACTTTGACGGCACCAACGTCGCAGGCTGGACAAATCAGCAGATGACCGATTACATAGACGAAAAGAACATCCCCTGCCCCAACTGCGGCAAGCACAACTTTACCGATATCCGTCAGTTCAACCTGATGTTCAAAACCTTCCAGGGCGTTACCGAGGACACCAAAAACGAGATCTATCTGCGTCCCGAGACCGCGCAGGGCATTTTTGTAAACTTCGCAAACATCCAGCGCACCAGCCGCAAAAAGATCCCCTTCGGAGTGGCGCAGGTCGGCAAAAGCTTCCGCAACGAGATCACTCCCGGCAACTTTATCTTCCGTGTGCGCGAGTTTGAGCAGATGGAGCTTGAGTTCTTCTGTCAGCCCGGCACCGATCTGGAATGGTTTGACTACTGGCGCAGCTTCTGCCGCGACTTCCTCTATTCGCTGAACATCAAGGAAGAAAACCTCAGACTCCGCGACCACGACAAGGAGGAGCTCAGCTTCTATTCCAAGGCGACCACCGACTTTGAGTACCTCTTCCCCTTCGGCTGGGGCGAGCTTTGGGGCATCGCAGACAGAACCGACTACGACCTCACACAGCACATCAACACAAGCGGAAAGAGCCTGGAGTACTTTGACCAGACCACAGGCGAAAAGTACATCCCCTATGTCATCGAGCCTTCACTGGGCGTTGAGCGCCTGTTCCTTGCGGTCGTCACCGAGGCGTACGACGAGGAGCAGATCGACGAGAAGGATACACGCGTGGTAATGCACTTCCACCCCGCTCTCGCACCGTTCAAGGCTGCTGTGCTTCCGCTGTCCAAAAAGCTCAGCGAGAAAGCAGGCGAGGTTGCCGACATGCTGCGTGCAGACTTTATGACCGACTTTGACGACGCAGGCTCCATAGGCAAGCGCTACCGCCGTCAGGACGAGATCGGCACACCGTTCTGCGTTACCTATGACTTTGACTCGATCGAGGACGGCTGCGTTACCGTGCGCGACCGCGACACGATGCAGCAGGAGCGTGTAAAGATCGACGAACTGAACGCGTACATCGCGAACAAAATAAAATTCTGATACAGAATTATAAAAAGGAGAGTAAAACTATGGCATTTTGCAAAAATTGCGGTCAGCAGATCAGCGACAACGTAAGCTTTTGTCCTGCCTGCGGAACCCCGGTAACCGAGCAGACTCCCAACTTTAACACAGGTGCCCCGAACAACGGAGCGCCGAATAACGGAGTGCCGTACAACGGAGCGCCGAATAACGGCAATAATTATTATGCGCCTCCCGTTCAGCCTCAGATAATGAACACCGACGCCGACGTGCAGGCAAACAAAAGCATCGCATGGCTTTCTTATCTGGGCATTCTGTTTTTGATCCCCATGTTCACCAGAAAGAACTCGCCGTTTTGTCAATTCCATGTAAAACAGGGCGCCACGCTTTTTGCATGCAGTATTGCTTACACTATCGCCACGGAGATCATCAAGGCGATCATCAAGGCGATTTTCCCCGGACATCTTGTTACGACTTATTTCGGAACATATTACACTCCGAGCGTTGTTTCAAACATCTTCTCTGTTATTTTCTCACTTGGCTCCATTGCGATCTTTGTGCTTGCCATTATCGGTATCGTCAACTCCGCTTCGGGCAAGGTCAAGGAGCTGCCCATAATCGGCAAGATTCCTTTCATCGCAGATTTGCTTGACAAGTATTTCTCAAAACAGTAAAGTAATAAGATCCAATTATAAAAAAGGGAGACCGACGGTCTCCCTTTTTATTTCTTGTATAGAATTATTTAAAAATCTTTAATATCTCGTCCCTATGGCGCATTACACACTGATAGCCTTCCTCAATGGTTTCGTCGATGTTGTCCATGGAAAAGATAGCTGTGTTTTCGTTTTTGATTTGCACGCAGTAATCCGCCATTTCCATGCTTTTGCGCGTTCCGTTGATGGAATACAGATCGAGCGCGCGCCAGATGACCTTCATCAAGCCGTCGATGCCTGTTTGGGGAGTGTAGTCCATTACGTCAAACGCCAGCGCAAGCACCTTTCCCACGCCCATATCCTTGAGCACCTTTACGGGCAGGTTGTCCTTGGAGCCGCCGTCGATGAAGTTGTAATCCCCGTAGTTGCAGGTAGTGAACAGTCCCGGGAACGACATGCTCGCGCGCACCGCCGTTTCGAGCGGAACGTCGGTTATATACTGCACATACTCATTGCCCAGCCGTTCAAGCTCCTCGTCAAAGGCTGTGATGATCACCTCATCGGTAGTCTTTGTATCGTTGGTGCAGACAGTCAAATTGATCGGACAGTCGCGAAAACCGCTGATACCCTTTTCGTCCATTACCGAGCGCATCATGCTTTCGACTATTACGCCGTCCATCAACCCGTCTCCCGGCGCCTTGCGGCTGAATTTCAGCGACACTATCGACTGAAAGATCGAGCTCGGACGGAATTTGACCAGATCCTTCCAGTATTTTTCGGCGACGCGCTTCATATCGTCGGCGTCGCAGCCCATCGCCACAAGCGCCGCCATAGCTGAGCCGGAGCTGGTACCCGACACAAACTGAGGTTGGATACCCAGCTCATACAGAGCCTTGACCGCGCCCACGTGGGCGATACCCTGCAAGCCGCCGCCCGAAAACGCGAAACCGATCGCATTTTTTCTGTCTGATTTATCCATCAAATTATCCTTTCATGATTTTTTGCCGTTGATCCCGATCACCTGCTCAGCAGGTAAACGTTGCTGTAAGATTCGGTTTCTACGAAATAGTCGTACCAGTTGAAGTAATCCTCAAAGCTTTGATCTGCTTCGATAAGCTTTTGCTGTGTAAAGCCCAGAGTTTTCAGATATGAAATCACTGCGTCATTGTCCGCCAAGCGTGAAATATAGACTGTCAATTCGGTTTTATCACGCAGCACCTTGTTCTCCTTGAGCGAGTCAAGAGTGGTGGTGCTAAGGTTACTTTCCTTGCTTTGGGCGTCTCCCTTGCCGCTGCCGCTGTCAATAAAGGAATCCACCATGCCGCCGATCTTGCCGTTGGTGATAACTCCGCGCTTATTGGCAAAGGCTTCGATCTCCTCCACCAGTCCGTCAATATTCATGGAGGTCTGTACTATAGTGACGGTATCGTAAAGCATGAATTTATCTAAGTTTTTGTTCCACTCCTGCATAGGTGTTCCCACATAAAGACAGTCGCGGGTCTTGGGGTCATACAAGCTTGACTTGCCGTAGGTGTAATAGGGCTTGACAGCGATCAGTCCGACAATGCTTGCCGCCAAAATACAGGCAGGCAGGACAAGTCTCAGTTTTTGGTTTGGCAGCAAATTGAATATGCGAATAAAACCAAACACAGCAATCATAGAAAGCATGGGCATAGAAGCCATGATATAACGGTCGCTGTTAAAGGGCGAAATTAGGGCGATACCCATAAAATAGAACACACCCGGTACGATCAAAAACCAAGCCTTGCGGAGCAGCTTCTTCTTTTTTACAAAACGGAAGTACACGCCGAAGCCGAGAAGAAGGACAACGCACAAAGCGCACAGCCACATTTGACCGAGGAACATATCCTTGCTGAGCACCTCAACATAGGTGAGCAGCTTGTAGCCCACATAGGTGAGGATAGTGATAAAGTCAATATTGACGGAGCCTGTGGAGCCTACTCCGCGATCGCTGCCCAAAACCTGCATGATCATGTTAGGATAGATCGCCAGTGCAATGCCCGCACCGATCACGGCGGTGATAATGTACTTGAGCAGAGTTTTAATGTGTTTTTCCCTGATACTGAACACCAGGAATACCAAACCGATCAGTCCGGCGAACACAACAAAGTAATACTGCGTGAGGATACCCAAGGTCACTGTGACGAGCATCAGCAGCAGATCTGTGAGCTTTACCTCATTTTTGCGGTCATAAATGCGTAAGGTCACCGCCAAAAACGCCAGTACAAAAAAGGTGAGCGTGGCGTACATTCGCAGATAGATAGTAGTGGTTATGCAGGCGATGCTCAGCGCGTACCCTCCTACGGCGATAAGCGCGTAGAGATTATTATCAGTGACGCGTTTGCCGATACGGAACAGCAGCAGCAGTGCGCCTGCCATCATGATAAGATTGACTATAAAGCCGAGCCACTTGTTGAACACGCCCGGGAACAGTGAGCAAACTGTGTGTACAAGCGAGTAATAGAACGGCGGATGCACTCCGTCCACGATCTGGTTGTGATACACCATACCGTAGTCAAAACGATGGTCGTCGCTGACCGCCAAAAATGCGTTGAAATCTTCCGGGGTTTTCATGCTGCCGTCCGACAGCTTCGCCTTAACGTCGTCCTCTAACAACAGCTGCGGCGAATTCGCGAGGTTGTAGTTCAACAGCTCATCCTCATGATAGCCCTGCTTGGTGTTCATGACAAAACAGCTCACCGTCAGGCTTGCCAGAATAATAAGCGCCAAAATCAGCGCGGAGCATTTACCGGATATTTTCATTGCCTTCTCCTTGTATTATGATATCATTTCTATGGCAATACCGCATAATTCAGGTGTGCGGATTGCGCAGTAATTGAGGTAAGGCTGTCGCCTTGCCGAGATTTTTTGGGCAAGCTGACGGAATAATATTCAAGCAAGCCGTGCGCCTTGAATTGTGCGGTGTTGCCCTATTATTATAACAAGGTTTTTCCCGATTCACAAGTGGCAAACGGAAAAATTCAGTATAAAATCACATAAAACACATAAATGCAGCCTGCCGAATATCCAATCAGGATTCGGCAGGCTGTAAGCTTACTCTTTTTTACTGAATTCAAGCAAATCGCCGGGCTGACAGTCAAGCGCCTCGCACAGCGCGCACAGCGTGGAAAACCGCACCGCGCTGACATGTCCGTTTTTCAGCTTCGACAGATTGACGTTGGCTATCCCGACTCGTTCCGAAAGCTCGTTAAGCCCGATTTTTCGGTCAGCCATCACCCTGTCAAGCCTTACAATGATCTCTCCCATTTCGTCACCTTAAACCGTTTCGTCATATTGCTTTTGCAGCTGAGCGCCATATTTGAAGATCGCGGTGAGTATGAAGATGACGACCACAAAGCCTACTGTCAATAAATCGACATGGGCGTTGCTGAAAAAGCTTAACACTTCACTTCCGAGAGCGTCTGTAACAAAGGCTACCGCCACGGTCGGGATCAGCGAAATGGCAAAGGCGCGCATTTTTTTGATCACGCCGTCGCTGAACGGTGTGTCGCATATCATAAACTGCTTCATCAGCGCACGCAGGAAAAACAATGCTACAACCATAGCGGCAGCATCTGCCATTGAGATCATGAGTATGAAAAATGCCGATCTCAAATCGAAGTGCAGATTGGCTGTTTTAGCGTCAAACTGCATAACAACGGGGCTGTTATTATATATATTGAGTTGTTCGTCGGAGATATTGCCAAACGGAAGCTTGCTTTCGCCGACATTCAGAAAAACCTGTCCTTCGTTTATATCGAAATAATCCGTGTCCACATCGATCTTCGCAGTTCCTGCCACATCCACGCTTATGCAGTCATTTGGCAGCACCGCAGTTATGACCGCACCGACGAGCATAAACCCCTCCGCCACCAAAAGAAATACGATAATGATCGTGGTGATGATTTTACCGACTCTGCCGAAAACATTGATTTTTTTCTTGATTGAGTTTTCCATAGCAACCTCCAAAGATTAATTATTTAACGTTTAACGTTAATTATATTATAGCACGGTTTTTTCGTTTGTCAATACTTTTTTAACGATTAACGTTAATTTTTTTACGGAAGTCCTATAGGCAATACCGTTGAGGTAAGGCTGTCGCCTTGCCGAGATTTTTTGGGCAAGCTGACGGAATAAGATTCAAGCAAGCCGGGCGCCTTGAATTGTGCGGTGTTGCCTATAATACCAAAGGGCTCCTTAAAAAAGGAGCCCCTGATCATCTGACGTCAGGCTTTAAAGAATTCAAAGAAAGCCCTGTACGCCATATATACGTCGGTTTTGGAGACTATCTCAAAAGGCGCGTGCATACTGAGCACGGGTACGCCTAAATCAACCACGTCAACATTCATGTTAGCGACATATTTTGCGATGGTGCCGCCGCCGCCTAAATCGACTCTGCCCAATTCACCGATCTGCCATTCCACGCCGTTATTCTCGAGAAGCGCGCGGATCTGACCCATATATTCGGCGGACGCGTCGGAGGTATCGTATTTGCCGCCGTGACCGGTGTACTTGGAAATCACCACACCGCCGCCGAGATAGCAGCTGTTTTTCGCCTCAAACGCGGACGCGTAGGTAGGGTCGAACGCTGCGTTCACGTCGGCTGAAAGGCAGGTGCTTTTTGACAGGGCGTGATATCCCTCCACGCCGTCCTGACGGGCAAGATCATATATGAAGTAGCGCAGGAAATCGCTTTGCATACCCGTGTTGCCGTCGCTGCCTATCTCCTCCTTATCGGTGAGGTAGGTTATACAGGTGTTTTCGGGCGTTTCGAGCGCCAGCGCAGCAGCCGCTGCGGGATAAGCGCAAACCTTGTCGTCGTGGCCGTAGCCGCCGATCATGCTGCGGTCAAAGCCGACGTCCTTTGACTTGAACGAAGGCACCAGACACAGCTCCGCTGACAGGAAGTCTCCCTCGGTGATGCCGTACTTTTCGTTGAGTATGGACATTACATTGAGCTTAACCAAGTCGTTATCCTGATCCGTTCCCTCGGCAAAGGGGCGCGATCCTATCAGCACGTTTAAATCCTCGCCCGTAAACGCCTTTGCCATCGGCTTTGTAACCTGTTCCTGCGCCAAATGCGGAAGGAGGTCGGACACACAGAAGCAGCTTTCGTCCTCTCCGTCGCCCCATACGATATCCACCGAGGTGCCGTCGAGCTTTACCACAGTGCCGTGAAGGGTCAGGGGGATCGCCGTCCACTGGTACTTTTTAAGTCCGCCGTAATAATGCGTTTTAAACAGCGCCAAGCCTGAATCCTCATACAGCGGATTCGGCTTTAAGTCGATACGCGGAGAGTCGATGTGCGCGATAGCTAAACGGGCGCCGTTTTTTACGCCCTGTTTGCCGATAACCGCCAGCGCTATAGCCTTGCCGCGGTTGGTGTAATAAACCCTGTCGCCTGGCTGATACTCCGCGTCTGGAGCATAGGGCTTGAAGCCTGCTTTTTCCGCAAGACCGACGGTATAACGCACCGCTTCACGCTCTACGGGAGAGGCGTTGAGAAAAGCCTTGTAGTCCTCGCAGAACGCGTCCGCTGCGGCTATCTCCTCCGCAGTGAGCTTCTTTATCGTTTTCGGGTGATTCATCAGCTTCTCCTTTAGGAGAGCCGCCTTTGTTTTTTCCTCTGCCATGGGAAGTCATCCTTTCTGAACGGAAAGCGTTGCTTTGCGCTCTCCGAATTATTATTTAGAACCATACAGCTCGGTATACATGCGCTTGGCGTTTTCGACCTTGCTGACGTAATCGCGTGTTTCATCTATGGGTATGTTCTCGGGTTGGTCGAGCTTTTTTCCGTCGGTGCTCAGCGTACTGTCCGAAAGCCATTCCTCCACCTTGCCGAAGCCTGCGTTATACGCAGCCACGGCGCTCACCTCGTCCTGTGAAAACAAATCGAGGTTGTAGCGCAGCAGATAGCAGCCGTAGTCAATGCAGACCGAAGGAGTATATAAATCGTCGGCGGTGTACCGATCGCCTTCGCCGCGCATTCCAGAGAGCCACTCAAAGGTGTCGGGCATGACCTGCATCAAGCCGCGCGCCCCTGCACCGGACTCGGCGTTTGGATCGAATCCGCTTTCGGTATGTATCACCGCGTAAATCAGGTTGGGATCAAGATCATAGTCTGCGGCGGCTTTTTCGACCAAATCAGTGTATTCGAGCGGATACACGGATTTTTGCACCTTTTCCTTGGTGTCCTCATGGAAAAAAGCCGACAGGAACACTGCGCCTCCTGCAAAAATCACCACAAGCACCGCCCAAATCAAAAAGCTTGCGCGCTTGCGCTTTTTCTCATTTTTTACAGATCTCCTGCGTTGCGGCTGTTTACCGTGACGCGGCTGTTCCATACTGCCGCCTCCCTTCACACATCAAATACAAATCATATCATAAAGAGCGCCTGCTTTGATCAGCAGCTCTTCGGTATTTCCGTTGTTTTCAAGCACATGATCCGCGTTTTTTCTGAAAAAAGCCTCGTCATGCTGTGCGCTCAGCCGCAGCCTTGCCTGAACTTCGTTTACTCCGTCGCGGCTGCATATACGGCTCAGCCGCAGCTTTTCATCAGCGGTAACGGCTGTGATCACGTCGCACAAGGCGTCTAAATCGCTCTCGAACAGCTGGGGCGCGTCAATTATCAGAATACGCGGCCGCTCCGCTTTTATCTGTTTTAACAGCTCCGCCGTAACGAACGGGTGGACAAGCTCGTTGAGCGCTTGGGTACGCGCCGGATCGGAAAACGCGCGCTGAGCCAAAAGCGCGCGGTCAAGCGTGCCGTCGTTACGCAAAATATCCGAGCCGAATTCCGCCGCCACCGCCTTTAAGCAGGGCGAGCCGCTTTCGTAGATCTTTTTGACAACGAGATCGGAATCGAATACACTTGCTCCGCGCTCAGCCCAGCAGCGCAAAACCGTAGTTTTGCCTGCGCCGCTCTGACCTGTAAGACCGATCAGCTTAACTGTTCTCAAGGTCGATCACCTCAAATCCCGCCGCGCGTATCAGGCGGTTATACACCGCCATTCCTACGCCGTCGGTGTGCGGCAAACGGGCATAGACCGTCACTACGTCGCCGTAGCCGTCCACACGCCTCAGGCTGTCAAACAGATTGTGAGCCTGAGCCTCGTAATCGCCGCGCTTTCCCAGTGAAACGGTCTTGACTCCGCGCAGCGCTTCAACATCCTCGTCGCAGCACAGCGCCGCCACGCCGCGTCCTCCGCGTTCGGAGACATATCCTATAAATTCCTCGTCGGTGCATTTGAGCAGCACAACATTTGCCTTTGGCGCATAGTGCTTGTATTTCATGCCCGGACTCGCCGCCGCTCTGCCCTCTTCGAGCTTATGGAGCACGGCGCTGTCCACTGCGACCTCGCCGAGCGCTCCGCGCAGCTGTTCCACGGTCACGCCGCCGGGACGTAAAACGGTGGGGATATCCGTCGCGAGGGTTATGACCGTGCTTTCAACTCCCACGTCACAGGCGCCGCCGTCGAGCACGGCGTCGATCTTGCCGTTCAAATCATTCATAACATGAGCAGCTGTGGTGGGACTGGGAGAACCTGAAAGATTGGCGGAGGGAGCCGCCAGCGGAGTTCCTGCTTCACGAATAATGCGGCGTGCCGCAGGGTGCGCAGGCAGGCGTATCGCTACCGTATCAAGTCCTGCGGAAACCTCATCGGGTATCGCGTCACCCTTGCGCAAAATGATCGTAAGGGGTCCCGGCCAAAAGCGCTTTGCAAGCTCCCGCGCCGCGTCGGGTATCTCCCGTGCCAGTGAAAAGCGCTGTATATCGTCGATTTCCGCGATATGAACGATCAGCGGATTGTCCATCGGTCTGCCCTTCGCGCGGAAAATCCCGGCGACCGCCTCGCCGTTTAGGGCGTTAGCTGCAAGCCCGTAGACCGTCTCGGTGGGTATCCCCACCAGTCCGCCGCCGCGTAAAATCTCAGCTGCGCGTTCAATATCAGCAGGCGTATCGCGCAGGTATTCTGTTGTCATGCTCTCACCTCGCAGTCTATTGCGCCATGCTTTCCTTTAGCTTTTCGGCGCGGTCGGCAGTAACGAGAGCGTCTATCACCTCGTCAAGATTGCCGTTTAAAATATCTTCCAGTTTGTACAGGGTCAGTCCGATGCGATGGTCGGTGAGTCTGCCCTGGGGGTAGTTGTAGGTGCGGATGCGCTCGCTGCGGTCGCCCGTGCCGACCTGCGACTTGCGGTCGGCGGCTATCTCGCTCGCCTGTTTGTCCTGCTTTTCTTTGAGCAGGCGGCTTTTGAGCACCTTTAGCGCCTTGTCTTTATTCTTGTACTGGCTTCGCTCGTCCTGACATTCCACCACCGTGCCTGTGGGCAGGTGGGTTATGCGGATAGCGGAGCTTGTTTTGTTGATATGCTGACCGCCTGCGCCGCTTGAACGGAAGGTGTCGATTTTGAGGTCGTTGGGGTCGATCTCGAGCTCTACGTCCTCAGCCTCGGGCAGCACAGCCACGGTTGTTGTGGAGGTATGGACGCGCCCCTGACTCTCGGTCTCGGGCACGCGCTGAACACGGTGTACTCCGCTTTCAAACTTAAAGCGCGAATAAGCTCCCTCGCCCTCGATCATAAATGAGATCTCCTTGTAGCCGCCCAGCTCGGTCTCATTGGCGTTGACCACCTCTACGCGGTAGCCTCGCCGCTCGGCGTACATGGTGTACATGCGAAAGAGCACTGCACTGAACAGGGCGCTTTCCTCGCCGCCCGCGCCGCCTCTGATCTCTACGATAACGTTGCGCTCGTCGTTGGGATCCTTGGGAAGCAGCAGTATCTTCAGCTTTTCGCTCAGGGCTTCAATCTGCTCCTTAGCCTCGTCCAGCTCGAGCTGAGCGAGCTCTTTTAATTCCGTATCAGAATTATCGTTAAGGATATCAAGGCTGTCGCGCTCGGTTTGCAGCGCCTTTTTATAGTCGCGGTAGGTCAAAACGATCTCCTCAATGGATTTCAGTTCCTTCATCACCTTTTGGTACTCGTCGGGATTCGCCGCCACGTCGGGCTCGTAGAGCCTGCGGTTCAGCTCGGTATACCGCTTGTCAAAAATCTCTATTCGTTCAAACATAGCTTACTCCAAAATCTTTTTTATGCTTTTCTCAGCCTTTGTGCGCGGCGCCATCCACTCGCGTCCGCAGGCTTCACAGCGCAGCTTGAAATCCATGCCGACTCGCAGCACGGTAAAAATCCTGTTACCGCAGGGATGCGGCTTTTTAAGCTCCACCCTGTCGCCCGGCTTGACTTCCAAGAAAAACACCGCCTTTTTTGTATTCTTGATATATTATACACCATCTTCGCGCATTTTTCAACAGCATAAAAGACCGCTTGGAAGAAACGGTCTTTTATCAATTCATATTAGGATTTTCGGTTCTGCCCAGCAAATAATCTACGGATACCCTGTATAGCTCAGCCAACTTCAATAAATGCTCCACGGGAATTGTCTGAAAGCCTCGTTCATAGCGAGAATAAACAGTCTGCGCTATACCAAGATAATCAGCAATCTCCACCTGCTTCATATCGTGATCCTCACGCATATCCCGCAATCGTTTAAAATACATAAAATCACCTGATAGTACTGATTGATACTATTGACTTTATCATATTTTTGTGGTATATTACTTTTATAGTACTTATAAGTACTATTCAATTCTTTTTTTTGGAGGATATCTTATGAAACCAATTATTTTAAATTCACTATCGAATCAAAACAAAAACAATGAAAAATTAATTAGCTACACATATGCATGAATACATCGCCCGAAATTGAGCACCTCGGCCGCACAAATTGAGCAGCGGCGTCGGCAAAATTGCGCACTTTCGTCGCATAAAGTGCGCAGCGGCA
>CADASG010000035.1 GCA_902790475.1 uncultured Ruminococcus sp. | reverse complement strand
GCTTGCTTGAATCTTATTCCGTCAGCTTGCCCAAAAAATCTCGGCAAGGCGACAGCCTTACCTCAATTTATTTGTGCAACCTGACGAAAAATCTTACTGTGCAATCCGCACACCTGAATTATGCGGTATTGCCTTAAAACAAGTCTGCATTCTGCCGGGAATCAGAATAAGTGGGTTTTATTTGAAGATAGTATAAAAGCCGTTTTCGATGAAAAGACATCAAAAACGGCTTTGGCGCGCCAAAAGGGATTCGAACCCCCGACCTTACGCTTAGGAGGCGCACGCTCTATCCTGCTGAGCTATTGGCGCATTTTTCTTACTTATATTTTACATTAAGAACGCGGCTTTGTCAAGATATATACGCGCACGGATATACAAGTAGTGTTCTGCGCATAATTTGTGGTTTTGCGTGTACTGGTCAATAAGTATTTTTTCAAATCTATTGACACGCAATCTTTAATAAAATATAATGGAAAGGAAAAAATATGAAAGGCAATGAAGCATGATTTACAATAACATTTTAGAAGCAGTGGGACAAACTCCGCTGATCCGTCTGAACCGCATGGTTGACGAGGACAGCGCTGATATTTTAGTGAAATTCGAGGCGCTCAACGTGGGCGGATCCATCAAAACCAGAACGGCGCTGAACATGATATTGCAGGCTGAGCGGCAGGGACTGATCCATGAGGACACCATCATCGTTGAGCCGACCAGCGGCAACCAGGGGATAGGGCTCGCGCTTGTGGGCGCTGTAAGAGGCTACCGCACGATCATCATTATGCCCGACTCCGTGAGCGAGGAACGCCGCAAGCTCGTGCGTCACTACGGAGCCGAGGTCAAGCTTATCCACGACGCAGGCGACATCGGTGCGTGCATAGAGGAGTGCCTGCAAACCGCGCTGAAGATGAAGGAAAAGGACAAGCGTGTTTTTGTTCCGCAGCAATTTGAAAATATCAACAACGTCAAGGCTCATAAAAAGTACACTGCGCTCGAGATCATGCAGCAGTGCGCCGACCCCATTGACGGCTTTTGCTCCGGTATCGGCACGGGCGGTACGATCACGGGTATCGGCGAGGTGCTCAAGGCGCAGTATCCCGATATCGAGATCTGGGCGGTCGAGCCTGAGAACGCCGCGATCCTGGCAGGAGGCACGATCGGCACTCACCTGCAAATGGGGATCGGCGACGGTATCATCCCCGATATCCTCAACAAAAACATCTACGACAAGATCTACGTGGTGACTGACGAGGAGGCTCTCAGCACCGCCAAGCGGCTTGCGCGCGAGGAAGGGCTGATGTGCGGAATTTCGGGCGGTACTAACGTTGCGGCGGCTTTGAAGCTCGCCAAAAAGCTCGGCAAGGGCAAAACGGTCGTGACCGTTCTCCCCGACACCGCCGAACGTTATTTCTCCACACCGCTGTTTGAGGAATAATAATCGCTATAAATAATAAATACAAAAAGGGATCGACGCTGTATTGGGTGTCGATCCCTTTAATTATTCAAATGATTTCAAATTGCATCAGACCACGGTTTTGAGGTAGGCGGTTATTTCTGCTTCGGTGGTCATGGACATTACTTTTTCGGTTATTGCGTCGGCTTCCGCTTTTGTCCATTTGGCTATGTTTTTGCGAACCTTTAGCACGGACGGGGCGGATACGCTGAACTCGGTCAGACCGAACGAGATCAGCAGCGGTATCATCATCGGGTCTGCCGCGGCTTCACCGCACATTCCTACGGGGATACCCTTGGCTCTGCCGCATTTTATGATCCTGCGGATCATGCGAAGCACGCTCGGCTGAAGGGGAGAGTAAAGATATCCCACGTCGGCGTTGCCTCTGTCAGCCGCCATTGTGTAGCCCGTCAGGTCGTTGGTGCCGATGCTGAAGAAGTCCGCTTCCTCGGCAAGCAGATCGGCTATCACGCCCGAGGCGGCGGTTTCCGTCATTACGCCGACCTGAATGTTCTCGTCGAACTCTATGCCTGAGGCTTTGAGATCAGCCTTGGCTTCCTCGACCAGCTCTTTGCCCTGACGCAGCTCCTCTACGGCGGTGATGAGCGGGAACATTATGCGTATATCGCCGAACGCTGCGGCGCGAAGTATAGCCTTGATCTGGCTCTTGAACATATCGCGGTTTTTCAGGCAGTAGCGGATCGCACGGAAGCCCATGAACGGGTTTTCTTCCTTGGCAAGACCTAAATAGGGTATCTCCTTGTCGCCGCCGATATCCAGCGTGCGTATGATCACGGGCTTGCCCCTCATCATCAGGCTCGCCTGCTTGTAAGCCTCAAACTGCTCGTCCTCGGTGGGAAGGGCGTTTCTGTCCATAAACAAAAACTCGGTGCGGAACAGTCCGACGCCCTCGCCGTCTGCTTCAAACGCCTTGCCTGCGTCCTTTGGCGTGCCGATGTTGCAGAACAGCTCGTATTCGCTGCCGTCGGCGTCGGCGGTCGCTTTGCCGCGGAAGTTTTCAAGCTCGCGGCGTTCGCGCAAAAACGCCTCGCGGCGTGCTGTGTATTCTTCGACCTGAGCTTCCGACGGGGCTGTTATGACCTCGCCTGCCGAGCCGTTCACTATAACAAGCTCGCCGCCGGAAAAATGCGGTACCGCGCCCGTTACGCTGAGCACGGCAGGGATCTCAAGCGCTCTCGCCAAAATAGCGGAGTGGCTGGTTTGACTGCCGGTTTCGGTGATGATGCCGACTATGTTTTCCTTTTTTATTCCTGCTGTCATAGAGGGGGTAAGCTCCTTGACGACAAGAACGGTGCCGGGAGGCGCGTCGCTGATCTTGACCTCGCTCACGCCCAGCAGAATGCTCAGCAGACCGTCGCGGATATCCTTGACGTCCGCGGCACGCTGCATGGTCAGCTCGTCGCCCGTAGCCGAGAACATGTCAATGAACATCTTGCAGACCTGCTCGACGGCAGCTTCGGCGCACTGGTTGGCTTTGATGAGGTTTTCGATCTCGCCGCCCATAAAGGGGTCGCGGATGATGGCGATGTGTCCCATCATGATCTCGGACTCTTTTTCACCTGCCGACTCCTTGAGCGCGTCAGCCTGCTTCATGGTGTTGTCGCAGAAAACATCGACCGCGTTACGGTAGCGCTCCAGCTCCGCGTCAACGTCAATGATTTCCTTCGGCGTGTATTCAAGGCTCTGCTCGACTATCAGCATAACTTTGCCGATACCGTAGCCCTCGGAAGCGCCGATACCTTTTAACATGTGAATCACCTCTTTATGAAATTCAGGGAGGCGGCGCGCGCCTCCCTGAGTAGAATTAATAAGTTATCGCCGGTAAGCTTATCACTCGCCCAGACCGCTCTCGATCATGCCAACGGCTTCTGCAAGCGCTTCGTTCTCGTCGGGACCGTCGCAAACGATCTCAACCTCGCTGCCGCATTTGATGCAGGCTGCGATGATGTTCAGCAGGCTTTTTGCGTTGACGTCGTTTCCGTTATGCTTGATGGTGACGTTTGAGCTGTATTTGCCCATTGCGGTAGCGAATACCGAAGCCGGACGCATATGGAAGCCCTGAGCGTTTACCAGTGTTACTTTTTTTGATACCATAAGTCATTTCTCCTTTATTTTTTCCTCGCGTACACAACGTCGGACTTTTCGGTAGGGTCGGCGTTTCGCGGGACAGTAATATATTTTATTCTTTGACAGGCTTTTTCAATACGGTCAGCAGCAGCATTCCTACTACCGAGCCGATGATAAGTGCCAGGAAGTACATCAGTGGATTGCCGATGGTGGGCAGTACGAAGATACCGCCGTGAGGCGCTCTGAGGGTGCAGGCAAACAGCGCGGAAAGTGCGCCTGCCGTAGCCGAACCGACGATACAGCTGGGGATGACCTGAAGCGGATGACCTGCTGCGTAGGGGATAGCGCCCTCTGTTACGAACGAAAGACCCATGATGTAGTTGACGGGACCGTTCTTTCTTTCCTCGGGAGTCCAGCGGTTCTTAAAGAAGGTGGTGGACAGCGCGATTGCGATGGGAGGTACCATACCGCCGATCATAACTGCGCCCATGATCATAAACGCCGCGTCGGTTCCGCTTGCGAGCAGTCCGGTTGCGGTGACGTATGCAGCCTTGTTGAACGGGCCGCCCATGTCTATAGCCATCATGCCGGCGAGCAGCGCGCACAGAGGAACGATCAGAGCTTTGTTCTGAGCCATGGCGGTAACGCCGTTGATCATGCCCTGATTGATAAGTCCCATGATCGGGTTTACGGCGCACATCATAACGCCTACGATGCCGAGTCCGCCGAGAGGATAGATGAGAACCGGCTTGATGCCTTCAAGCGCGTGGGGCAGACCGTCGCACAATTTTTCAAGCATCTTCATAAGCCAGCCTGCAACAAAGCCTGCAAGCAAAGCTCCGAGGAAGCCGGATACGGATGAGCCGTCGCCGCCGGGAGCGGCAAAGGTTGAGCCGGACGCCGCCAGCGCACCGCCGACAAAGCCGACGAGCAGACCGGGACGATCCGCGATCGACATTGCGATAAAGCCTGCCAGAATAGGCAGCATGAAGCCGAACGCTACGCCGCCGATACCCTTGAACCATGCGGCGGCAGGATGGACCGAACCGAAGTCGCCGGTCTGGGGAGCGCCTGTCATGGCGTCGATCAGGAACGCTATGGCGATGAAGATACCGCCTGCCACAACGAAGGGCAACATGTGCGATACGCCGTTCATCAGGTGTTTATACAGTTTTCTTCCGAAGCTTTCGTCGTCTGCGGAAGCTTCGGCGGCGCTTGCTTTTTTGTCGGAGTGGAACACGCCTACTTCTCCGTTTACTATTTTGTTTATAAGCTCTTCGGGCTTATGGATACCGTCGGCAACCTTGGTGGAAAGCACGGGCTTGCCGTCAAAGCGTGCGGTCTCAACGTTTTTGTCAGCCGCGATGATGATTCCGTCGCAGTTGGCGATCTCTTCGGCGGTCAGCACGTTTTTAGCGCCGCCGGAGCCGTTGGTCTCGACCTTGATGGGGATACCCATTTTTTCGCCTGCCTTGTTGAGAGCTTCAGCCGCCATATAGGTGTGCGCGATACCCGTCGGACACGCGGTAACTGCGAGCACGCGGTAACCGTTCTTCGCTGCGGGAGCCGCCTTCGCTTCGTCGGGGAATTTCTCGGTTTCCTTGTCGTCGATGATTTTCAGGAACTCGTCGGGCGTTTTAGCCGCTTTCAGCTTAGCGGTAAAGCTTTCGTCCATGAGCATTTGCATCAGACGCGCGAGCACCTCGAGGTGAACGTCGCCGTCAGTGGTCGCCGCTATCATGAACAGCAGCTTGCAGGGCTGTCCGTCGGGCGCTTCATAATCCACGCCTCCGGGAACGGTGATAGCGGTCAGCGCAGGTGCTTTGACCGCTTCGCTCTTGGCGTGAGGGATCGCTACCTCCATGCCGATCGCGGTAGTACCCATTTGTTCGCGGGCAAGAATGCCCTCTTTGTAGGCGTTGACGTCCTTGAGGTTGCCGCATTTTTGGTGCAGCGCGACAAGCTTATCAATCGCGTCTTTCTTGCTGTTGGCTTTTACACCGAGTGATATTCCTTGCTTTTTAAGCAGATCGGTAATTCGCATAAGCCTCCTCCTTTAGAATAAATTATTTTATTATTTTGGCGTATGGGAGTCCGGCGCAGCGCTTATGCCAGGCAGCTTCGGAGCTTCCCGAATAATACTGATCTCTTAGGTATCGGTATTATGCCAATGGCTTCTTATTCAGCGGCGCTTTCGCCGAAGGTGCGGTCAAATTTTTCAAGCAGCTCGTCGATCTTTTCCTTTGTAGCCAGACCGTTCAAAAACGCCGTGGCGTTGCCGCACACGCTGCCTAACTTGAGCGCGTAAGCGTAGTCGCCTGTTTGGATGTAGCCTGCCACAAAGCCTGCTACCATTGAATCGCCCGAGCCTACGGTATTGAGCACCTTTTCCTTGAGCACGCCTGCCTTGTGCTTTTTGCCGTTTTCGTCGATAAGCATGGCGCCGTCGCCTCCAAGCGAGATCAGAACGTTCTTCGCGCCCATCTCCTGAAGCTTTTTTGCGTAGAATTCGATATCGTCCTCGGAGCTGATCTCCGCGTCGAATATTTCGCCCAGCTCCTGACGGTTGGGCTTTATCATGAAGGGCTTGTATTTCAGCGACTTCACAAGCAGGCTCTTTGTGGCGTCCACCACGATGCGCACGTCCTTGAATTTAAGCCGCTCCATTATCATTTCGTAGGTGTTGTCGGGCACGGTTTTCGGTATGCTTCCTGCCAGCACCAGTGTGTCGCCGCTCGATATGCGGTCGGTTTTTTGCAGCAGTCTTTCAAGCTCCTGCTTTTCGATATGAGGTCCCTGACCGTTGATCTCGGTTTCCGTTCCCGCCTTGATCTTGATGTTGATTCGCGAGATACCGTGCTTCAGCTTGATAAAATCGGTGATTATCCTGTCGTTGCGTATACCGTTTTCAATTGCCTTGCCGGTGAATCCCGCCACAAAACCGTAAGCGGTGCTGTCCAGTCCCAGCTCCGCCAGCACGCAGCTGACGTTTATTCCCTTGCCTCCGAAGTAATATTCCTCCGACTCGGTGCGGTTGGTTACTCCGTCGACCAGCTTTTTCAGCCGAACGATGTAGTCTATCGAAGGGTTGAGCGTAACTGTATAAATCATTTGTTGACCTCCTTAACAATCGTTTCCTTTGCAAACTGAGCGTTTGGCGCCTCGTCGGTGATGATGCAGCACTTTTTCAGCGGAGAAAAGGTGACGGGGAACACGCGCCGAAATTTGGTGTGGTCGGCTATCACAAAGGACATATAGCTGTGTTTTATCACGGCTTCCTTTATCATTGCCTCCTCGCTGTCGGGTGTCGTGTAGCCCGTGTGCAGATCGATGCCGTTGGTGCCCATGAACGCTTTGGAGAAATTCATTTTTTTTAGATTGGCAATGCCCTCCGCGCCCACGACCGCCTCGGTCACGGGCTTGACCTTTCCGCCGATTATATAAGCCTTGAATCCGCGCTGGATCAGCTTTCGGGCGTGAACGATGCCGTTTGTCACGTAGGTAGCCTCCGTATTGTCCAAAAAATCTATAAGCCGCGAGGTTGTGGTACCCGCGTCAATAAAGACAAAATCCGCGTTGTTGACGAGGTTCGCGCAGTACTTGGCGATAGCGGTTTTTTCGTCCCTCATCATGCCCTCGCGTGTGGACACAAGCTCCTCGACCAGTCCCTCGTTTTGAGCAACGGCGGTCGCGCCGCCGAAAACCTTGTGTATCTTTCCCAGCTCGTCAAGGGCGTTCAAGTCACGTCTTATGGTGGATTCCGACGTATCAAGCATTTGCGAAAGCTCCGCGACCGTAACGGCTTGTCTTTCATTTAATATGCTGATAATTGACTGATATCTTTCTTGCGTGAGCAATTTCGGTCACCTCTCATAACCATTATACCATTAATTTCGCTAAATTCAAGCATAAATTCTCAAAAATATCAATATTTTTTTAATAAGATGAAAATTTTTACGGCGATTTATACATATTCCCCAAAAACCACACCCCGCCACACAAAAATCCCCTCGAAACAAAGCAGTCCCCAAACCCCTCACACAGGGTTTTATTGATAAAATACAAGTAAATATAAACCGCTCCCGGCAATAGATCAGCCGAGAGCGGTATTTATTTACCAATTATCATAGGTTTTGGGGTATCAAATGTAGATGATATATTTATCGTAGCCTGTCCAGCCTGCGGTGTAGCGGCTCAGGAGGCCTGAGTCGGCGCCGTTTACTTTGCCGTCGCGGTTTATGTCGGCGGCGTTCATGTCTTTGATTTTATCGGCGTAGCCGTCCCAGCCTGCGGTGTAGCGGCTCAGGATCCCCGAGTCCGCTCCGTTGACCTTGCCGTCCGCGTTGACGTCGCCGACGAGCGTTCCGCCGGAGCTGCCTGCGGTAAAGGTGTAATCGATCCATGCGATCGTTTCCTTGCCGCCCGAGGTATCGCTGACCTTTGCCGCTTTGCCGTTGATCGTCGCGGTGAAGCTCCTGTCAAAGTAGGTATCGCTTTTATTCATCGTGGTGAGGAACACGCGGGCTGTGTACTTTTGACCTGCCTTAAAGGTGTCGTCCTTGGACATGTAGCTTGTGATGTCCGTAAATGGATTATCCGTCGGCTCGCCCTTGCTGTGGTCGATGAATTCCAAGCCCGTGCCGTTGGGAGAAAGCAAGCCAAAACCGATGTAAAAATCACAGGCGGAGGTATTCTTTGTCGCCGTAAAGCTCGGCTTGGCGTTTGCCTTGGGCTCGGTGACGGTGACGGCGGCGTTCTTCACCGTGTTGACCTCGCTTGTCACTGTAAAGTCTATCGACGCGTCCAAGCCGGTTTTGTTGTATCTCACCTTGACCGCTGCCGCCTTGCTGTTGAGGTAGACCTTGGTATCCTCGCCGAAGATGTATTGGTACTGCTGGTCGGTTTTTTTGATGGTCAAATCCACGATCGCGCGGTAGGTGTTGCCCTTTTTGAAGGTGTCGCCCTCGTTGACCGGCTGACCTGTGGTCAGATTCATAAAGGTCAGTCCGGTTCCGGAGGTGGTCGCGGGGTTCAGTTTGCAGTCGTTGTTGTTCGTCAGAACGATGCTATAATTGACCGGCATCCCTCCGACGGGCTCGGTAAAGGTCGCGTAGTAGGGACCATTGACAGGTTTATCCTCCTTGGTGATACTGACGTCGCTGCTGAGGAACATATCGCTGCCCCAGTAAGGCTGACCCGCTGTTCTCGCAACTGTGCGCGGATAGGCGTATACGGAAACACGCTTGCCTATGTCGGCGACCTTCGCGGTGTACGTGTTTGACGAGCTGTCCTGCAAAACGATACCGTTGCCGGTCACCCATCTGTAGTTGAGCTGATCCGATTTGCCGTTCCAGCGACCGCCGTTGAGGTTAGCGACGAGCTCAGAGCCTGCGTGATAGCCCGTGTTCATGATCTGCACATCGCCCTTGATGACGGACTCGGGGTTTTTGTTGCTGCGCAGATCGACGTTTTTATATGGCCCCACCAGAGGAGTTGCGTCTGACTCGGCGTAGTAGCCGTTTGATGCCTGCATCGTGTAATAGTATTCCGTGTTCTCGTTGCCCCTCTGCGTCCAGTGGTCTATCGACAGCGAATACGTGCGGCTTGAGGCGTTGTATCTCAGCGAATACAGCGAGGTGTAATCCGTTGTGCCGTAGATGACCTTATATGAGAACTCAGTGGCGCTTTTGCGCGTTATGCGTGTGGTCAGGTTGGAATAATAATCGTTCGGCTTGTAGTAAGCATGGAGGTTGTAAAAAACCGTTTCGTGCTCCTGCTCGTTATCCACCGCGCCCCATTGCAGGGTGTTGTTATAGAAGCGCCAGCGAACCATGGGCATCTTGTTTTCCTCGGTGACCACAGCTTCCGTGCTCTTATAGAAGGTGCCGGAGTCATTTTGGTCGCAGACCTCGCAGTAATAAACGCCCGGCTTCGTCGCCTGACAGCTTGTCTGTGACGAACCTGCAACGACCTGTGAAGATGTGATGTTGGTGCGTTTTTCCTTGTAGCACCATCTGAAAAAGTAATTGCCGCTGCCGCCGCTGACGCCGACCGACAGTGTGGGATAGGTTTTGATTTCCGTTTTGTTTTTTGTGACGACGCTGATGTAGGAGTCCTCGGGATCGTGGGTGAATTCGATCTTAGCCCCGACCCTTTCGGCTTTTGTCTGCGCCGCGTTTACCGAAAACGGCAGCACGGTAAAGGAAGTCGCCGCTATCAGCACGGACAGCAGCAGAGCGGTGATGCGTTTTGTGTGTTTCATGGAATTGCCTCCCTCGTTTTTTTATAACAATATTATACAATAAAAGCAGATGTTTGTCAGCAATGCCCGTGTAGAAAACACGACTTCGTATTTGTGTAAAATATACAAATGAGAGAAAAATCGGACAGATATTCCTGTGATATTACGATTCGTTCACGAGCTTTCCTGTCATATGCTCGATTTCGAGCTCCAGGCAGTTCACTCTTGAGAACGCGCTTGCAAGCTCTTTTCTTATATAGTTTTCATCATCGGTAAACTTTCTGCACAGATTTATGCAGATCTCTCTTTTCTTATCCTCGTCGGTGACTGTTTTTATTCGTCCGAAAACAACAACGCTGCTGATATTCAAAGCCCATTCGCCGCTCCTGCGAAAGCCTGTGTCCGTCACGCAAAAGCTCACCTTATTACAGGCATTCAGAGCGTCGATTTTGTGACCCTCCTTTGCGCAGTGAAAATAGATTTTACCGTCCTTTTCGCTGTACCAGTGCGTCATGGGAATGCCGTACGGATAGCCGTCGTCGCCTATCATTGAAAGAACGCCTCTCGGCTGTTCGTTTAGAATTTGAATACATTTTTCCTCGCTGAGCTGCTGCTTAAAGCGCCTCATTTTTCTGAACATTGAGTTATCCTCCCGGTTTTACCTTGCTTGAATATTATTCCGTCAGCTTGCCCAAAAAATCTCGGCAAGGCGACAGCCTTACCTCAATTTATTTGTACAACCTGACGAAAAATCTTACTGCACAATCCGCACACCTGAATTATGCGGTATTGCCAATAAAAAGCCGGGCAAGCGCTGCCTGCCCGGCTGTGATATCATAAATTGAATTATTCGGCTGTTTCGGCTTTTTCAGCTTTTTCGGCTTTTTCGGCTTTCTTTGCTGTCTTTTTGGGAGCAGCCTTTTTCGCGGTCGTTTTTTTCGCTGTCTCAGCTTCGCCTTCGGCTGATGCCTTGGGCTTTCTTCCTCTCCTCTTGGGAGGCTTGGGAAGCTCAAGCTCTTGGGTCATGCTGAAATAGACGATACCCAACGGAGGCAGGGTGATCTCGATGCTGTAGTCAAGCTCGTGATCCTTGATGACGTCAGCCTTGATCTCGCCGGGATTGCCGATACCGGTGCCGCCGTACTCTTCCTTCTCGGAGTTGAATACCTCCTGATATACGCCGTATTTGGGAACGCCCACGCGGTATTTCTCGCGTGTTACGGGCTGGAAGTTGCACACGGCTATGATCTCGCTGCCGTCATAGGCGATCCTGCGGAACGCGATAACGCTGTTCTGATAGTCGTCAAGCGCAATCCACTGGAAGCCGTTCCAGTCGTAGTCGTTCTCGTGCATTGCCGGGGTGTCGCGGTAGAACTTGTTGACCTCGGCGAAGAAGTGGTTGAGCTGACGGTGTTTCTCGTAGCCCAGCAGCTCCCACTCGAGCTGTTCGTTGGCGTTCCACTCGTCAAACTGACCGATCTCGCTGCCCATGAACATCAGCTTCTTGCCGGGATGCGCCATCATGTAGGAAACAAAGCCGCGCACGCCCTGGAACTTCTGGTCGTAATCTCCGGGCATTTTGTTGATAAGCGAGCCCTTGCCGTACACCACCTCGTCGTGGGAGATGGGAAGCATGAAGTTCTCGGAGAACGCGTAAACCATGCTGAAGGTGAGGGTGTCGTGGTGATAATTTCTCCACAGCGGATCGAGGGAGATATATGAAAGCATGTCGTTCATCCAGCCCATGTTCCACTTGTAGTCAAAGCCGAGACCCAAGCCCTCGATCGGGTAGCGCGTAACGTTCGGCCATGCGGTGCTTTCCTCGGCGATCATCATAGCCTCGGGGTGGAACATGTGAACAACGTTGTTGAGCTTTTGCAGGAAGTCAACGGCAACAAGATTCTCGCGACCGCCGTAGGCGTTGGCGATCCATTCGCCGTCCTTGCGGTTGTAGTCGAGATAGAGCATTGAAGCCACGGCGTCAACGCGGATACCGTCAACATGGAACATATCGAGCCAGAACATAGCCGAGGAGATCAGGAAGCTGGTGACCTCATAGCGGCCGTAGTTGAAGATATATGTGCCCCACTCCTTGTGCTCGCCGATGCGCCAGTCCTCATACTCGTAGCAGCCCGTGCCGTCAAAGCGTGCCAGACCGTGAGCGTCCTTGGGGAAGTGCGCCGGTACCCAGTCAAGGATAACGCCGATGCCCTCCTGGTGACAGCGGTCGATAAGATACATCAGATCCTTAGGCTCGCCGAAACGAGAGGTAGCGGCGTAGTAGCCGGTTACCTGATAGCCCCAGCTGCCGTCGAAGGGATACTCGGTGAGAGGCATGAACTCGATGTGTGTATAGCCCATTTCCTTTACGTAAGGGATCAGCTCGTCCGCCAGCTTGTGATAGCTGAACACGTTGCCGTCCTCATACTTGCGCCAGGAGCCTGCGTTTACTTCATAAACGTTGATGGGCTGCTTTTTGTGGGGGTGATCCTTTTTATATTGATACCAATCCTCGTCGTGCCACTGATAATCGTAAATATGATAGGTGCGCGAAGCGTTTTCGGGACGGGTCTGGCAATGGAACGCATAGGGGTCTGTTTTCATGATACGGTCGTTCCACGGGGTCTCCACGCAGTATTTGTAGCAGCAGAATTCCCAAACTCCCTCGACAAACAGCTCCCACACGCCCGAATCGGAAATGCGGTACATATAGTGGGTGTCGGGGTTCCAGTCGTTGAAATCACCTACGACGGAAACGGATTTGGCATTCGGCGCCCATACCCTGAAAACTACACCCTGACGACCTTCCCAGTTTTCAAAGTGAGAACCGAGGAAGTGATATGCTCTGGCAGACTCACCCTGTAAAAACTGTTCCAGGGGCGGTCTTGTATCGTTGATTGAAAAAGCCATAATTTACCTCTTTTCTAAGTGATAATTTCTTCACAGATTATTACATGATAAAAAAGTTACCCATTAATTAAATACTGTTACTATTATTATAATATATTTTACCAAATATACAAGAGGTAAAATGGAATTTTATGTAAAGATTTTTTGCAAAATTTTAATTTTAGCGTAAAATTTTCGTTATTCTGCATAATTTTCTTTTGCTATTTTTGTGAGGTAATCCGCCGAACAGGGGAGGATCCTGTCGTATGCCAGCGCCGCGACGTCCGTCGCAAGTATATCCTTCGCCAAAAAATCGCGGTTGGGACTGTCTGATCTCATCGCTGCGGCGACCGAGGTCACGACCTCTCCGCGAAAGCTTTTCAGCAGCGCCGCGCCTGCTTCGGTAAAGCCGAGCACACGCGCGTATGAGGGAGTCCGTGCCTGCAGCTCTTCGGTGATCCCAAGCAGCGCGTAAGTCAGGATACGCCTGAGCCGCGCGTGGGTGTATCGCTTTGTCTTGACAGCGGATAATATTTCTTCTATGGAATTATATTTAAGCACTGCCGCCGCGATACGGTTCTCCAGTCCCTCGCTGACCTCGGGCAGCTCTGCGAGCTCTGCGGCGCTCATCGTTCTGAGACGGTAGAGCAGCGCGCACTCCAGCCGTTCGGGACGGGCAGGCTCCTCAACCTTACCCGGCATAAAAGCCGACGCTTCATCTCCGTTTCTGATCAGCTCACGGATATGCGAAGCCGAGGCAAAGCCGTCCGAAGGCGAGCTGCTGTCGTGCGCCGCTCCGACGCGGCGTATCGCGACGGGACGTATATCGGTGCCGCGCAGCGCTCTTAGGTACTCGGCAGCCAAAATATTGTTTGGCGAGGACAGCGCAGCCGCGACCGCTTCTCCGAACACTACGCCCGCGGCTTTTTGAAGCGCGCGCGGATAGTATTCGCCCTCAGCCATAAGCCGTGATACGATCGCCCTCACTGCGCCGTCGTCAGCTGCGTCCGACGCGGTTTTCAGCAAAGTGAGGTCGTCTGTCTCACAGCCGAAAGCCAGCGAGGTAACGCAGTCAAAGCCTGCCGCGACCGCCGCGCCGCCTTCGGCAAAGCGCTGAGCGGAAGATACCGCCCGAACGGCAGGGAGTTCGACGACCAGATCCGCACCGCCGCGCAGAGCAGCCCGGGCGCGGTCAAACTTTGAGCAGACCGCGACCTCTCCGCGCTGTGTGAAGCTTCCGCTCATCACGGCGATAACGGGCTCGCCGACAGTGCGTCTCACTCTGTTTAAAAAATAGGCGTGACCGTTGTGAAAGGGGTTGAATTCACAGATAACCGCGACCGCCATAAAAACCTCCTTTGAAAAGCAAAAAAATTGCAAAAAACACTTGAAAAATTGTTGTCGTTATAGTATCATATTATGTAATTGTGTGTATATTATTATACATTGACCCCGCGAATAAATCAACCATACGGAAGGAATTGATACCAATGAAAGTCTTAGTAATCAACGCAGGCAGCTCCTCGCTGAAATATCAGCTTATCGACATGACAGACGAAAGCGTGCTTGCCAAGGGCAACTGCGAACGCATCGGCACCGACGGCGCGTTCATCGGCTTTAAGACTCCCGACGACAAGAAAATCGAGCGTCAGACCGAGATGAAGAACCACACCCAGGCTTTTGAGGCGGTAAAGAACGCTCTTATCGACCCCGAGTACGGCGCAGTAAAGGATCTCGGAGAGATCACCGCCATCGGTCACCGCGTAGTGCAGGGCGGCTCCGACTTCGACCACAGCGTGCTTATCGACGCTGACGTGCTCAAAAAAATCGGCGAGTACTCTCCGCTGGCTCCGCTGCACAATCCCGCGCACATCCAGGGAATCAACGCCTGCACGGCAGTGTTCGGCGAGGACATTCCCCAGGTCGCTGTATTTGACACCGCGTTCCATCAGACAATGCCCGAAAAGGCGTATATGTACGCGGTTCCCTACGAGTATTACGAGAAATACGGCGTGAGAAAGTACGGCTTCCATGGCACCTCACACCGTTATGTCAGCAACGAAATGGCAAAGCTGATGGGCAGACCTATCGAGGAGCTCAAGATCATCACCTGCCATATCGGCAACGGTTCATCCATTACCGCTATCGACGGCGGCAAGGTCATAGACACCACCATGGGACTCACTCCTCTGGGCGGCTTTTTGATGGGTACCCGTTCCGGCTCGCTCGACCCCTCCGTAGTCACCTTTATCGGTGAAAAGGAAGGTATGACCTTTGCCGAGATGTCAGACATGCTCAACAAAAAATCAGGACTGCTGGGTATTTCGGGCGTATCCTCCGACGACCGCGACATTTCCGCCGCCGAGAAAGAGGGCAACCACAGAGCAAAGCTCGCTCACGATATGCTTTACTATCAGATCGCTCAGTACGTCGGCAGCTACTATGTAGCTTTAGGCGGCTGCGACGCTATCGTGTTCACCGCAGGTCTCGGTGAAAACCAGCCTGCACTGCGCGAGGGTGTGTGCAATTACCTCGAGTGCCTCGGAGTCAAGCTTGACAAAGACGCAAACAACGCCGCGATCCACGGCAAGCAGGGCAAGCTCTCCACAGACGATTCCAAGGTTCGCGTAGAGCTCATAGCCACCAACGAGGAAATGGTCATCGCCCGCGACACCAAAGCGATCGTTGAGAAAATCAAGTAAAAATTTTTATACGCAAATTGCACAAATATAATGTTTGATGTTTGTGAATAGTGCCGCTTATTCTTAAGGTGCTGACATTGCTTTTGGGAGAAGGCTTTGGTGCGGAGACAAACGGTTTTTCATGTCCGCTTAAACGTATTGAACAGCAGCCTCAGACGCGCAATGCAAGCACCTAAAGGTTAAAACCACGCTTCACCTCCGGGGAGGTTTCTCTGCGTATCCTACGATATTGACTTTGCGTTTATGACATGATATACTTTTTTGCGGAGGTGTTTAGATGAAGCTTACATTTAAAAAGGGATACAACGGCGACGTGAACATTCTGCCTTCGCGTGAGGTGGAGGGCGCGGTGGCGTTCAGGGAGCCTGAGACTATCGGAAAATTCGCTTTGGTCGCCAACGCAACGTCTGTCGTTATTTTGATACTCGCCGCGATCCCCCTGATAATCGTCTTTTTATCGCAGCCGAACGCTTCGCTTGGATCGAGTGATTTTTATTTTACCCTTATAATCGGCTTGGTGCTTTCGGTGGTCGTCACGCCTGTTCATGAGCTGCTTCACGCGGTCTGCTTTCGCGAAGAGGTGGAGTTTTACACAGCGCTCAAACTCGGACTGCTGTTCGTGATCGGCACCGAATCCATGAGCAAGGCGCGGTTTGTCTTTATGAGTATGCTCCCGAATTTGGTCTTTGGCTTTATTCCGTATATTTTGTATTTTGTCATTCCCGCGCACCCACTGTGGCTCGGCGTTTTCGGAGCAGCTTGCCTTTGCTCAGGCGCCGGGGACTATATAAACGTGTTCCACGCTGTAACGCAGATGCCGAAGGGCGCAAAATGCTACTTGAGCAAAAACCGCTCTTACTGGTATTTGGATAATTCAGGTAAGAACCTTTAACATCTGTCCTATATTAAATTTCAGAAAAAAGCGCTCCCGGCTGGTCAGTTGCCGGGAGCGCTGTTGTTTGCTTTGTTATTCAGCTTTTTCGTATTTGTGGGTGCATTTGAAGCCGTTGATCAGGTTGCCGTTGTCATCGCAGTATTTTTTATCGCTCAGACCGGTGATGACCTCCCAAACAAACTTCGGAGTTGTTGTGCCGCCTTTGATCACCTCGTACTCAACCGTGAGGAAGGGCTTTTCCTTGGTGTAGTTAAAGCCGCTGAGGTTGGAACCGTTGAAACGGATCTCCTGGTCGAGGTTGTAGTTGAGCAAGCCGCTGTTGCCTGCGGAGTTTTCAAGATTGGCAGACCTTACTTTGAGGTATTTGCTGTCGTATTTGATATAGCCCTGGAAATTGATAAGCTTCTCGGAAGCGTTCAATACCGAATAGGTGCATACCACGACGTCGCCCTTGTTGTAGCGCTTGCCTGCAAGCTTGAGAACATCTGAGCTGCTGTTATTATCGGCAGGAATAATATTATTGTTGTCGTTATTGTTGTTATTATTATTGTTATTATTGTTATTGTTGCTGTTGCCGTTATTGTTGTTTCCGCTGTTGTTATTGGCGCTGCTGCTCTTGCTTGCGCTGCTGTTTGATTTGCTGCTGTTGCTGCTGTTGGATTTGCTGCTGTTCTTGCTTCCGCTGCTGCTCTGAGCGCTGCCTGAAGACGCTTTTTTGCTTTGAGAGCCGCCCGACTTGACGGTCTGTCCGCCGCTGTCCTTCTTGCTTGTCTGACTGCTCTGCTGCTGACTGCTGCCGGAGTCCGAGCCCGAGCCTGAGGTCTGCTTCATTACCTTTTTGAGCTCCTCGGCTGAAACGGTCTCGCCCGTTGTCTCGCCCTGCTTGTCGAGCACATTGCCCTTTTCATCTACGACCACGTCATTGACAACATGGGTGACGACCTCTGTTTCATGTACTATCTCGGTTTCCTTTGACGCGCTTTTATCGTCGGAACCGCAGCCTGCCATTACGCTGGCGGTAAGCGCCATTGTCGCCGCCAAAGCGATGAGAGAGATGTTAAAAAAGAATTTGGAGTGTGAGTTTCTGTTTTTCATATAACCGCTTCCTTATCTGTAAATTCCGAATTTCGCCGGAGTATTCTCCTGCCACGGTACTTATTATAACAAACTTGTTCCGAAAAATAAAGAGGAATTTTAAATATCTAAAAAATTTGGTCAAAAAACCTTGCGTATGTGACGCGCAAGTGATAAAATATAAATAAAGAATAATTTTTATAAATACAAAATAGTTGTATTTTGTTCTGATTAATCGCTTTTACAAGGAATATCGGTTGAATAATCGTTGTTTTTTATCCTTTGGAAAATCAGCGAATATATAATACACCGCGTCTCAGCGCGGACATAAGCAAATGTAAGGAGTTGAAAGTTATGAAAAAACTATTGGCGGCTTTGTTAGCCGCAACGCTCGCAGTGAGTTCGTTTTCCGTCAGCGCTCTGAGCGCCGATCCGGTCAGAGGCGACACAAACGGAGACGGAGAGCTCACCATTAAGGACGCTACGATCATCCAAAAGCATATCGCGGGCATGATAACCCTGAAGGGCGACAAGCTGGTCAACGCCGATAAAAATATTGACGGTCACGTGCTCATTGACGACGCCACTCAGGTTCAGCGCGAGGTCGCGCTTATCGAGCGCACGCCCGAAAAACCGACTGACGACGAGGTTTTCGAGGCAGGTCAAAAGGCTGAGTGCGATTTTGCCGCAAAGCTTTTAAAGAACAGCAACGCGGCTAAGCAAAACGTGCTGGTGTCTCCGCTGAGCGTGATGGAAGCGCTGGGCATGACTACCAACGGCGCAGGCAAAAATACCCTTCGCCAGATGGAGGACGTTCTCGGAATGCCGCTTGACACCATGAACCGCTACTTCCAAAAGTATCCGACCTATCTTAGATGCAGCTATGACGGCAACGGCAAGCCGCATATCGCCAATTCGCTGTGGTACAACACCTTGCTGGGCGATATGGTCGTCAACGACAACTTCACCGACTCGGTGCATGAGTTCTACGACTCTGAGCTGTACAAGCTGCCGTTCGACGGTCAGGCGACTGACAAGATCAACGATTGGGTCAGCCAAAACACCGACGGCATGATACCTCATGTGATCGACAGCGTAAGCCCGTCCTCGCTGATGTGTCTTGTAAACGCGTTGTCCTTTGACGGTAAATGGCTTGATGAGTACACCCCTTACTCGGTTTATGACGGAGTGTTCCACAACGCAAACGGCTCGACTTCCACTGTTGAAATGATGAACAGCGACGAGTGGAGCTACATTCACGACGATATGGCGCAGGGCTTCATCAAACCGTTTGAAGAAAACCACTATTCGTTTGTCGCCGTTCTTCCGAACGAGAATGTTACGCTTTCGCAGTACCTTAACGGGCTTACGGGCGAACGCCTGCAAAGCCTGCTCAACAGCGAAAAGTACAATTTGGTTTATACCAAGCTTCCCAAGTTCACGTCTGATTACAGCGTCGATTTGGCGGAGCTGCTCAAGGGTCTGGGTATGACCGACGCCTTTGATCCCGTTAAAGCGGATTTCAACAATATGCTCGCCAAAAACGTAACGGGACTGAAGCCGTATATCGGCAGTGTCATCCACAAAACCACCATCGACGTGAACGAGCATGGCACCAAAGCTGCTGCCGCGACCGTTGTGGATATCAAGGCAGGAAGCGTTGAGCCCAAGGATCCCAAAAGGGTATACCTTGACCGCCCCTTCCTCTATATGCTGGTTAACAACAACACCGACACCCCGTTCTTCATCGGAACGGTAACAAATCTTTGATCTCTTTCCTTTGATCATTTTTAGGGAGTCCGCAGAGGACTCCCTTTTTTGCTTCAAAAAACAGAAAATCGCACGGTAAACCATTGCAATCTTTGTAAAAGTGTTATATAATCATCCTTAGATAATTAACATCATTGTAATTTCCGAACAGGAGGAAAGTGAAATATGAGAAAAACAAGAATCGTGTGTACCGTCGGTCCCGCATGCAGTGACAAGGAAACTCTGCTCAGGATGATCGACGCGGGCATGAACGTGGCGCGCATCAATATGTCTCACGGCAACTATGAAACGCTGACGGGCACCTTTGCCACGATACGCGAGGCGATAGCCGAGAGCGGTCAGAACATCTCGATCATGCTGGATACAAAGGGTCCCGAGGTGCGCGTCGCCGCGTTTGAGGGCGACTCTGCGACGCTCGGGGACGGAGCGGAATTTATCCTGTATAAGGAATGCGAAACGGGCAGCGACAAGGGCGTGGCTATCTCATACCCCAAGCTGGTGGATATATTCTTCAACGAGGGCAACGCGGCTCTCGGAAGGGAGATGCTTCTTGACGACGGACTGATCTCGCTGATAGTCAAGGAGGTTCGTTCCGACTGCATAGTTACCCGCGTAAACAAAGGCGGAGTGCTCAAAAGCCGCAAGAGCATCAACATTCCGGGCTATCATATCAGCATGCCTTACGTCAGCGCTCAGGACAGAAGCGATATCGAGTTCGGACTAAAGCAGGGAGCCAACGTGGTCGCGGCGTCGTTTGTTCGCAATCACGAGGACGTGCGCACCCTGCGCGATTTCATCGACAGCATAGGCTATGAGGATGTGGAGATCATCGCCAAGATAGAGAACCAGAGCGGCGTGGACGATATGGATCTTATCATGGACATCGCCGACGGCATCATGGTAGCCAGAGGTGACATGGGCGTGGAGATCCCCTTTATCAAGCTGCCCGAGATACAAAAGACGCTTATTCGCAAGTGCGTAGCCAAGGGCAAGTACGTCATCACCGCCACCCAGATGCTCGAAAGCATGACCTCAGCGCCGCGTCCGACTCGTGCCGAGATCAGCGACGTAGCCAACGCCGTTTACGACGGCACCAGCGCGGTCATGCTGTCAGGCGAATCCGCGGCAGGCAAGTACCCCGTGGAGAGCGTAAGGGCACTTGACGCTATCTGCACCGAAGCCGAGAACAACGGCGAGTTTGAGGCTCTGAACCTCTATGTCGAAAAATACGGCATAGAGGACAAGAACGTACTGCGTTCCAGCCTGTGCCGTGCGGCGAAGCAGATCGCAAAAATGGTGAACGCCAAGGCGATCATTGTTGAAAGCGCTACGGGCAGGGTCGCGAGAGCGATGGTTCACTTCCGTCCCGAGGTGCCGGTCATCGCGGTCGTGACAAGCGAGAGAGTCTGCAAAAAGCTCTGCCTGAACTGGGGCGTCATTGCGACGCTGGGTGAGGAAATGGTGGATACCGACGACATCACCAGACAGGCAATGGAAAAAGCGCTGAGCACGGGCTTGGTGGGCAAGGGCGACACAGTTGTTGTGCTGTCCTCAAACAAGTCTATCCCCACCTCCGGAACCGACTCGCTGAACGTAAGAATTTTGTAAGATGAACAATGTAATACTGATCGGAATGCCCGGCTCGGGCAAGAGCACAGTAGGCGTGCTGCTGGCAAAGGCTCTGGGATATTCCTTTATCGACACCGATCTTATCATCAGCCGCAAAGCAAAGAAGCCTCTGCAAAACATCCTCAACGAGGACGGGATAGAAGCCTTCCTGCGGCTCGAGGAGGAGGTCGGAGAAAGTCTTGAATGCGACCACACCGTTGTAGCCACGGGCGGCTCGATGGTAGTCAGCGAAGCCGCCATGCGCCGCCTTCGCGATATAGGCAGGGTTGTTTATATCGAAGTGCCCTTCGGCGAGATAGAGCGCCGCGTGACCAATATCACCACGCGCGGCATAGCCTTTAAAAAGGACGAAACGCTGAGAAACGTGTACGAAACGCGCAAGCCGCTCTATGAAAGCCGCTCCGACCTCATACTGAAAGTCGCCTCGAACGACGATATAGAAAAAACCGTGACCCGTCTGCTCGATATCTTAAAAGACCCCTCCGGCGATCCCTGCAAGTGAGCCTCCAAAAAAGGAGGGAACGACTTAAAAACTCGAAATGACATATTTTGGAAACGTGCCAACCGTGCGAAACAGCAGTACGTCGGCACAGCGGGCTTGCATTGTGCAAGCCCGCTGTGCCGACGTTTGTTTTTCTGTACAAGTGTTGACAAAAATATATGGAAACGTGATAATAGCTTGAAATGACAGATATTGGAAATCCGGTGACCGCTCGAAATGACATATGGAGGCAACGGATTAAAAGATTAAAATGACGTATATAGAAAACAAACTGTTTTCCCAAATAAAAATAATATCAAATCCACAAATATCAAACAGTCAATCAAAAATGCCTTTCTCATCATTTCCATATCTTGTGGTGACAGAGAGCAAAATAACAATATATTGATTGTTGCCATTATTTTTCACCAAAACACGGAGAATCTTGTCATTCCTACAAAAATACAAAAACGGGCGTTATTTTGCGTTTTTGGTATTGTCGCGGCTTTAAAAAAGGAATATAATAGGCAAGGACTAAACAAATCTACGGCGGTGATGAAATGCTGACGGGCAGGGTACATTCAACGGAATCCTTCGGTTCGGTGGACGGACCGGGCGTTCGTTTTGTGATTTTTATGCAGGGCTGCCTGATGCGCTGCCGCTACTGTCACAACGCCGACACGTGGAACCCGAACGGCGGAACGGAATACACGGCGGACGAGCTGCTTGACCGCGCCGTGCGCTACCGCGACTACTGGGGCGACAGGGGCGGTATCACCGTCAGCGGCGGAGAGCCGCTTCTTCAGGCTGAGTTCCTGCTCGAGCTGTTCAAAAAAGCTAAGCAGCGTAAAATAAACACCTGCCTCGACACCTCGGGTCAGCCGTTTACACGCGAAGAACCGTTCTTTTCGCTGTTTGAGCGGCTCTGCGAAGTTACCGACCTTTTGTTGGTTGACATCAAGCATATCGACTGCGGCGCACACAGGGCGCTCACCGGCCGCGGCAACGGTAATATCCTTGACATGCTCAGATATTTGTCGGACGCCGAAAAGCCGGTGTGGATACGCCACGTGCTGGTGCCGGGCGTGACCGATGATGATGAAGTGCTCAGACGTACCCGCGCTTTTCTGGATACACTCTCAAACGTCCGTCGCGTGGAGGTGCTGCCGTATCACAGCATGGGAGCGTACAAATGGCAGGAACTGGGATTTCAATATACCTTAAATGACACACAACCGCCCACGGCGGAACGTATAAACAACGCGAAAGCGATTTTGCGGGCTGAATAACAAAGCACAGTCAAATGGAGGAGAATTCAATGTTAGCGTGCATAGCCGACGATATCAGAGAAAAAGCATGGAGAGGCTTCAAGGGCAGAAAATGGCAGGAGGATATCAACGTCCGCGAGTTTATCCAGAACAACTACACCATGTACGACGGCGACGAGAGCTTTTTGGCGAAGCCCACCGAAGCGACCGATTATTTGTGGAGCAGGCTCCAGGAGCTTCAAAAGGAGGAACGCGCACGCGGCGGCGTGCTCGACTGTGAAACCGAGGTCGTGTCCTCGCTGACAGCCTACGGTCCCGGCTATATCGACGAAAGCAAAAAGGAGCTTGAGCAGGTGGTCGGTTTGCAGACCGACAAGCCTCTCAAACGCGCGTTCATGCCGTTCGGCGGCATAAAGATGGCTGATCAGGCGGCTTCCACCTACGGCTACCAAATCAACCCCGAGCTGCGCAAGATCTTTACCGATTACCACAAAACCCACAACCAGGCGGTTTTTGACGCGTACACGCCCGAGATGAAGCGCGCGCGCCACAACCACGTTATCACGGGTCTGCCCGACACCTACGGCAGAGGCAGGATCGTCGGCGACTACCGCCGCGTGGCGCTCTACGGTCTGGACTACCTGATAAAAATGAAGGAAAAGGATCTCTTCTACTGCGGCGGCAGAAACATGAGCGAGGAGCATATCCGTCTGCGCGAGGAGATCGCCGAGCAGATACGCGCCCTCCGCGGCATGAAGAAGATGGCTGAGATCTACGGCTTCGATATTTCGGAGCCTGCAAAAAACGCCAAGGAAGCTGTGCAGTGGCTCTACTTCGGCTACCTTGCCGCCATCAAAACGCAGAACGGCGCGGCGATGAGCGTAGGCAGGATCTCCACCTTCCTTGACATATACATTCAGCGCGACCTTGACGAGGGAAATCTCACCGAGAGTCAGGCGCAGGAGCTGATAGATCACCTTGTGCTTAAATTCCGCATGGTGAAATTCGCGCGCATTCCCTCCTATAACGAGCTGTTTTCGGGCGACCCCGTTTGGGTGACCCTCGAAATGGCAGGAATCGGCATGGACGGCAGACACATGGTGACCAAGACCGATTACCGTTTTCTTCACACACTTGAAAACATGGGACCGGCGCCCGAGCCGAATCTAACCGTGCTCTATTCTCCGAGACTGCCCGAGACGTTCAAGAAATACGCCGCGCATATTTCCGTTACCACCTCGTCGATCCAGTATGAAAACGACTGCGTAATGCGTCCGATGTGGGGCGACGACTACAGCATCTGCTGCTGCGTGTCCGCGACCCAGACGGGCAAGGAGATACAGTTCTTCGGAGCGCGCGCCAACCTTGCAAAGTGCCTCAACTACGCGCTTAACGGCGGCGTCGATATAAAGACCCGCGAGCAGGTGGGACCCGAGATCACCCGTCCCGTGGGAGAATACCTTGATTACCGCGACGTCAGAAAAAAATTCAACGACATGATGAGCTGGCTGGTGGAGCTGTACGTCAACACGCTCAACCTCATTCATTACATGCACGACAAATACTACTACGAGGCGGCTGAGATGGCGCTGATCGACACCTATACGCGCCGCACCTTTGCCACGGGTATCGCGGGCTTCAGTCACGTGGTGGATTCGCTTTCCGCTATCAAGTACGCCAAGGTCAAGCCGATCCGCGACGAGGACGGACTGATCGTTGATTACGAGATCGAGGGCGATTTTCCGCGCTACGGCAACGACGACGAACGTGCCGACGAGATAGCCATATGGCTGCTCAAGGCGTTTATGAAGAAGGTGCGCGAGCACCACACCTACCGCAATTCCGAGCCGACCACCTCTATCCTCACAATCACCTCAAACGTGGTGTACGGCAAGGCTACGGGCGCTACGCCCGACGGCAGAAAAGCAGGAGCGCCATTTGCTCCCGGCGCAAATCCTGCCTACGGCGCAGAGAAAAACGGGCTGTTGGCTTCACTCAACTCCGTTGCGAAGCTGCCATATGAGTACGCGCTGGACGGTATTTCCAACACCCAGACCATCAGTCCCGATGCGCTGGGTCACACCGAAGCCGAGCGTGTGGACAACCTTTGGCATATCCTGGACGGATACTTCACCAAGGGCGCACATCACCTCAACGTCAACGTCTTTGGCGTGGAGAAGCTGAAGGACTGCATGGAGCACCCCGAAAAACCCGAGTACGCCAACTTCACGATCCGCGTCTCCGGCTACGCGGTCAAGTTCATCGACCTCACCCGCGAGCAGCAGCTCGACGTCATATCCCGCACAGAGCACAAGGTGATGTGATAGGGCTCGGTTTTTTATCAATAGTTTATCAATAGAATTATTTAGCGGTCAGGTTTGCTTCCTGACCGCTTTTTTAAGTTGAGAGTGGTGAGTTGATACTATTCTCTGATAAAAGACTTAAAAACAGATGTCGATGGAAAATTCCGCAGAACAAGGCGGGGGACGCAAGGATCCTGACAGATTCCGAGGACGACAACGCAGTTATGCGTAATTTTACACGACAGATGTTAAAGGGTTTTATCAGAGAATAGTATTAAATCATACTTTATAATCGTTGTTGTCCTCTGCTGTTGAGGGGCCGTTTGATGAATGGAAGTTTTTATCTCTGTTTGAGAAAACCAAATCAAACTCGCTTGGGGCGCTGCGTTCTCTTTTGGTCGAATGGGATTTGTGCGCATCCGGGTTGGAGAACACCAGATCCGACTCGTCGGGAGCTCGGCGCTCCCTTTTTTTGCTTGAATGGGATTTTTTGTGCGAATACGGATTCGAGAACACTAAATCCGACTCGTCGGGGACACGGCGCTCGCTTTTGGTTTTTCTCTTTTTGTGCGAGTCGGGATCAGAGAAAACCAAGTCCGACTCGTCCGGAGTGCGGCGCTCGCTTTTGGTCTTTTGGTTTTTGTATGCATCCTTCTCCGAGAATACCAAATCGGACTTGTCCGGAGCACGGCGTTCGCTCTTGGTCTTTTTGTTCTTGTGAGCGTCAGGGTCGGAGAATACCAGATCCGACTCATCCGGAGTGCGGCGCTCACTTTTGGTCGTTTGATTTTTGTAAGCGTCCTTCTCCGAGAACACCAAATCGGACTCGTCAGGAGCTCGGCGCTCGCTCTTGGTCTTTTTGTCCTTGTGAGCGTCAGGGTTTGAGAACACCAAGTCCTTCTTGTCCTGCTCCGATGCGGTGATTTGATCCGGATCCCCGCTTTCGTTTTTCTGAGCCGGCAGCATAAAGCTGACCGCCGTAACCGCAAAGGCGGAGAAATAAACGAATCTGCTGAACAGCGTGGTTATAATGCTAAGGTCGATATTGAGATGAAATTTGATCAGCAAAACGCACTCCATTGCAAGATTTAAAAACAAAAGCGCGATAACGACGGACATGGGGACGACGGAGAGTGCGCGTTTTGGTTTAAATCGCTTGTTGTGGCGGATTATGAGATAGTGGAGCAGCAGTATCAGCAGCGCAAGCTCCGAAAAAACATACACCGCGCAGTTGAGTACGGTCGGTAGATATGAAAGATCGAGTTCACTGAAAATACCGTATGCGTTAAACAGCCTCATTATAATATTTACCGAAAGCGCCGTAACTATCAGCAGCGAACGGACGAGCCTGAACCCGGAGCCGGGGAGAAGCGCGAAAAATGACGCGACGGTAAGGAAAAAGAAAATGCCGATTCCAATCAATCTTCCGATTTGGTTGTTAGGTATCCCGAACAGCAAAACAACATGGTATGCCATAAAAACCGCAAACAATATGCCTGCCGCAATGCTTAGCTTATTTTTCAGTTTTTCAATTGCTAAATTTGTTTCTTTCAATGTTCTTCCTTCTTTTTTCGGATTTGCCGCGTTATGCGGCTCATTTTATAAAATTTTATCATATTCCCCTAAAAAAAACAAGTGGGACCGGCTGTTTTGTACGGTTGGAGCGTTTCCTATAAATGTCATTTCGGGTTTTTAGCACGTTTCCTATTTATATGTCATTTCGAGATTTTAACACGTTTCCAATATATGTCATTTCGAGCGGTCGGCGTGCCGCCGCGGTCAGCTCGCGTACTTTACGTCGGGCGCATCGGTAACGTCGGCATTTCGCGAGATAGAATAGAAATACCGAAAACTGTGAGGGCAATGGAAACAACGTTTCCTATTGATGTCATTTCGAGCGGTCGGCGTAAGCCGAATTCGCGCAGCGAATAGTCGAGAAATCTCCCTGACAGGAAACCACGGTTCACCTCCAAGGAGATTTCTCCACGTTTTTTGGCTCGCGTACTTAACGTTGGGTATATAGGTAACGTCGGCGTTTCGCGGGATAGAATTCATCAATGAGAAGTTGTGAGGGCAATGGAAACAACGTTTACATAATTATCGTTTCCTTAACGACGTAGTATGCCGTAACATCTAAAACTTTATTTCCGGATAAAGGTGTTTGAGCTTAGTTCTTGCATCTGAAGCAGAGAAGTGCCATTCAACCCCTTTTTGCATTGAGTT
>CADASG010000034.1 GCA_902790475.1 uncultured Ruminococcus sp. | reverse complement strand
TCCTTTTTTCGGGGTTTCGCAATTTTTTGGTGTCCGTTTTTTAGGGACGTCCTCTGCTTCCCCTCAATTTGATGTGTCCATTTTATAGGGTATAGTTTAAACTCTCCACTCTCCACTCTCAACTCTCAACTCCAAAAACCCTCTCGACTCACTTATGGTACTTTCCGCCTGAGGAAATCTCAAACGCGCGGTAGATCTGCTCGGTGAGGATCACTCTTGCGAGGGTGTGAGGAAATGTCATGCGGCTCATACTCAGGCGCAGATCCGCGCGGCTTTTTACCTCGCCGCTGAGTCCGTAGCTGCCGCCGATCACGAAAACCACGGTGCTTTTGCCGCGCAGCGCGGCGTTGTCAAGCGTTTGCGACAGCTCCTCACTGGAGAGCTGCTTGCCCTCGATACACATCGCCGCGACGAAATCGGACGGGGCGATCTTGGCGAGCAGCCGTTTGCCCTCGGCGCTTATCACCTCGCCGATCTGCGCTTCGCCCGGTGCGCTGCCGCGCAGCCGCTCCTCGGCAAGCTCGGTGATGCTGAATTTGCAAAATGCGCCCAGCCGCTTTGAGTACTCCGCGATAGCCTCCGCGAAATACTTTTCCTTAACTTTTCCTATACATAAAATGTTTACTTTCAGCATTAAAATATCACGCTCTTTACCGACGGCTGACTCGGCGCTACGTCCAGCGTATAGTCCGAATTCAGCTTCATTCCGCCCCGCGTCAGCTCCGCCGCCGAGGTTCTCAGTGCAACGTCGGGGGTGTTGTTTTGTTCGCTGAGGTGCCCCAGCATCAACCGAAGCGTACCGTTTCGCACCAGCTCGCAAAGCTCAGCCGCGCAAGCCTCGTTTGAAAGGTGACCCGTGTCGGAGAGGATACGCCGTTTCAGCACGTAGGGATACGGTCCCGTTTTCAGCATTTCAATATCATGGTTGGACTCGATCACGGCAAAGTCGCTTTCATGCGCCGCCTTACGCACGGTGGGGAGCATAACGCCCATGTCGGTGGCGATCAGCGCGCGCTTGCCGTCCGGCGCGGTCACCAGATAGCAGCAGCTTTCCGCCGCGTCATGCGGAGTATCGATCCGCTTCACCAGCATATTGCCAACGGCGATTTCGGTTTCGATCACACGAGCCGTGACGTTTGGAGGGATCCTCTCGCTGTTTTCAAGCGCAGTCAGCGTTCCCTGACTGGCGAAAACGGGAATGTTGTATTTTTTGGCAAGCACCCTGACTGCGGCGCAGTGGTCAATGTGTTCATGCGTGATGAACAGCGCCCCGACGTTTCTCATACTCAAACCGTTGGCTTCCATTGCCAGCTCTATCTGCTTGCAGTTTCTGCCTGCGTCGATCAGTACACCCTCGCCGGCACTGCCGATAAAATAGCTGTTTCCTTTGCTGCCGCTGAACAGCGGCACTGCCTTTGCCATAGCGTCACCTCATTTTCTTATAATGATATCACAAAACCGAAAAAAAGACAATAGAAAAGGACAGCCTTGCGACTGTCCTGCTTTCGTTATTATTTTACGCTCTGAGTTCTTCCTGGATATCGCCCGTGTAGTACACTTTTTTGATATCCGCGCCCAGCGCCTTGAATTTTTCCACGATGTCCTCGTAGCCTCTTTCGATAAACTGGATACTGGAGATCTCGGTAACGCCCTTGACCTCGAGCGCAGCGATGATCATTGCCGCGCCTGCGCGAAGGTCGGTCGCCTTGACGGGTGCCGCCGTGAGCGGAGTGCCGCCCTCGATGATGGCGAGTCTGCCCTCAACGGAGATATGCGCGCCCATGCGGATCAGCTCGCTGATATACTGATAGCGGTTGTCCCATACGTTTTCATTGACGATGCTGGTGCCCGGCACGCTCATAAGCAGCGCGGTAAACTGCGGCTGACAGTCCGTGGGGAAGCCGGGGTGCGGCATGGTCTTGATGTTGCAGCGCTTGAGCGGCTTAACAGTCGCGTCGATCGTCAGCGCTTCGTCATATTCTGTTATCTTAACGCCCATCTCGCGGAACTTCGCGGAGATAGACTCCAAATGCTTGGGAGTGATGTTCTTGATGGTGACGCAGCCGCGTGTTGCCGCCGCCGCGCACATATAGGTGCCTGCCTCGATCTGGTCGGGGATGATGGAGTAGGTCACGCCGTGCATATAGGACACGCCTCTGACCTTGATAACGTCGGTGCCGGCGCCGCGGATGTCCGCGCCCATGGAGTTGAGGAAGTTTGCGAGATCAACTATGTGGGGCTCCTTGGCGGCGTTCTCGATAATGGTCAAACCCTTGGCTCTGCAAGCCGCAAGCATGATGTTCATGGTAGCGCCTACGGAAACCACGTCAAGGTAGATATGGCTGCCCTCGAGCTCACCGTCGCAGTCTGCTTCGATGATAGCGCCGTCAACCAAACGGGTCTCTGCGCCCAGCGCCTCAAAGCCTTTAAGGTGCTGGTCGATCGGACGCACGCCGAAGTTGCAGCCGCCGGGGAGTGCGACCTTCGCATTGCCGTATTTGCCGAGCAGAGCGCCCAGCAGATAGTAGGAAGCACGCATTCCGCGAACCAGCTCGGTAACTGCCGAACAGGTACCGATGTGAGTAGGGTCGATATACAACGCGCTCTTGTTTATTTTTCTGACCTTGGCGCCCATCTGCTCCAAAATCTTGCTGATAAGGGTCACATCGCTGATGTTGGGTATATTTTCTATCTGGCACGGCTCGTCACAGAGAATAACCGCGGGGATGATTGCCACAGCCGCGTTTTTTGCGCCGCTGATATTTACCTCTCCAAACAGGGGCTTGCCGCCTCTGACAACAAATTTTTCCAATTTGTGTACACTCCTATACATATCGGATAATCGTTTCGGACATCATATAGACAACGTAATCGGCTTTGTGTTTGCCTTTCTCCATAAGCACAAACCACAAAATATATTACATTTTTATTAAAAAACACTACAGGTTGTGGTTACGTATATGTAACGTCACAATTCTCCTACAGAAAATGATACTACAATTCTGTAGTAAAGTCAACGTCATATTAAAATTGTAACCGAATTTTGGCTAACTTGTACTCAATTTGTTAAAAACCTGTTACAATTATTTTTATAATTAACAACGTATGTAACGCTTTGTTATTTTTTCTTAAAAAGAATAAAAAATCAAGTTTTTTCCGTTCGAGTTATATTCGAGAATTAACAAAGCTTTAATAATCCATATAAACAGACCGTTCGGCTGCCCCCGTTCTTTGTGTAATAATGATAGTTTTTTCACTGAAACGGGGCAAAAAGACAAAATTTGACAAAAACACAAAGCCTCGCGATTCCAAGACAAAACACCGTTCAAAAGGCTTTCTCATACAGAGGCAAAACCGACGTCGCCGCCGGTTTTGCCGAAATGCCTATATAATGAGTATATGAAAGCAAGCGTAAATTATTTGTCCTCCTGCAAGGTAATCTCTACCTCGCGTTCTTTTGCGTTTTCGATATTATAAACCTTTATCTTCACCTTGTCTCCGGGCTTGTGCTCCTCGAGGAGTGAATAAATCTCGGAAAAGCTCTTGATAGACTTGCCGTCGAACGCGGTGACGACCTCATCCGCCTTTACGCCTGCCTTGTCGCAGGGACCGCCGGGCGTTACCTCGCTGACATAGATTCCGCCGGAAACGCCTGTCATCTCCGCTTCGCTGCCGCTCAGCGCCATGCCTGAGATACCGATCTTGACTCTTCCGCTTACATAACCGTTTGTCATGAGCTCGTCGATGATCTTTTTTGCGGTGACGCTGGGAATGCAAAAGCCCATTCCCTCGTATTTTTCGTCAACTATCTTAGCGCTGGCGATACCGACTACCTGACCGTAGATGTTCACTGCGGGACCTCCGGAATTGCCGGGATTGATTGCGGCGTCGGTCTGGATGTATTTTACGATGTTTTTCTCGGAAGCGTCGCGGTTGAGTGCTGAAACGATGCCCTTTGTGGTGGAGTTGTTGAAATCCACGCCGCCGGGCGCGCCGATGATAACGATATCATCGCCCTGCTTGAGGGTGTCGGAGTTGCCGAACTGCGCCGCTTTAAGATTTTTTGCGTTGTCGATCTTAAGCACGGCGATATCGGTGCGGCTGTCAAAGCCAACCACGCCCGCGTTGTACTTAACGCCGTTGGCATCGACTATCTTGATGGAATACTCCTGCTTGCTGTTTCCGATCACGTGAGCGTTTGTCACTATATAGCCGTCTGAGGTCAGCACGATACCGCTGCCCTGGGATTCGACCGAATCGTCGCTGATATAGCACATTACGGAAACGACCGATTTGTCAGACTGCTCGATCGCGTACTGCGCGTTGTATTTCTTATCGTCCTTATCGGCAGGAAGCTCCTGCAGATCCACTCCCTTGTAGTCTTTTTGCACCTTGTCGCTGTAGTCGGACTCCTTGTGCTTAGGCTGGTTCTCCTTGGGAGTAGAACTGCCGCTTTTGCCGCCTCCGTCAAACGGATTATCAATGGTGGGAAGGCTGCCGATCGTTTTTTGGGAAGTGCTTCCTCCTTGGTTGGCAAAGGTCAGAAATACGATGCCGCCTACGCTGCACGCGAGCAGCACGCTGAGTACAATTATCACTGCTATCAAGCCGCGGTTGACCTTGTTTTTCGCGGGCTCGGTCTGCGCGGCTGCCGCCGGGCGCTCATAGGGGTTGTCGTTAAAATCTTCGTATAACGGGCGCTCGGGACGGGGCTGCGGCTGATACATCTGATTGGGATAAGGCGGCTGCACATATCCTGCATCCTGCGGAGGATAAGCATTCGGCTGAGGCTGAACGGGATACTGCGGATAAGAGCTGTAGTATCCGTCGCCGCGCATCGGAGGAAACTGACCCTGAGGCGGCTGAGGGGGATACTGCCTGTCAACAAAGCGGTTATCCGCGTATGTAGCGGTTTGGCTGATGGGGTTATACGGCTGCGCCCCCGGTGGAACTTCCTGAGCCTGCTGCAGCGGCTCATACGGCGGCTGAGGCTGTGGCTGCTCCTGCGGCTGCGCCTGTTCGGGCGCCTGCTCGGGCTCGGGCTTTTTCATCAGCGGCTTCTCGGGATTAAACGCGTAAGCTGCGTTCGGGTCCTGCGGCAGCTGTTCGCCCTGTCTTTCGTTAAGGGGTTTCTGCGGCTGATCGCCGTAATAGTCATTATCGTAACGATTGTCCATAGCATTCTCCTGATTGTCGGTTTTATGTCGGTTTTATTTTATTTATTTACGATATAGTATACACCAATTTTCAAATAAAAGCAACCACGTAACACGGAAAGAATGTGAAGAATAGCTGAAAATTGCAGGAAAACACGGCAAAAAAACGGCGGTGAGCTGCCGCCGGGCGGCAGTCAGACACGTCTCTCTGAGCTTCCTGCTCAGCGTTTTACGGGGAAAACCGTCGGTTTTTGTGAAAAAAATACTTTTTTTCTTAAAAAGACTTTATTATTTCGGTTTATTATGGTAAAATGAATATAACTCGGTGCGGGAAGACGTTCTCAGCCGAAATTTATGTACAAAGGAAGATGAACAACATGCCATTAGTAAACGCAAAAGAAATGCTGACAAAGGCAAAGGCAGGCCACTATGCGGTCGGTCAGTTCAACATCAACAACCTCGAGTGGACAAAGTCCATTCTGCTCACTGCGCAGGAGCTTAACTCTCCTGTTATCCTCGGCGTTTCCGAGGGCGCGGGCAAATATATGTGCGGCTACAAGACCGTAGTCGGCATGGTAAACGGTATGCTCGAAGAGCTCGGAATCACCGTTCCCGTAGCGCTTCACCTTGACCACGGCTCCTATGAGGGCGCAAAGGCGTGCATCGAGGCAGGCTTCAGCTCCATCATGTTTGACGGCTCACACTATCCCATCGAGGAAAATGTAGAGAAAACCAAAGAGCTGGTCGCGACCTGCAACGAGCTTGGTCTTTCCATCGAGGCTGAGGTAGGCTCCATCGGCGGCGAGGAAGACGGCGTTATCGGCGCCGGCGAATGCGCAGATCCCCAGGAATGCAAGATGATCGCCGATCTGGGCGTGACCATGCTTGCCGCAGGTATCGGCAACATTCACGGAAAGTATCCCGAAAACTGGGCTGGTCTGAGCTTTGAGACTCTCGACGCTATCCAGCAGCTCACAGGCGACATGCCTCTCGTACTGCACGGCGGTACCGGCATTCCCGCCGACATGATCAAGAAAGCGATCGAGCTGGGCGTTTCCAAGATCAACGTAAACACCGAGTGCCAGCTGGCTTTTGCCGCAGCTACCAGAGAGTATATCGAGGCAGGCAAGGATCTTCAGGGCAAGGGATTCGACCCCAGAAAGCTCCTCGCTCCCGGCGCACAGGCTATCAAGGACACCGTAAAGGAAAAGATGGAGCTGTTCGGTTCCGTCGGCAAGGCATAATCAATCTGCAACACATAAACAAACATCAAGGGGTTGGCTCATTTTTCCTTTTGAGCCAACCCCTTTTGGGTGTGAATCCTAACGTCAGTTGTAGAACAAAAAATCATTATGTTCATTTTTGCAGCGCGGGGTTTTATATTTCTTGAAAAACGTCATATTTTCGGGCTTTTTGCTGTTTGCTTTCTGATTTTTCTTCGGATATTATTAAAAAAAGCAATGAAAAAGCTTGCGTTAATTCACCATACATGTTAAAATAAAAATAATCAATAATTGCAAAAAATTCTGTATATTTTCTAAAAAGAGAGGCGATTATTTATGTTAAAAAAACTATTGGCATCATTTTTGTCCGCAGCTTTGATTTTCTCCTGCGCGGCGTTTTCCGCGAGCGCTGACGAGACCGCTGTTGACAAGGGCGCGCCTACCGCGTTTACAAACGGCAACGCGCTTTATGTACACGCGGTGCTCAACTCAGCAGACGCGGACGCTTGGCAGGCGTGGCAAAGCGTTCACGACGAGTACTTCTACGAAAGCAACACCAACGCAAAATACTTTTTCCTTCCTTCCTCTGCAGGCGACAGTGAGGTCGATATCTACAACGGCTTCGGCTCAAACGTAACGGTCAACGGCACTGTCATTCCCTCGCACGAAACCAGAGCTGTCACCTACTCAACAAGCGGCAGCACAAGCGTTTCGGCAGGCGGCAGAACTTACACGCTCAGGTTCATGAAATCCAGCGCCGAAGCGGCGATCTACATCAACAATTCCGACGCCGACGGCAACGGAACGGATCTGATGAGCTACCTCAACGCCGACAAGAGCCGCAGCGCTGCGGCAACCGGCGCTATCGTGACCCCGGACGGCAAGATCGACAACACCGCTGTCAAGAAGATCAAGGGCAGGGGCAACACGACCTGGGACAAGCCCAAAAAGGCGTACAACATCACCTACGATAAAAAGGTCTCCATCGCGGGAATGGTGAAAAACAAAAAGTTCTCGATCCTCGCAAACTATCAGGACGACTCCCTCGCGCGCAACCGCGTGCTCTATGACCTTTCGGACGCCGTGGGACTTCCTTACGCCTCCGACTCGCGCTTTGTAGACTTCTATGTAAACGGCCACTACCGCGGCTCCTACCAGATGTGCGAGAAGGTCGGCGCGGACAGCCTCGCGCCCGACATCGACACCGAGTCATTCCTTAATGCCGACGGCACGCTGAAGGAAAACTTCCCGTTCATCTGCGAGGTAGACGGCAGCGCCGGAGCGGACGACTACCACGTAACTCTCAACAACGGCGTAGACATCACCCTCAAGGATCCCGAGCTTGAACCCGGTCAGCCCGGCTACAGTGAGGTTTTGGCATTCGTTAAGCAGAAGTTCGAGCAGTTCACCAACGTCGCGATCAACAAAAACGGCAGAGTGTCCGACGTTGCCGACCTCGATTCGGTCACAAAGCTCTATCTTATCAACGAGCTCGGCAAAAACTGGGACAGCGGCGCTTCATCTATTTTCTTCACCTACAAGGAAGATGAAAACGGCAATTACAAATTCTTCGGCTCGCCCGTATGGGATTACGACAACTCGCTGGGCAACGCTGTCGGCGTAGGCGGCGACCTAAACCAGATGGGCGTAAACAATTACACCAAATTCAGCGGCTGGTGGTGCCGCTATAAAGGCAAGAGATCCAACGAAAGCTATGCTACAGGCAATATAATCAACAACCTTTCGGTCAACAACGAGGTTCAGCAGGCGGCGGCACGCATCTGGTTTGAGGACTTCATGCCCGCGATCAACCACTTTGCCGGAAGAACAGACAATCCGCTTGTTGCCGATGAATTATATTCGGCGCAAAAATACTACTCGCTGCTCAGCGACAGCGCCGCCATGAACTACACCAGCGGCTGGCTGATGAACACAGGCAGCTGGATAGCCAATCACACCTCGGTTCAGCAGGCGACCTATAATCTTAACACCAACACCTATTCCGTCAAGGGAACCCTGCAGTTCGGCAACAATTACAAGGGCATGTACGACTACATGAAGGAATGGATGCTCAGCCGCTCCGCGTGGCTGTCAAGCCAGATGGCTTCAAGCTACGGCAGGCAGCAGAACAGAGGAGACGCGAACTATGACGGCATGGTGGATATCAACGACGTGACCGCTATCCAGAAATACATAGCCGGTATGATCGACTTCACCGCCTTGCAGTACGAGCTGGGAAATGTGCGTTCGGAGGAGAATCTAAACATCAACGACGCCACAGCTATCCAGCGTGCGCTTGCAAGAATAGAACCGATCCCCGGATATGAGCCCGAGCCGGAGCCCGAGCCGACTTCCTACACCCTGACCTTCACCAATACCCTTGACTGGACGGGCGACATCTACTGCTACGCGTGGTACTATACCGGAGACAATGACAACGCCGTTTGGATGACCGCGTGGCCGGGTTCAAAGATGACTTCCCTCGGCACAGACAGCAACGGAAAGGGAGTTTACTCAATAACTATCCCGTCGGAAATGACGTATGTGATCTTTAACAACGGCAGCAACGATGTTGACTGTCAGACGGTTGACATCAATTTTGACCCGTCAAAGCTCAACTTCAGCGCGACCGCTCAAACCGACATGAGAGGCTGTCACTATTACGAGGATTCCGCGACGGCTCCTGTGATCGCAGGCAGCACAAATCCTCCGGACAGCAATTATTACACGGTCACGTTTACAAATACCCTCAACTGGACGGGCAATCTATACTGCTATTACTATAACGGACAGGGCGCGAATGTGTATGCTCCCGTCAACTGGCCGGGAGAGATGATGACCCAAAGCGGCACAAACGCGCAGGGACAGGCTGTTTACACCATTGAGGTTCCCAAACAGATGAATTACGTCATCTTCACCAACAATTCCGTTCAGACGGAAAAGATCCCGTTTGACGGCACCGCGCTCAGCTTCTATGCGATAGACGAAGTCAACGAACGCGGAAGATATCTCTTCGGCTCCAACTGATCAGAGCCTGAACCGCGCGTGACAGCGTGAAGCGATAAGAAGTGATCAAATCCAAATAACCAAAAGACCGAACGGCTCAAAAGGCTGTTCGGTCTTTTTTAGAAAGCTTATATTCTTTCTTCATAAAGGTCACACTCATACTATTCTCTGATAAAACACAACCCAAAACTCGAAAGAGTTTTGAGTCAGCCCCTAATTTCGGCGAGGCTGTTTCCGGATATCGTATTACCTTGATTGTCTTTTATGGAAAGCAACGCTCCCCAAGCGTCATAGTCGTAGGTGTACGCCAAGCTGCCGTCTTCGTTGACGATTTTAATTATATCGCCCTGGATATTTTTGACGTAGTAATACATAACATTGTTTCGGGTAAACGCAATAGGGCTGTTGTTGCTGTCATAGTAGAAGTGCAACGTATCATTACCCTTTACCATGGCAATCAGGTTGTTATCGGTGTCATAGTAATAATGAGTATTGCCCTTTTGTGTACGCAAGCCGTTGATGTCGTAATGCCGGCTTCCGCACCGGCAGAGCAGTAAACTCTGCCGGTGCTAAAAATCGAAACTTTTTATTTTATATGCACTAACAGAACAAGAAAAGGACAAGTAAATGAAGCATTCAAAAGCAAACATATTAGTTTTTGCTTATTTGAAACCTGCATATTTTTGAACATTGTCAAGTATACTAACAACAATTCTAAAATGAATATTACACACAATCCTAAAATCTTTATTTCGATTGAAGCAGAAAAAGTTGCTAAAAAGTTTTCTAAACGAAATCCTAAAAAGCGAAAAGATTCCTTATCAATATAAATATTTAGGCAATCAATAATAAGAATACCAACAACGTGTGCCACAATATTACACATAAACACTTTCCAAAATATTTTATAAGGGAAAAAACCATTATTTTTATAAAGGTATTTATTTATTATATGTGTTGCAAAAAAAGTCATTATTCCATTAGATAAAAATAGCATACTATAGTAGACAGTTAAAAATAACCATTCGAAAAAAGGAATATAGCTTTCATCAATAACAGAACTCATTATATCACCGCCCTCAAATAATTGTAAGCATCATTTGGAGTTTTATATTTCCATTTGTGGTTTTTCAAATACTCTAACTTATCTTTATCTGGTCTATATTACCCTTTACCATAGCTATCAGGTTGTTAGCGGTGTCATAGTAATAATGAGTATTGCCCTTTTGTGTACGCATTTTATAAAATTATGTACATCAATACATGGTGAAATCTGCCATTTTAATCACATTTCCAAAGCTATTAGGCTATATAACGTCTATCAAATATACTGTCTTACTCAAAAGTAGTATATGGCATTTGCATCTTCATTTCAGAAATGTCCAAATGGCGAGTCTTAAATGCATATCGCATAACATAGACAAATTTTTTCTTTTGCAAACCATCATTATAAAAAATATATGTGCGCCCGTTTGATGTTTCCTCTTTTACACGTGTAAAAAATCTTTTTGGCAAAACATATGTTTCTTTATTTGTATTGACAACAACACAATCTTTTGTAAAACTAACTGATATCACAATATTTCGGTAGTATTTCAACAACAATATTTCAAGTATAGAAAAAAAGATTATTGAAAGAAAGGAAAAAGTTAATGCGATACCAAATCCTTCTCCAGAAACAAATGCATAGAATAACACTACAAATAGAATAGCAATAATAAATATATTGGCGATAATTATCCATACTTTTAAAAGCTTATAGAAGAATCTAATATTTTTCATTTAATATACCTTTATTCTCTTAGATTTATAATATACTCTTATAGTTTTTTTGAATTTATTTACATATATATTAGTATAATTGCCATTCTTTGTTAATTTAACTTTACTATTTGGAATCCACCATATAGATTTAGTGAATGATTTATTATTTTTTGTTTTTTTAATATTCCAATACCATACCCATGTGTATCCAAACTTCACCTGAAAATACGGAATGGTGTTGTTGCGTGTAAACGCAATCGGGCTGTTGCTGCTGTCATAGTAAAAATGCAGCGTATCATTACTCTTTACCATGACAATCAGTTTTTTAGTATCATAATGACTTTATTTGTTTTTAAACAATAATCAATGCCATTGATTAGGAAAGAAAAATATATAAGGGGCGGTAGCTAATGATAACACTAAAGAAGTAATTGCTTTTTGCTTTTTGGTAAAATCAGTTTGAATAAAAGATATAAAATAATTGCTAAAAAAGATTATAACCATAGATATCAAAAATCCAAACAGAGTAAAAAGTATACTCCAAATACTATCAAGAGGGGAGTGATTTGTGGCTAAATATATACCTGACTTAATCTGTTTGATTAAATCTGTCCCTTCATAGTATTCATTATCTACCGAAATCGAAATAATTGTTAAGCTAATCATCCCTACCATATGAGATATTACGCTAAATGTTGTGGCACATAAGTCAGAAAAAAATATTTTTTTAATATCTATCTTCTTTTCTATAAAATAAAAGGCAACTATTATTATGATAGTGTTAATCAAAAATACACTTAAGAACGAAAAAAGATAATCTTCTATTGGCATAGAAAAGGGGAAAAAAGAAACATTATTTATCTGTGGTTTCATTTGTTTGTTTCCTCCTAAAATTGGAAAAAATAATTTATAGCAAGATTCGAATAAATGTCATTTGGAGCTGGTGTACTTATACTTAAGGCAACACCGCACAATTCAAGGCGCACGGCTTGCCTTTTCTTATTCCGTCAGCTCGCCCAAATAATCTCGGCAAGGCTGACGGATTCCGGGGACAACAACGCAGTTATGCGAAATTTCACACGACAGATGTTAAAGGATTTTATTAGAGAATAGTATTAGTCATTTTGTGCTAAAATAATAACAGAAACCGTCATTAGGCTTTCATCCTCGTTCACCAACAACTCTCCCCCGTATTTTTTTGCAACAGCGCAGAGTATCTCCATTCCCTTGCCGTGAAGTGTTTTATCGCTCTTTGTAGTGTTAAGGTCGGGATTCTCCGCCAAAACAGAAGAAGTGATGGCGTTTTTGCAAACGATTTTGCAATATGATTTGTAGGAGCTTATCGAGAGCGACATCTGCCGCTGCTCCTGCGGAATTTGAGAAAGATATTCAATCGCATTGTCGCAGAGGTTCGCAATCAGCGAAATAATATCCGTATCGCGCATATTTGTCAGCGTGTCAGCGATTTCATAGGAGCAGTTGACTCCATTTGACTTAGCCTTTTCTAGCTCAACGTTCATAATCGCGTTCAGCGTTGGATTGTCGGTGTGAACGGGAGTATATGCTTTTGAAAGTGCTTCTCCGACGCTGTCGCATACCGCCTTGGCTTTCTCATACTCTCCCTGAGAAATCAGCGAACTGACCGACATCATACTGCTTTTCATGTCGTGATTGATCACCGAAATTTTTTCAATCTGTTTGTTAGTGCTCAATACGGAGCTTTTATATAACTCCTCACGCTGCTTGCTCAACATTAAATCAGTTTTGATCTGTGATTCTTTTCCGCTCCTGATCATCAGATACCAGAATATCATAACCATAACGGCAGTGCTGAGGGCTATGACGGTTACATAAACCTGAACCGTTCCGTCAAAATCGACCGATTTAAGCAGCATTAACGCTGTCAAGCCCACGGTACATGTGATCAGCGGAATGACGATGAAAGCCAGAATATCCGATTTATTGCGCATATTGATCTCACCTTTTCCAAATCGGTAAATAACGAAAAGAAATGCAGCGTAGATGATATCGGCAACGAACAGTACGGGATATCTAAAAGAAACCGGCAGGGTAACAAATCCCGCAAACGGAAGTGTACCAAATGAGCTCATTACATTTACACTGAGATATGCTATTGAAATATTTGACACGGCAATGGGAATGATGATCCTGAGATACAGCTTTCCTTTCAGAAAAAGGGTCGTATAAAGAATCGTTATAACTGCCGTTATGAGGTAATACAAGTGATAAAATGTTAAAGCATTAACGGTTCCGTATATTGTTACGGCAAGCAAGAGCAGCGCCGCCGATAACAGCGGAATAAATCTTTTTGCTTTACCGTTCGGCTTATCGAAGAACAGATATAAAAAGACGATAGACATAGCCTGTTGTATGTAATTTGCAGCAACCTCTAAAGCTAATCCCATATTCATATTTCATTCGCCATCCATTCAAAAAAACCTCGCCTGACCGCTTCACTGTATTTACGGCTCATCGGGATCATCGTACCGTCAGACAGGATGATATCTCTTGTCCGGATCTTTTCTATGTAACGAGTATTGACCATATAGCCTATATGTGTGCGCAAAAAGCCATTATTCAGCAAATCGTTTTTTTTATCAAGAGTCGTCCGTTCGGAAATCATCCCGTGCGCCGTGTGGTAAATCACATAGTTTTTCTGCTTTTCAAGATAGAAAATATCCTTCAAAGCTACACGTTCAATATCGCGACCTGATTTTATCGGATAATAGGTGTCGCGTTCACAAAGCGTGATCAGCCGGTCAAAACACGGTTTCAAATCATCCAAGTGCGACTTGCGGACAAAGGAATACGGCTGCTGCTTCAAGGCGTCAAACACAAGCCCGTCGCGGTTTGTAACGAAAATAATATACGGCTTTTCGCCGCTGCTCTTTTTTTCGTTAAGCTTAGAAGCGAGATCGAGCCCCGAGCAGCCGGGCATTTCAATGTCGAGCAGAATCACGTCAAATTTATTTCCGTTATGCAGTAAAAATCCCGAATCATCCGTAACTATAACCTCAGCGCAGCTATGCTTATCGGAAAATAATTTCAAAACATATGAACGCAGCATTTCGGCAAAGTCTATTTCATCATCTATGATCGCAATTATCATATCCATTACTTCCGTATCGTTTCTATGTAATAATCATAATAATACAACTAACAGTGAAAATCAATAAAATGGTAAAAAATGCGCATTTTCCGGTATACTTAAAGAAGAACTGACGCACCCCGCCGACAAACAACTCTCATGTCGGCTGCAAATAATACTATTCTTTGATAAAAGACTTAAAAACAGATGTCGATGGAAAATTCCGCAGAACAAGGCGGAGGACGCAGGAATCCTGACGGATTCCGGGGGCGACAACGCAGTTATGCGTAATTTTACACGACAGATGTTAAAGGATTTTATTAGAGAATAGTATTAGTATTACTAAACGGCAAGGAGAACAAAGCTATCCTCCTTGCCGTTTGTGATAAAACACAACTCAAAACTCAAAAGAGTTTTGGGTCAGCCCCTAATTTCGGCGAGGCTGTTTCCGGATATCGTATTACCTTGATTGTCTTGATGGAAAGCAAAGCTCCCCAAGCGTCATAGTCGTAGGTGTACGCCAAGCTGCCGTCTTCGTTGACGATCTTGATGATATCACCCTGAATGTTCTTGACGTAGTGATACATGGTGTTGTTGCGTGTAAACGCGATAGGGCTGTTGCTGCTGTCATAGTAAAAGTGCAGTGTATTATTACCCTTTACCAAAGCGATCAGGTTGCCCGTCATTTGATAACAGCTTATCCTTCCATGTTGTGTAATAGGTATAATTGATTTCACTAACAAAGCTCAGAGCTGACAGCTGCTATCAATGTTATGTGTTTTTATCCTTTACACTACTTTAATACAATCATTATTTCTTCAGGAAAAGATAAGTTTTTATTTACATTGCCACCTAAGTATTCTCCTTCAAAACAAACTGTTATTTCTCCTTCTGAATTTGCCTTGATTTCTTCATATTTTATTAATCCATCATCATCCTCTCCTATAAATAAGCCTTCATCTTCAATCCAATTTTCCAACTCAGAGTGTTTAAACTTTGCCGATACGGCTATTTCATAATTATCGTTACTATTGTTATAGCAGACAAAAGTATATGTAAATTTCACTCTGTTTGAAGTGATTGTATAATCTACAAATCTGCTCGCTTTTTCGTTCCACGTTATTACTTCTTCCTCTGATTGGGGTTCTGTACAAGTGGAACAGAAAATGATGATAGGTAGAGCAACACAGACATATAGAATGATTTTTATTTGTTTGATCACTTTATTATCCTCTTTATAATCTTCACAACATTTCGCTATTATTGCAATGCAAATATCACTTTCTCACCTTTTTGATACAATTCTTTATAGTTGCTCTCAGAAACAATTTCAAATTCAAGCGTATTGTTTTTTTCATTTACCGTATGAAATGCGTCAAACAACATCTCGTAATCGTTATCCTTTTTTATTGAAAAAGAATCTATGCACCAAGCAGCTCCTTCAAACTTTTCATCATACTCAATAAAGACATACAACGGATACTCTTTTCCGTTCATTTGAAACGAACCGTTAAATAATCCTCGGCTGTTGATTCCATCCGTACCGTCAATTACCAACTGTATTTTTCCGTCGTCACTATTCCAAACCGTTTCGGAATCTTTATCTTTTGGGGAGTTTTCCGGGATCTCAGTGTACTCTTTCTTTTGAAATAAAGAATTAACCAAGCTATTATCAGACTGAGCCAACCAGAAGATACTAAAAAGCAGAACCACTGCCATGATAATAATTGTAATTATTTTTTTCATATTTCCCTACCTAACACAATAGACTGGTAATACATGGTGTTATTACTGGTAAACGCAATAGGGCTGTTGCTGCTGTCATAGTAGAAGTGAAGCGTATTATTACCCTTAACCAGGGCAATCAGGTTGTTAGCGGTATCGTAGTAATAGTTGGTATTGCCCTTTTGTGTACGCAAGCCGTTGATGTCGTACTACCGGCTTCTGCACCGGCAGTACCGATGAAATTTGCTTGTGTTTTATGATTCATATTGTTTTGCTAAAGATGAATATCTATCTTCTCCAGTCATATGAATCTGTAAGTACATTTAAAACCATACCGTTAATATTTACATCACTTTCGCTTATCCATTTAATATCGACATCTTCTTGATGATAAGCCCAATAAATATTGCGTTGTTTTTTTGTTTCCAAATTATAAACGGAACACCTAATTGAAAAATCAGTAGTTGCATTTCCGCTGCACCGAAATGCATCAATTCGATAGTTTTTTGATGGAGAAGTAGATGAATATATCAAATCTCCTTCGGGTAAGTCATCCATATTATAAAAATAACACGAACTCATAACAACAGAGGCTATCACTAATATTATAATTGATTTAAAGATTTGTCTTTTGAATATAAATTGCTCCTTTTTCATATGAATAACTAACAAAATAAAAATCAGTAATATCACTGAAATCTATGTGTTCATTTATTTTCATAGTTGTATAGTCAAGAAGAATGAACACTGTGTCAGACTCAGGCGATAATTTCTCGTTTAACATGCCTCCAACTGCTTTTGTTCCGGGTCTGGTTTCCGAGTCCCATAAGTAGTTGTATATTTCACTTTTGCGATTTAACTTTATCCATTTATTATCCAAATTATTCTGAAAGCACTTATTAGTTTGATCAGTTAATCTTAGTATCAGTATTGTGTCTCCATCGCCGTGAAACCCACTACTCATTTCAAAACAGATTATGTCATTATAAGGAATAGATAGTTTCATAGCTTGATTCACTTCAGTTATGAAATGTTGTGGCAAATCTTTATTGTATGGAAAGATTAGTATCAATAACACAAATGAAAAAATGATAGAAAAAATTATTATATTCTTACGTGCAATCATCGATATTACCTCTTAGCATAAACAATCACATAGATTGTCTTTTATGGAAAGTAACGCTCTCCACGCGTCATAGTCGTAGGTGTACGCCAAGCTGCCATCTTCGTTGACGATCTTGATGATATCACCCTGAATGTTCTTGACGTAGTAATACATGGTGTTATTACGGGTAAACGCAATAGGGCTGTTGCTGCTGTCATAGTAGAAATGCAGCGTATCATTACCCTTTACCATGGCGATCAGGTTGTTATCGGTATCGTAGTAATAGGTGGTGCTGCCCTTTTGCGTACGCAAGCCGTTGATGTCGTACTGCCGGCTTCCGCACCGACAGAGCAGTAAACTCTGCCGATGCAATAAATCGAAACCCTTTATTTTATATTTACCAACAGAATAAGATAAGGACAAGTAAATGAAGCATTCAAAAGAAAACATATTAGTTTTTGCTTATTTGCAGCCTGCATATTTTTGAACACTGTTGTCCGGGTTCAGCACATAGGTAAGTCGGGAGTGTCAGCACATCGGTAAGTGGAGGTTCAGCACATAGGTAAGTCTTTGGCGGTATAATGGAAGCCGA
>CADASG010000033.1 GCA_902790475.1 uncultured Ruminococcus sp. | reverse complement strand
CTCTTAACACGCAAACAAGCGACAGCTTTTCAGCCATCGCTTGTCTTAATTTCTTATTCTGTTTTATTCGGGTTTACCCCAACTATTGACAGAGAGCCTAATTTTTTCGCTATTAATCCTTTAGCATGAGCTTGAGCATAAGGTGTTTACGCGCGAGCATCAGCGCCGCCATTCCGCATGTCATAACAATAAGCAGGATCGCCGCCTGCCAAATGTTTCCTCTGTGAACAGGGGTCGGCTCCGCGTTCGCTTCGGGCTTTGAGCTTTTGCCTTTGCCGACAGAGGTCGGCTGAGCCTGCTTTGAGGGACTCTGTTTTTCGGATGATACGGTGGTTTCGGAAATTTTCTCGTCTACAGTTGAGCTGAGCTGGTCGGGAGTGGGTGAAGAAGCCGCGGTCGTCGGGGGGACTGTGGTGGGCTCCTGATAATTGGACTCCGTAAGCACAGTGCTGTTGCTGATTTTAACGCCGAGCTTTGACAGATCCGCAGTCTTGAAATTCCTGACGATCTCAGTTTCCTTTTTATGGTCGGCGACAACAAGCGTGTCGATGGTAAGGTCGATCTTAGTGATCTGCGGCGCACCCTCGGGGATATCCGCTACATCAAAGACCAAACGAACAAACGGCATTCCGTCTATTTCAAAGTTGAACAATCTTATATCCGTAGCGTTATAGGTGACTTTGCCTTTTTTTTGATCGAAATTTATTATACCCTGCTCGCCCATGTTGGGGCAAACGGTGAGAGCGGTATTCTTTTTTGTGTTGAGTTTTAGTACGGAAGGGTCGTAGGAAAGGCTCCACTGCGTTGTCGCAACGCCCTGGGAGGATCTCAAATAATAAGCCACGCTGACCTCTTTTGTGTACTGGTTATAATCCGCCTCAGCCTTTCCGAAAAAGTTGGAAATGGCGCTGACGGAAAGCGAGGGATACTTCAAACGCTTAACATAGGTGGTAGGCTGAGTGTCGCCGACTTTGGCAGTCCCGTCTGTCGCCTGTTCGGATGATTTAACAGTCGCTTCCGGCGGCAGCCCGGTTTGTTCCGTGGTTATTTCCTCGGCAAAGACATTAGCGCATAATATTAAATTGAGAAGTAATATGAAAACAATGGCAAAAGCCGTTCTTCGCAACATTATGAACCTCTCATTATGGTTTTGTTTATATCCGATTTGAGTGTATTTATAATATTATACCTCAAAACCGCCGAAAAATCAAGTATACAAAAAAGGCACCCTGACGGGTGCCTTAATCGCTTATTTAAGAATCAGGATTAGCCTTCGATTCTCTTTCTGAAGTAAGCTACGCCTACGCCGCCGAGAGCGATAGCGAGGATCACGATAGCAAAGGAAGTTGCGCCTGTCTGAACAGCGTCGTTACCTGTGGTATCGATCTTGCCGCCGTCGGAGCTGTCGCCGCCGTTAGCGGAATCGTCAGTTGAAGAACCTGCTGCATTTGTGGAAGACTGAGCGTCATCACTGCTGGGAGCGGGAACGCTTGAGTCATTACCGGTTGTTGAGCTTTCACCGTTTGTAGGTGTATTGGCAGGAGCGGTTGTGGGAACTTCGTCGGGAGTAGGAATATCGACCTTTTTCTCAGCCCAGTAGGGACCTGTGAAGTTGCCGATAACGACCTGACCGTCCTCGTTCAGTACAACGCCGTACTTGTTTGCCTTTGTATAGTTGCCGTCTGCATCCTGCTCGAAATAGTCTGCACCCTCGTGCTCCTTAGCGAGCTCCTTGGTGGGCCACATGCCGTATTCGCCGTTGCCGTAGTAGAAGTAGAACTCACCGCCGAACTGCAGCTTGCCTTCGGCAACTATGGTCTTATCAATTGTTACCTTCTCGAGGTCTACAACATAAACCATGTTTTCAAATCTCATAGCGAGACCTTCGTTGATCTCTTCGTCAACATAGAAGTTCTTGCCGTACTTAGCGCCGAATACCTTGGAGAAGTCAACAGCTTCGGGATCGTCCATTGCTGCTTCGTTGATATCTTCAATGCTGCTCTCGATATCTTCCTCGGCAATGTCAAGACCTAACTGATCTGCAGCGGTCTTATAAACAAATGTCCAGAAAGCGTCGGAATATGTGGGAGCATCGCCCCATGTATAGTTCTCAGCGTTCTTGTTGCCTACCTGCTTAGCGTCGTCAAATACGGGCTGGGACTTATCCATACCGCCGTCGAGGTAGTTGTTCCAGAGAATGGTAGTAGCGTCCTGGGGAGCCCGAATGCTGAAGAGGTTGGGCACTTCTGCCTCGCCTGTTTCCTTGTCGCACTCATATCCGGGCCAGCCGTTGTCAAAACGATCTCCGGGAGAGTCAGTTGCGTCCCACCAATAGCAGCCTGCTGCGTCGTTGTTGTCCTTGGTGGAATCGTTAAGCCATGAACCGGGCATTGCGAAGTAATACTTATAAGTAGGTACATCGGAGCCGGGAACATATTTGCTGTGCTCTGTTTTTACAGCGCCGGCAGTAATAGCAGTCGTAGCCATAACGGATGCTGCAAGTGCGCCGGCTAAAAGTACGCTTAATACTTTCTTTTTCATATTCTATTTCCTCCATTATATTTCCGAATTAACGGTTATAACTAATTATAATATAACTGTTTTAAAAAATCAAGTGGTAAAGATAACATTTTAATAGAAAAAATTACAAATTTTAACTAAAATGAAGCTCTAAAACTCCTGATCACTTCTTGTTTCTTTTAGATAACGGGATGGCTATAATAATAAGGGCTGCAAAAAGTACGACTACCACGCCGATTATCACGCCCATGGGTAAACCGCCGCCGCCTTCGCCGTCCTTCTCCTTTACACGGGTGACGTCCTGAATATCGGAGATTATGCGGCTGACAGTCGCGGTCTGACCTGCCATGTTCTGCTGTTCTAAATCACGCTGCTGCAAAAGGTCGCTGTCGGGGTCGGTCACGACCTTACGTTCGCCGTCGCCGCCGTTTTCCTCGCCCTTGCCGTCCTCATAATTGATATATGCGCCCTGGAGGTTATTAGCCTTAACGTGCTTGATATCGGTAAGCAGCGGCGCCTCGCCCGTGATTTGATCCTCGTCGTTTACCGCCAAATCATATGTCCAGGTGAATTTTTTGAGATAGGACATGTTGCTGCCGTACATTTCCTTTATGAAATATGTGATATCCGTGCTTCCGCCGGATATTACGTTAAACTCAAGACTTAAAAAGACCTTTTTATCGGAAAAGCTGAGCTTATTTGAAATATTCGTCCAGTTGATATAAATATCTCCGTCAACCTCATTTTCAACTACTCCGTTGATGTTGGGGAATTTGAAGGCGTCCTCTACGGGCTTTAGAATATCCTTGTCAAAATGCAATTGCATTTCAAAGCCCTCTATCTCTTCCTCGGTGTCGGCAAGATAAAGAGTGTATTTTATTTTGTCGCCAGCCGTAGCCTTTGCCTTTTTGTTGATAGTCAGTTCATCCTCGGCTGAGACGGCGGATACCGAAAGACCGATGATTTGAAGTAAAATGCACGCAGCTGAAAAAATTCCGATAATCTTTTTCATAACAACTTTTCCTCTAAGTAAAATATATATATTTATTATAACTGATATGAGTAAAGATTTCAACGAAATCCGTGTGAATAGTTAATGAAAATTTTGTAATCATTTTAATTGAGTTGACCTTACTAATGAAAAAAACACCCTCCGCAAAAGCAGAGGGTGAAAAACTTATTTATTTTTTTTATATCAGTTTAGCACTGCAAATTATTTTACTCTCTTGCGAGCAAAGTAAATTGCGCCGGTAGCAGATACAAGTACTAAGAGGATAATGACTGCCATAGAAGCATTACCTGTCTGTACTGCACCGTTAGTGCCGGAATCAATCTTTCCGCTGCCGGAATCGATAGTGGAATCGCCGGTAGCCTGATCGGATGTTGACTTGCCACCCTTAGTCTCGGATGTAGCGTCTGTAGAGGAAGTGGGCTCTACAACAACATCAGATGTGGGCTCTACAACATCAGTTGTGGTCTCTACAACATCAGTTGTGGTCTCTACAACATCAGTTGTGGTCTCTTCGGGAGCTGTTGTGGGCTCTTCGGGAGCTGTGGTAGGCTCTTCGGGAGCTGTTGTGGGCTCTTCGGGAGCTGTGGTAGGCTCTTCGGGAGCTGTGGTGGGCTCTTCGGGAGCTGTGGTGGGCTCTTCGGGAGCTGTTGTGGGCTCTTCGGGAGCTGTTGTGGGCTCTTCAGGAGCTGTTGTGGGCTCTTCAGGAGCTGTTGTGGGCTCTTCAGGAGCTGTTGTGGGCTCTTCGGGAGCTGTTGTGGGCTCTACAGCCTCAGTGGTGGGCTCTGTAGGTTCAACAAATGTAACGGAACCGTTGATTGTATCAGCCTCGATCTCATTGATATCGAAGTCATATACTTCGGGAGCGCTGAGAATTACATCGTACTTAACAGCAGCTGCAGCGTCTGTGATCTTGAATACGAACTTGAACGCCTCGCCGTCGCCCTTGAAGGTTTCGAGATGAGTCTGATCACCGAAGGATACCTTGTAGGTACCGCTGTTGTTGATGGGAGCTGCGGAACCCTGAGCAGGAGCAAGAGCATCGTTGTACTCGATAGATGTGAGCTCAAGAGCGTCCTTGTTCCAATCTACTGTTACATAGCCGTACTCATAGCCGTCCTCGGGATTGTTCACGATGTTTACGGGAACCTTAACGAGGTCGCCTGCCTTGAGGTCAGCAGTTACGTTCTGAGCAGCGAGAGTGAAGTTGTCGCCGATAACTACAGGCACAGTGGTGGGCACTACGGGCTCAGTGGTGGGCTCTGCGGGAACTGTAGTAGGCTCGGGCTCGGGCTTCTCCTGGATAACTTCATCCTTAACGATTGCCCACTCTTCGTTGAGAAGGTCTACTACTACGAACTTGATTGTCTCTTCGCCGCCTGCGATAGCCTTAAACTTAGCGTTTACAAACTCCTTAGCGGTGGAGAAGTCATATCCGTTGAGATCGGAGAAGTTACCGTAGGTTACGGTCTTGCCGGTCTCGGGATCGATCTCAGTGTTGATCATGCCGGAAGTGATGTTGGGCATGGAAGCGTTGACAAGCTCAACCTTGTCGCCGTCATACTCAAATCTCCACTGTCCGGAAACGAGCTTGAACTCGTCGGGCTGCTCGAAGTCATAGGAAACTACGAACTCTTCGCCGATAGCCTTGTCGCCGAGATCCTTAGCCTCAAAGTAGTTAGAGGTTGTATCTACGTGAAGCACGGGAGCATCGGTAGTGGGCTCTTCGGGAGCTGTGGTAGGCTCTTCGGGAGCTGTTGTGGGCTCTTCGGGAGCTGTTGTGGGCTCTTCGGGAGCTGTGCTGGGCTCTTCGGGAGCTGTTGTGGGCTCTTCGGGAGCTGTTGTGGGCTCTTCGGGAGCTGTGGTGGGCTCTTCAGGAGCTGTGGTGGGCTCTTCGGGAGCTGTGGTGGGCTCTTCGGGAGCTGTGGTGGGCTCTTCGGGAGCTGTGGTGGGCTCTTCGGGAGCTGTGGTGGGCTCTACGGGAGCTGTGGTGGGCTCTTCGGGAGCTGTTGTAGGCTCTTCTGCGGGAGCTACAACTGTGATAGTTGCCTTAGCGCCCAGCTTAGTGGAATAGTCGAAGTTGCTCAGGTCGAGAACTGCGATAACCTTGGAGCCGTCATTGTCAACGTGAACATAGATGTTCTTGCCGTTGAACGAAGCGTCGAATGCTTCACCGTTGGGAGCTACGAAGCCATCCTCGGGAGCACCGAAGTTGAAGGACCAGCCGCCGTTTACAGCGAACTTGATCTGATAGTTAAGATCCTCGTCGATATCGTCGAATACGATCTGATATACGCCGGGAGCTACCTGCTGCATCTTATTGATGTCGTCGTCGGGATCCCAGTTTACATCGTTGAGCCAGTTATCCTGACCGTTACCAACTGCGCGAACTACCTCAACGGTAGGATTGATGGGATATTCAATGCCATCATCTACATCAGCGAATACATTGATCTTCTTGGTTTCCTCGTCGAAGGTAACTGTTACGTTGCAGGGTTTCTTTACGATAAACTGAACGTTAGCGCCGGTCTCGTCGCCGTAGGACTCATCCCAGCTGTGGTTTGTAACTACCTTGAACTCTACAACCTTATCGGAAGGCTGTACATCCGGGAAGGTGATGGTGTAAAGACCGTCATCGCCCTTGGTCATGTCGGTAGCTGTGTTGGAAGCATCCCATTCTGCGCCGAAGATGTCTGCGTTGTTACCTGCGATGCTGTAAACCTTATCCTCTACGGGAGGCTCGGTAGTGGGCTCGGTAGCAGGAACGGTTGTGGGCTCCACAGCCTCGTCTGCGAAGGAGTAATCATTGAGGTTGAGCTTTGTGAGGTCAACGCCGGGCTCTACAACGCCCTTTCTGATTACATACTCGGAGTCAGTCTCGGGGAGCTTGTCCTCGGGAACGATTCTGAAGTTCTTGAAGTAGAGGTTGCACTCGGTGTCACCGGCATTGCCTTTCAGAACATCAAATACAACAGTGAAGAAGGTGGTGGGTTCTCCGTTTGCACCATAAGCCTTGATCTGGTTCATGATGTTGGAGAAGTTACCTGTTACAAGACCTTCCTGTCCGAAGAGAGGAGTCTTGGGAGTTGTGCATACAAACTGGCTGCCTGCAACGGGGCAAATGCCGTCGTCTGTATTGCTGTCGGCATACTTAAGAACCTCGGGATCATAAGTAAACTCTACGTCGCTGTTTACGATTGCGTAGCCGGGGCAGTTAAGCTCGTATACTACGGTAACCTGCTTTGTAGAAGCGTTATAAGTCTTGGTGTGCTTTCCGAAGAGGTTAGAGGTAACGTTTACAGTGAGGTCTCCTTCGGAAACAGGGTCGGTAGCAGGAGCAGCAGGCTCTGTATCTGTAACCTCAGTTGTGGGTTCTACAGCCTCTGTGGTAGGCTCTACAGCCTCTGTGGTAGGCTCAGCAGCCTCTGTTGTGGGCTCAGCAGCCTCTGTGGTGGGCTCTACAGCCTCTGTGGTAACCTCGGTAGCCGGTGTGGGCTCCTCTGCGGGATTGGTGTAGGAAGCGTCATAGTTGCCGCCGTATACGGATGTTACGGTAGAGTAGTCGAAAGTTACGTCGCTGTTAAGCTCGTGACCGTCAACCAACTGCTCTTCGTCTTCATCCTGAGTCTGTGTCTTTCCGGGCTGAAGTGTGGAAACACGCATCTCTTCTACGTCGAGATCAACAGTCGCTTCGCCTGTTCCCTTCGCCTGGAAGGTTACAGACACAAAACCAACCTGCTCGCCCTTCTTGGAGAGCTTATACAGGCCAAGCTTTGTGCAGTTGCCTCTGATCGCATTTGTCAGATCACTGGGATCAAAGTTGATGACTGCGTCGGTTGCTCTGGGCATTACGGTGCTGATTGTCTCGTCATCATCGTTTGTGGTCACGTTGTCAGCTTCGTTAGCCGCAAGCTTGTCTCCGTCGTATCTTACAACCCACTGGCAGTTGAGCAGATCCTTTGCACTGTTAATGAAATAAGTAACGGTTACTTTGTTGTCATTAGCAGCAAGCTCTTCCTGTGTGAAGGTGTAAGTCTTCTCGGGGAACAGGTTAGAAGTAGCTTTAACTGTAAGTGTATCGTCTGCGCCTACAGGTTCTACTTCTGTTTTCGCATCAGCAGCGGCATTGATCTCTTCTGCGCCTACGGCCAAAGTAGCCATACTGAACGCGGAAAATACCAGCATTACCGCAAGCATAATGCTTAGTGCTTTTTTGAACATTTCTTCTTTTCCTCCTTATTTGATAATGCTTCTATAAGCATTACTATTATAATACAAGTCCTCCCCAAAAGTCAATAAAAATTATAAATTGGAAAGCGTTTTTTTACTTTAATTCTATAATTTGTTCAAAGTGACAAAATCTTAGGGTTTGTATTGTGTATAAGTTACAATATGTAGTCTTATTTGTAACCGTTTATATTGTGCGACTGCCAATTCCATGAGTCATAGCACATATCTTCCAGTGTTTTTTCGGCTTTCCAGCCCAGTATTTCAGCCGCTTTGCCCGCGTCGGCAAAGCACTCGGCGATATCGCCCGGGCGACGGGGCTTGATGGTGTAGGGGATCTCGATGTTGTTGACCTTTTCAAACGCCTTTACGATGTCGAGCACGCTGTAGCCGGTACCGGTGCCGAGGTTGACGATCTCAACGCCCTTGTGCTTGCCCGAATAGTCTATCGCCTTTACGTGTCCCTTGGCAAGATCGACCACATGGATGTAGTCGCGGACGCCCGTGCCGTCGTGGGTGGGGTAATCGTCGCCGAACACTCCCAGCTCAGGCAGTCTGCCTGCAGCGACCTGGGTGATAAAGGGCATGAGGTTGTTGGGGATACCGTTGGGGTCTTCGCCTATCCTGCCGCTCTCGTGCGCGCCGATGGGATTGAAGTAGCGCAGGATAACGATCGACATCTCGGGGTCAGCTGCTGCGGTATCGGTGAGTATCTGCTCCATCATCAGCTTTGTCCAGCCGTAGGGGTTGGTGGGGTGACCTGTGGGCATGGTTTCGACCAGAGGTACCTGTGTGGGCGTGCCGTAAACAGTTGCCGAGGAGCTGAAAATGAAGTTGTTTACGCCGTAGCGCTGCATTGCCTCAAGCAGCGTGAGTGTGGAGTCGATGTTGTTGCGGTAGTACATCACGGGCTTTGCGCAGCTCTCGCCCACCGCCTTGAGTCCTGCGAAGTGGATAACCGCGTCGATTTTGTTTTCGGCAAAGATCTTGTCTACCGCCTCGGGGTCGCAGACGTCAGCCTCATAAAGAGGGATCTTCGCTCCCGTTATCTCCTCAACTCGCTTGACCGCTTCGGGACAGGAGTTGGAGTAATTGTCGGCGATAACGACCGTGTGTCCTGCCTCGATCAGTTCAACGCAGGTGTGGCTGCCGATGTAGCCTGCACCGCCTGCCAGTAATACGTTCATATGCTTGTCCTTTCCGGCGCTTGAACGCGCCCAATTATATATATTATAAATAGTATACGGCGTGCCGCCGTTGTCAGTTCGCGTACTTGACGTTTGGATGTTCGGTCACGTCCGCGTTTCGCGGGAAATAATACTTCTGCCGGAAGCTGTGTGTGATCGGTGCGCCGCCGTTGTCAGTTCGCGTTTTTTTGCTCGCGTACTTGACCTCGGATAATCTGGTAACGTCAGAGTTTCGCGGGAAGTGTATGCGTATATTTCAAATGTCGCTTGCGGCGATTCATTGCACAGCAAATGCATGCGCCGCGCAATTTATCTCTGTGCCATGTTTGTTTCCGTTTGTTTGTCGATAGGAAAGAAACGGTTGCTTCGGCGTTCTCGGGCTCACACGCAGGTGCGCCCCTACATAGTTAAGGAAACAAAATTATGATCCTTAAATTATTTGCATTTATATTTTTTGAAGCTTACGCCTTTTCGGGCTCCGGATAATCTGTGCCGAAGGTTTCGACGGTCACGCGTTTCATGATCTGAGGGTCAAGGGGCTTATCCGAAAAGTCGGTGTCGCAGCCGGCGATCTCGTTCACCGTTTCCATGCCCTCGATGATTTTTCCGAACGCCGCGTACTGACCGTCGAGGTGCGGCGAGGTCTTGTGCATGATGAAGAACTGCGAACCTGCCGAGTCGTTCATCATGGAACGCGCCATGCTGAGCACGCCCTCTGTATGCTTCAAATCATTTTGGAAGCCGTTTGCCGTAAACTCTCCCTTGATGTGATAGCCGGGGCCGCCCATGCCTGTTCCGTCGGGACAGCCTCCCTGGATCATGAAGCCGTAGATCACGCGGTGGAAGCTGAGCCCGTCGTAAAAGCCGTTTGAAACAAGGCTGATAAAGTTGTTGACTGTGTTTGGAGCGATTTCGGGATAAAGCTCCGCTTTCATGGTTTTGCCGTTTTCCATTTCAAAGGTGACTACAGGATTTGACATTTTTCTTTCCTTTCTGTGCGTCAGCGGTTACCGCACGTATATTTCGCCGTAGCTTCTGAATGAGTCGGGATTGGAAGCGATAGATATGATAACGACGATCGTAGCTATTATTCCGAGGAAAATCGCGATTCCGCTGATAACGATGCCTGCGAGCGCAGCACCGTTGTTTTCTTTCTTTTTGCGGTAGGAAATGATACCGAGGATCAGACCCGGGATAGCTGTGAGAATGCCGCAGCAGCAAAGCGAAACAATTGCGAGCACCAGTGACGCTATGCCCTGATTCTTCACGGTTTTTTCCTCCGGAGTTTCCGCAGGCATGTTGTTGTAGCTGTTGGGATAGGGCTGCTGAGAATAACCCTGCTGATAGGGCTGCTGATAAGGCTGACCGTAGCCCTGCTGACGGTTCTGCTGACCGTAGCCTGTCTGCTGATAGGGCTGCCAATTGCCCTGTCCGCCTGATGTTTGCTGAGTGTTTCCCTGCGCGCCTTGGTTAGCGTTATAGGGGTTTTGATGCATTAACTCATCGGTGTTTGGTTCATAGCGGTTGTTTTCATCCATAATGATTCCTCCTTGGAAGTAAAATTGTGTATAGGCAATACCGCATAATTCAGGTGTGCGGATTGCACAGTAAGATTTTTCGTCAGGTTGTACAAATAAATCGAGGTAAGGCTGTCGCCTTGCCGAGATTTTTTGGGCAAGCTGACGGAACAATATTCAAGCAAGCCGTGCGCCTTGAATTGTGCGGTGTTGCCTATATTAATATGTATATAAAACCTTATTCAATGCTCATTGTGGCGTAGGCGTTCAAATCGGTATCGGCTGTGTTTCCGCTCAGATACTCATAGTAGCCCTGCGAGCCGACCATGGCGGCGTTGTCGCCGCACCACTTTTTGTCGGGCATGTAGAATTCCCAACCGCGCCGCCTGCATTCATCGCTCAGCGTTTTACGCAGCAGCGAATTTGCGGATACGCCGCCCGCGATCACCAGACGGTCAACGTTCAGATCGTCCGCCGCTTTTATGAAGTTGGTAACAAGGCAGTCAACCACCGCGTAGCGGTAGGACGCGCAAACGTCCTCTTTGCGGAGCGTCTCGCCCTTTTGCGCGGAGTTGTGAAGCAGGTTGATAACGGCGGTTTTAAGCCCCGAAAAGCTGAAATCATAGGGCGCGTCGTGTACTATGGGGCGCGGAAGCTTAAAGGCTCCGGGGTCTCCGCTCTCTGCGACCTTGTCGAGCTCTATGCCGCCCGGGTACGGCATACCCATGGCGCGAGCCGCCTTGTCAAACGCCTCGCCTGCCGCGTCGTCTCTGGTTTTGCCGATGATCTTCATCTCGGTGTAGTCCTTAACCATCACGATATGGCTGTGACCGCCCGAAACCACCAGACAGAGAAACGGCGGTTTTAATTCCTGACCGGAAATATAGTTGGAAGCGATATGGGAGCGCAGGTGGTGCGTCGGCACCAGAGGGATACCCGTGCTCAGCGACAGCCCTTTGGCGAAATTCACACCGACCAATAGCGCGCCGATCAGTCCGGGCGCGTGGGTAACGGCTATCGCGCCGATATCCGAGAGTGAGCAGTCAGCCTCCCTGAGCGCCTGACGGGTCACGGGGGTTATGGCTTCTGCGTGACGCCTCGAAGCGATCTCAGGCACTACGCCGCCGTATAGCCTGTGCTCTTCCACCTGTGACGCGACCACTGACGAACGGACTATCCTGCCGTCCGAGACTACCGCCGCGGCGGTTTCGTCGCAGGAGGATTCAATTGCGAGTATATTCATTCTTACACCTCAAAAAACAATGTCATCAGCACGGCGGACTCAACGGGGTCGGAATAGTAGTTTTTCCGTTCGCCGACCCTTACGAAGCCGAACTTGCTGTACAGTGAAACAGCCGCCGCGTTGCTCTCCCTTACCTCGAGCGTGAGAAAGGCAAAGTTATTCTTTCGGCAGTAGGTGACAAGCGCCCGTATCAGAGCGCTGCCTACTCCCCTTTTTCGGTGACCGCTGCTTACCGCGACGTTATACATATAGCCCTCGTCGAGCACGAAGTTCATGCCGATGTAGCCTATGACGCGCCCGTCCTCCACGGCTGCAAAAAAGAGCGAATTTTCGCTTTTCAGCTCGTTTTCCAGACTTTGCCGCGACCACGGACGCGAAAAGCAGGCGTTTTCTATTTCAAGCACGCCGTCAAGATGATCGGCGGTCATTTTTTCAATCTTCATATTTTGATATCAGTTCTTCTACGCAGCCTGCTATTACGTCTCTGCACATTCGGTAGGTCTCCCGGCTGCTGCCGTAGGGATCCACAATGCCGAGCATCTCGACCTTTTCTTCGGGAATGCCTACGCTTTCGGTCAGTATCGTCTTATGACCTAACGACATGCAATAAAATTTTTCGATCTCGTCAAGCTGAAAATCGTAGATAAAATGCGTGCGGTGGCCGCTGATATCCACTCCGATCTCGCGGCATACCTCAACGGCATTATCCGCCGCTGACATTCCCGGCACCGCTGCGAGTCCGAAGCTTACGGCGCGGACGCCTATCTGCTTTTCCTCTGCTTTTTTATTAAAGATCCCCTCCGCCATAGGACTGCGGCAGGTGTTGCCCGTGCAGACGAAGGCGATATATTTCATGTTGTTATCCTTTTGCATCATACCACGTCTTTCCCATAGCCGCGTCTGCAGTGAGCGGAACGCTCAGCGACACGGCGTTTTCCATTTCCTCCTGAAGCAGCATAGCCACACGGAGGCTTTCATCCTGCGGCGCTTCAACGATCAGTTCGTCGTGTACCTGCAAAATGAGCCTTGCCTTTAATTTTTCGCTCTGCAGGCGGTTTTGGACTCTGATCATGGCGATTTTGATGATATCCGCCGCCGTTCCCTGAATGGGCATGTTCCTCGCCACACGCTCTCCGAAGGCTCGGAGCATGTGCTTTCCCGAACTCAGCTCGGGCAGATAGCGGCGGCGGCCGAACATGGTTTCAACATAGCCGTCCGCTTTCGCCTGCTCAACAACGCGCTTCATATACGCGTCAACGCCGCTATAATGGGCGAGGTAGCTTTCGATATACTGCTTGGCTTCCTTGTTGCTGACTCCGATATCCTTAGCCAGCGAATACGCGCCGATACCGTAAACTATGCCGAAATTCACCGCCTTGGCACGGCTGCGCATCAAGGGCGTGATCATATCGGGCGGCAGATTGAACACCTGAGACGCGGTGGAAGCGTGGATATCCTCACCGTTTTTGAATGCCTGTATCATATTTTCATCCTGCGCTATGTGCGCGAGCACGCGCAGTTCGATCTGCGAATAGTCGGCGTCCACCAGCACCCAGCCCTCGCGTGCGCAGAAAAACTTTCGCATTTCGCGTCCGAGCTCGGTGCGCACGGGGATATTCTGCAAATTCGGCTCGGTGGAGCTTATGCGCCCGGTTCGCGTTTCGGTCTGGTTAAAGCTTGAATGGATCCTGCCGTCGGGCGCTATGACCTTTAGCAAGCCCTCGCAGTAGGTGGAGTTTAGCTTAGTCAGTGTGCGGTAATTGAGCACCATATCCACCACGGGGTGTTCGTATCTCAGACCTTCGAGCACCTCGGCGTTCGTGCTGTAGCCGCTCTTGGTTTTCTTTTTGGCAGGCAGTCCCAGATCCTCAAACAGCACCTTGCCGAGCTGCTTGGGTGAATTTATGTTGAATTCGCAGCCTGCGCTGCGGTAGATCTCCTGTTCAAGCGCGTCGATCTCCGAAGAAAGCATCGCGCCGTAGTCGCGTATCCCCTGCTCGTCCACAGCGAAGCCGAGGTTTTCCATCCTCGCCAGCACATCGGCAAGGGGGAGCTCGATCTCGGTGAGCAGGCGCTCCTGTTCGTTCGCTTTGATTTCCGTCCAGAGTTTGTCGCACAGTCGGTCGTATGCCGCAAGCGCGGCAAAGGGCTCGTCCTCCGCACTCTCGGCACGGGGCAGCGCGATCTCATAAGCTGCGCAGAGATTGCGGTCGGAATAGTCCTTTTCGGACGGCTGCAGTAAATACGCCGCCAGCTCCACGTCAAAGCACAGGCTGTTGACGGCAAAGCCGTGCGCGTCCGCGTAGGCAAAGAGCCGCTTGCTGCCGCGCGTGTATTTCTCCGCAGGAGCCGTCAGCAGCTCGTCAAACGCATTCGCGTCATCGCACAGATACACCGTGCCGTCTACGCACGCCGAAAAGCTTTTTAATTCGTTATTGGAAATATCAGCATGAAGGTAAACCTTTCCTGCCGATTTTATTTTCTCTAAAAGAAGTTTGCCGTCTGCATTTCGCTCGATTTTCAGCGTTTCGCTGTCGTCCTCCGTCATTTCTTCGGGAGGAAGCTCATCTAAACCGAACTTGTCAATCAGCGAAAACAGCTCCAGCTTTGCCATATAACGCGCACACGCCGCGCGGTCTTTGGGTTCGACGACATATTTTGTCACGTCGGTATCAACGGGAGCGCTGCAGTTTATCTCACCCAGCATACGGCTGAGCAGAGCGTTTTCCTTTGAGGCAAGCAGCTTGCGGCGCACGCCGTCCTTTATGTCAAGCTCGTCGATATGATCGTAGATATATTCGACGCTGTGGTATTTTTGGATCAAATCCCCGGCGCCCTTGGGTCCGATGCCTGCCACGCCCGGGATATTGTCGGAGCTGTCGCCCTGTATCGCCTTGATCTCGATCAGCTCCTTTGGCGTTACGCCGTAGGTTTCCATGATCAGCTCGGGCGTATATAGGATATCGTCGCGGTTGGTGCAGAGGTGAACGGCGGTTTTGTCCGACACCAGCTGCAGGCTGTCGCGGTCTCCCGTGGCTATAACGCACTCGTGCTCGTTGTGCTCACAGGCATAGGCGAAGGTGCCTAAAATATCGTCCGCTTCATACCCCTCGCAGGTGACAAGACGGTAGCCCAGCAGTCCGAGCAGCTCCTTGAGCGGAGGCATCTGCGAGGCAAGCTCTTGCGGCATACCCTTACGGTTTGCCTTATACCCGGAGTAAGCCTTATGGCGAAAGGTCGGCGCCTTCAAATCAAAGGCTATCGCAACGGCGTCGGGGTTTTCTTCCCTTTCAAGCCGTTTGAGCATGGTCAAAAAGCCGTATATCGCGTGGGTGAACTGACCGTCCTTGTTGGTGAGCGGCCTTATTCCGTAGAACGCGCGGTTGACGATGCTGTTACCGTCCACAACCAGAATTCTCATAGCTTATACATCACCTCGGTAATCACTCCGTTTTTAAAGTAAACGCGCGGTACGCGCTTACCCACCAGACACACCACCTCATAGTTGATGGTACCGGTGTTTTCAGCCAGTGAGTCGGCGGTCGGCTCGCCAAATCTGCCGGAACCGAAAACGATCACCTCGTCGCCCTGCGCCACATAATCCAGCTCCGTCACGTCGAGCATGGTCTGATCCATGCATATCCTGCCGACGATCTTCGCCTTTTGTCCGTTGATCAGCATATAGCCGTCCTTGGCGTTGGCGCGGATATAGCCGTCTGCGTAGCCGATTGGCACGGTGGCGATCTTCATATCCTTATCAGCCGAAAAGGTTCGTCCGTATGAAACCGTAGCGCCCTTTTTCAGCTCCTTGACATAGGCAACCGAGGTTTTGAGCGTCATTGCAGGGATCAGGTCGAGCCTGCCCTTGAGCTTGCCCGACGGTGAAAGCCCGTACAGGATGATGCCTGCACGCACCATGTCGCAGTATGTGTCGGCGTAATCCTCGATAGCGCCGCTGTTCGAGCAGTGGCACAGGGGTATTTTCAGCCCAAGCTCCGCGAGCGAATCCTTTACGCGGCAAAAGTTGCGGTACTGACGTTCTGTAAACTCTCTGCCCTCGTCGGTTTCGTCCGACACGCAAAAATGGGTAAACAAGCCCTCAGCCTCTAAATTCGGAAGCTGACAGGTGTCGTATATTTCTTTTATGGAATCATCATCGCGCGGAAAATCTTGACACATAAAACCGATGCGGCTCATGCCCGTATCCGCCTTGATATGAATTTTTACCGTACAACCGATTTTTCGGCACTCCTGCGACAGAGCTTTTCCGTATTCTGCGGAAAACACCGCCTGAGAAATATCGTGCTCGGCAAGCCTTGCGGCGTCGCGGACGGGCGTATAGCCCAAAATCAGGATCGGCTTGCGGCAGCCTGCGTCGCGCAGCTCAATGCCCTCGTCGATGTTTGATACCGCGAACCAGTCCGCGCCGAGCTGCTCATAAAGCTGTGTCAGCTCGACAGCTCCGTGACCGTAGCCGTCCGCCTTTACCACGCAGCACAGCTTGGCTCGGTCGCCGATTTTATTTTTGATCACTTTAAAGTTGTGCGCGATAGCGTCTAAGGAGATCTCCGCCCAGGTTCTTTTTACAAAATCCATATTATCCCTCTTACCTGCCGACAGAGTAAGGGTGCTTCCGTCGGCGCATATATATACATTATATATTATATTACAAACCGCCGCGCAAATCAACCGTTGCGAAGATTTTTTAATATTTTTAGCCGTTTCGGAACTTCATTTACCGATATCCTTTTGTTCTCGGTACAAACATAAATCAATATCAAAAGCTCGGAAACGTATGTTAAACGAACACTAATACTCAAACAACAACTGATTTCTGACCGCAAAACACTATTCACGTATTTCGCACTATTAACAAATTTCGCAAAAAACTCTTGATTTTATCACTTTATTGTGGTAAAATTTCACTGTATGTTTGTATAAAAAAGGAGGAGAAACATGAGTACAAACAATATTATTGTTTTGGCTGCCTTTGCGTTTTACATGGTGCTGATGATCATAATCGGCGTGTTCTACTCAAAGAGAACCAAAAACAACGAAGACTACTTCCTTGGCGGAAGAAACCTCGGCGGCTGGACAGCGGCGCTTTCGGCGCAGGCGTCCGACATGAGCGGCTGGCTGCTGATGGGTCTGCCCGGTTCCGTTTATCTGGCGGGTACGGGCGAAATCTGGATCGCCGTCGGCTTGCTGATCGGCACCATCCTCAACTGGTATATCGTCGCATCGCGCCTGAGAAAGTACACGATAGTATCGGGCAACGCGCTGACGATCCCCACCTTTTTCCAAAACCGTTACCGCGACAATAAGGGTATCATCAAGATCGTTTCGGCGATCATTATCGCGATATTCTTTGCGGTATACACCGCTTCGGCGTTCAGCTCCGGAGCAAAGCTCTTCGCTACCCTGTTCGGCAACAGCGCCGGCGGCAAGCTCGATCAGACGGCCTACACCATCGGACTGTGTATCGCGGCTCTGGTTATTCTTGTCTACACCTTCATGGGTGGCTTTAAAGCGGTTTGCACCACCGACTTTATCCAGGGTTTGCTGATGCTCGTTGCTATTTTGGCAGTGCCGATCGTAGCCTACGCATTGATCAGCGGCAACGGCGGAATGGACGCTTCGCTTCACGCTCACGGCGTACAGGACGCGGCAAACTATCTGAATCCCGTCAAAAACGAGGACGGCACAGGCGTTACGGCTGTTTCCGTTATCTCCAACCTTGCATGGGGTCTGGGCTACTTCGGTATGCCTCACATCATCATCCGCTTTATGGCGATCAAAAACGAGCACGAGGTCAAAAAGTCCCGTGTTATCGCAATCACCTGGGTCATCATCTCACTGGCTGCTTCCTGCTTCATCGGCGTTATCGCCAGAGGCTTCCTTGATCCCCAGCTTGACACGTCATCCAGCGAAACAGCGTTTATCAAGCTAATACAGCAGATTTTCTCAAACAACGGTCTGCTCGTTTTCATCGGCGGCGTTTTCCTCTGTGGTATTTTGGCAGCCATCATGTCCACCGCAGACAGCCAGCTTCTCGTCACCGCTTCCGCGGTTTCCGAGGATATGTATAAGGGCGTTATCCAAAAAGACGCTACCGAAAAGAAAGCGCTGTGGGTCGGCAAGATCGCCGTTGTAGTCGTTGCTATTTTGGCGTTCGCCATTGCACTCGATCCCGAATCCAGCATCATGGGTCTGGTTAAAAATGCCTGGGCAGGCTTCGGCGCTGCATTCGGACCTGTCGTACTTCTGGCACTGTTCTGGAAGCGCTCCAATTTGGCAGGCGCTATCGCAGGTATGGCTACCGGCGCACTCACCATCATCGTTTGGTGCTACCTGCCCATCATCGGCGGACAGACTCCTGCCGACGCAACTCAGCTTTACGCGTTGGTTCCCGGCTTCTTCCTTGCGCTGATCGTCAACATTGTGGTTTCACTTATCACAAAGGCTCCCTCCAAGGAGATCACCGACGAATTCGATTCCGTAAAAACTGCAAAGATATAAAGAATCACAAAACAACTCGCCGCGGCATTTTGACGCATGATCAAAATGCCGCGGCGTTTTTTTACTTTTATTTAAGAAAACAAGAAAACAAAAAAGCACCGACCTTTGTCGATGCTTTGCAATACCCTGAAAACTGAATAAAGAAATGAGAAGAAGGGAAAGTAATAATACTGACATGACCAAAGACAATTGCAAATTGTGGTCAAGCCCTCGACCTATTAGTACTGCCAAGCTGAACATATCACTATGCTTACACACGCAGCCTATCAACCTC
>CADASG010000032.1 GCA_902790475.1 uncultured Ruminococcus sp. | reverse complement strand
AAAGCGGACGATACAGAAAAATCGGCGCAGGAATCCTCAGTCAGCTGCGCTGACAGCTCCTTTATTAAAGGAGCCTTTGGCGCGAATCCTAACGTTGGAATCAATTAGGAAAAAGCGGACGTAAAAGAAAAAGCGGCGCAGTAATCCTCAGTCAGCTGCGCTGACAGCCTCTTGCAGAGGCGGCACCACCTTTGTCGCTCGCGCGACATTTCCTCCAACGGAGGAATCTCCTTTACAAAAGGAGCCTTTTTCTTTTTAGATAAACTCTCGAAGTTACTTTTTTATCAAAAATCCAAAAAGTGGTTGTAATTCTTACGTTAGTTTGTTATAATAATACTGTATTTTATAATGTGGAATAATGTGCATTACTGGAGGAATATGGTATGAGTATTGAAAAAATCAATGCCGCGAAAGCCGAAACAGCTTCTACCGCCGCGTATAAAACGCTTACCGCTTTTTTTGACGCGGACAGCTTTTGCGAGCTTGACGCCTTCGCCAAGTCAGGCGATGGCTTTGCCGAGGCAGTCGCAGGCTACGGAACCGTAGAGGGTATGCCCGTTTACGCGTTCGCCCAGAACAGCGACGTCAGCGGCGGAGCGCTCAGCAAGGCGCAGACCGCTAAGCTGAAAAAGCTCTATGCGCTGGCTCTCAAAACAGGTGCGCCCGTTGTAGGCTTTTACGACAGCGTCGGCGGCAGACTTAACCAAGGCACCGAGCTTCTCGGCGGCTGCGGCGAGGTGCTGCGGCTCGCTTCCAAAATCTCGGGCGTTGTTCCGCAGATATCAGTGGTGACGGGCAACTGTTTGGGTACAAACGCGCTCAACGCGGTTTCAGCCGATTTTGTTATCATGACCAAGGACGCGAAGCTCTCACTTGACGTGACGGGCGAAAACGCTTCCGCAGAATATAACGCCGCTCAGGGCAACGTCGCACTGGTGGCTGACGACAAGGCTCAGGCAGTCGCACAGGCAAGAGACCTCCTGCTTTATCTGCCCTCCAATAACTTAACGCCGGCGCCTATTGCAGAGGACTTGCAGCCCGACGGTGAAAACACCCCCTGCATAGTCAGCAAGGTTGCCGACGCAGGCTCCAAGCTCAGACTCGGCGACAGCTGCGGCGAAACCGCGCGCACCCGTCTTGCCCGTATCGGCGGTCAGGTCGTGGGTGTTGTACGCACCACCGGAGGAAAGCTCGACGACTGCTCCGCAGAAAAGGCGGCAAAGCTCGTGCGCTTCTGCGACGCGTTCTCGATCCCTGTCATCACCTTCGCCGACTGCGACGGCTTCGACAGCCTCAGCTCCGCCGCTAAGCTCACCTCGGCTTATGCCGAGGCTACTACGGCGAAGATCGCCGTGATCGTCGGCAGGACTATCGGCTCAGCCTATATCGCTCTTGCAGGAACAGGCGCTAACGCAGATGTGGTTTACGCGCTTCCCGACGCGGTCGTTTCACCCGTGAACGTAGAAGCAGCCGCGTTCATCATGGATGGCAAGAACATGAAGGTGCCTGTTGAAAAGCAGCAGGAGGCGGCGAACCGCTTTGCAAGCGAACACCTTTCCGCATTCAACGCCGCACAGAACGGTTATATCGACGGTATAGTTACCGTTGAGGAGCTCAGAGGGGCGCTGCTTGACGCGCTCAACATGCTTTCGGGCAAGCGTGTGCCCACCGTAGCAAAAAAACACGGAACAATATAAACTTACTTGTATATAAAGGGGAAATCATCATGAAAAATTTAAGAATCACCGTCAACGGTACCGCATATGACGTTCAGGTAGAGGAGCTCGGCGAGACAGCCGCTCCCGCAGCCGCAGCTCCTGCCGCCGCTCCAGCAGCAGCTCCCAAGCCTGCCGCTTCCGCAGGCGCTCAGGGCAGCGTGGCTGTCAAGGCGCCCATGCCCGGCACGGTCGTCAACGTAGTTGTCAGCGCCGGTCAGGCTGTCAAATCGGGCGACGATTTGGTGTTTATTGAAGCCATGAAGATGGAAACCCCCGTCAAAGCGCCGCAGGACGGCACCGTTGCCACCGTAGAGGTGTCAAAGGGCGAGGCAGTGGATTCCGGCAAAGTGCTGGTCACCCTCAATTAATCGGCTTATGAAGGAGTAAACAACCATGGCAAAGAAAATCAAGATCACCGAAACTGCCCTGCGCGACGCTCACCAGTCTCTTATCGCCACCAGAATGACTACGGCTGAGATGGTGCCTATTTTGGACAAGATGGATCAGATCGGCTATTATTCGCTGGAATGCTGGGGCGGCGCAACCTATGACGCGTGTCTGCGCTTTTTGAACGAAGACCCGTGGGAGCGTCTGCGCACGATCAAGGATCACTGCAAAAACACCAAGCTGCAAATGCTGTTCCGCGGTCAGAATATGCTGGGCTACCGCCACTATGCCGACGACTGTGTGACATATTTGGTGCAGCGCTCAATTGCCAACGGAATCGATATTATCCGTATCTTTGACGCGCTCAACGATATCAAGAACCTCAAAACCGCCATAACCGCCGCCAACAAAGAGGGCGGTCACGCTCAGGTCGCGATCAGCTACACCACGGGACCCGTCTTTACCGACAAGTACTATGTGGAGTACGCCAAGCGCATTGCAGACGCAGGCGCGGATTCCATTTGTATCAAGGATATGGCTGCGCTGCTCACGCCCTCGCGTGCGGAGAGCTTAGTTAAGGCTATCAAAGCCGCGCTGCCCGAAATGCCCTTGCAGCTCCACACCCACTACACCTCGGGTCTGGCTTCGATGTGCCTGCTCAAAGCGGTCGAGGCAGGAGCCGACGCGATCGACACCGCGATCAGCCCTCTGGCGCTGGGTACCTCACACGCGCCCACCGAGTCGATGGTTGCCGCACTGCACGACACCGAGTTTGACACGGGGCTTGACATCCGTCAGCTCGCCGATATTCGCGCATATTTCATGACTCTGCGCGATAAATATCTCGAAAACGGCTTGCTCGACCCCAAAATGCTCGCAACCGACGCAAAGGCGCTCATCTATCAGGTGCCGGGCGGAATGCTCTCAAACCTGCTGTCGCAGTTAAAGCAGGCAGGCAAGGAGGATAAGCTTGACGAGGTGCTTGAGGAAGTGCCGCGCGTACGCAAGGACTCCGGTTATCCGCCTCTGGTCACGCCTACCTCTCAGATCGTAGGCACTCAGGCTGTGTTCAACGTGCTCACCGGCGAACGCTACAGCATGTGTACAAATGAATTCAAGGGTATGGTCGCAGGCGAATACGGCACTACTCCCATGCCCATAGACCGCAAGTTCCAAAAGAAGATCTGCGGAGACAGAGAGATTATCCACGGCAGACCTGCAGACCGTTTGGAGCCGGAGCTCGACAAGCTCAGGTCTGAGATCGCCGAGTGGATAGAGCAGGAGGAGGATGTTCTTTCCTACGCCCAGTTCCCGAAGGTCGCGCTCGATTTCTTTGAAAAGAGAAGAAACAAAAAGGCAGGGATAAACGGCGAATTGCTTGACAAAGAAAATCAGATCCATCCTATATGATAATTGAAAAGTGTATTTTGACGTTGCTTGCGGTGCTGTTTACGGCGCTGCACGCAACGCCTGTTTTTGCTGCGGAAGCTGTGGCTATGAACGTGTCATCCGAAAAATGCGGGATAAACGGCACAGTCAGCGTTGACGTTATGATTAAAAGCGGAGCTCCTCTTGCCGCAGCGAAACTGGAATTGAACTACGATGAGCAGCTTTTGGACTTTTCAGACATAAGCGGCGACAACGGCTGCGTTACGGAGCACAAAGCAAACGGCGGCGCCGTCAGCGTTTTGTACTGCGCCAAACACGGAGACACACCGAGCAGGGGAGACGTGCTTTTTACGCTGAGCTTCAAGGCGATCGAGGCAGGCACAGCGGATATCGGCTTGAAGGTGAGGGATTGCTCCGACGAGCTCGGACGGTTTCTTGACGTCGGAGAGCTGCGCGCAGGAAAGGTAACCGTCACCGAAGCGCAAAACAGCCGCGCCGAATACAGCCGCAGGGCAGCTCCGAAGCAGCCTGAACAAAATACGGAAAATCCCGAAGAAACGGCGGAAGCATTTGATAATGAAACCGCCGCTGACCGTTCGTATTCCCAAGATACTCTCTCTGCTTCCGAACTGAATGATGCACGCGGCTCGGAGGCGACCGCTGACGGCAGAGCTGCAAAAAGAGACTTCGACACGGCGCTGCCTTTGCTGATCGGCGGTTTTTCGGTCATTATCCTGCTGCTTTTGAGTTTTTATGCAGGACAAAAGATTTCCGGGCGAAAAAAATCATCCTCCGCAAAAGCAGAGGATGAAGCAAATGACAAACTATAATACTATAGTATAAAAATAGGGCTGTCGCTTGATGCGGCAGCCCGTTTGCATGTGTGTTGTTTAGCGGTGGATATAGTAACCGCCGTTGTAGTACTGACCGAAGTTGTTATCGGTGTAAGTCTTGCCGCTTACGGTGTAAACGATAGCGAACTTGAACTTGCTGGAATCCTTGATACCTTCGATGTAACCGGTCCAACGCTCGGAATTGTCAAAGTCATTCATGTTGGAGAATGTGAGAGAAGCGTACTTGGTGGTCTTCCAGTTATCAGTGGTGTATTTAGCCTTAACGGTCTTCTGATAAGCGATGTTTCTTACGCAAGCAACTACATTATAGCTGGTGCCGTACAAGGAAGAGAAGGACGGCTCTGCCTTAACGTTAACGCCGTTGCCGATGCTCTGATAGGTGTAATCCTTGCCGCCGTTGTTGTCCCAAAGAGTCTTGCCGCCGCCGACATACTTGATAGCGTACTTGGTTGAGAAGCTGCCGAAGGTAGCTGTCCAGATGGTGGAACCGTCGGAAGCCTTCAGATTGGTTTTGGTTGCCTGAGCGTCGCTCCATGCCTGTCCCTCATAGGTCTGATAGTGTACATAAACCTTTGCGTTGGAAGCGGGGTTCTTTACCGCAATATAAACGTTTCTGGAGGTATAGCCGCGACCGGTGTAGTTGATTTCGGTGGAGTGCATCTTTACGGTAGTGGTAGCTGCGGAAGCAGTGCTGACCGAGAAAGCACAGAAAGAGGTTACGAGTAAGCTCATAACAGCGATGAGCGAAATGATTTTCTTAGCAGATTTCATTGGTTGATTACTCCTTTTTGAATAACTGTGTTAGATAAAATTCGTGTGGTTTAACAGCAGGGAATATTATGCTGTCTGTTAATTCCTGTAAGCCTACAGTTGGGTATTATATACCTTTTAGGAAAAGCTGTCAATGGAAAAATGCAAAAATATACAGGTTTGTTTATGTTCAAACAACAATAATTGTATTTGTTATATTGTTTTTATTTATTATTTACAGCAAAACAATTTCAGTTTTAAGCAAAATTTCATAAGAGAAAGCCCCTTCTCCTCCCGTTTAGGTTTCAAATCAAACCGATTGCGGCAGGTGAACAAAAAAAGCCGGCTCAAAACCCGAAAAGGCTTTAAGGCAATTTTTTATCAGAGAATAGTATAAAACTCTGCGGAGATCACAGCCGCCAGTCAATGGGCTGAGTGTTGTTTTGCTCCAAGATCGCGTTTGTTTTGCTGAACGGACGGCTGCCGATAAACGCAGGGAATTCCGATCTTCGGTTGTTGGCGGAAAGGGGAGAGGGGTGAGTTGAAGCGAGGATAAAATTGTCCTCTCTGTCAGCCTGTTTGACCGCCGTTTCCGCAAGTGTCAGCGCAGGTCTGCCCCAGCAGATGAATACCACGGGCTGCGGAAGCTCTGCGCACGCCCCGATAACGGCGCGTGTAACGCTCTGCCAGCCCAGTTTTTTGTGCGAGTTCGCTTTGTGTGCCTCCACGGTCAGCACAGTGTTCAGCAGCAGCACGCCCTGTTCTGTCCACGGAGTCAGATCGCCCGACAGCGGCGCCGGGCAGCCGAGGTCGCTTTCAAGCTCCTTAAATATGTTGCGCAGCGAGGGCGGCAGCTTTACGCCTGACGGTACGGAAAACGCCAGTCCCATAGCCTGTCCCTCGTCGTGGTAGGGATCCTGTCCGATGATCACGGCTTTGACCTTTTGAGGCGGCGTGGCGTTCAGCGCGGCAAGCACCTTTTCGGCAGGAGGATAGATCACATCTCCCTGCGCGCGCATATCATCCGTCAGCCGCAGCAGCCGCTCACATTCCGCGCGAACCTCTCCGCCTGTTTTTTCAAACCATAAGCTATCCATATAAGCCCTCCGTTGTCTTTTATATTATTATACATCAACCGCGTAAAAAGTAAAGAAGAACTAAACGAGAAACCACGTAAATCTGATTTTGAAATAAAACTGTCATCAAAGAAACAAAATGTCATTTCGACCGGGTGCCTCGGTTGCAAGTGTGCGCGGAGAAATCCACTTGGCGAAAATGTCATTTCGACCAAGTGTAGCGAAGCGGAACGCGTGGAGAAATCTCCTCGGAGGTGAACCGTGGTTTCCTGTCAGGGAGATTTCTCGGCTATTCGCTGTCGCGAATTCGCCTTACGGCGACCGCAAAAATGACAGTTTAGCTAATTGTTGCAAAAGTATTAACAAATGAGATTGATGTGAACGAGAAACAGCAGAGAAGAACATTATCCGTCCTCTCTGCTGTTATCTTTTTTGTATTCAATAATATCAAAAAGTTCACAGTCCAAAATATTGCACAGATGATTTAGCGTATAAGTGCTGACGTTTTCGTTTTTTCGCAGGCGGTCGAGCTGCCCTGTGCTGATGTGGTATTTCTTGATTAATTGATACTGAGAAATATTTTTTGCTTTAAGGGTGCGCCATAATTTATCATACAAAATCATTGAAAACACCTTTTTGCCATATTTGTTCTATCAGATTTAGTATAAATTATTAGCCGCATATTGACAATTGCCCGTAATCGGGCTATAATAATATTGTACAGATATTTTTTCTCGAACACATGTATTTTATTCAATGATATCAAATGTGTGAGAATAAGCTGTATTGTTTTTGAAAAGGAGCGTGTACTATGAGTGAGAATTTGAAACAAAAGAAAGAACTAAACGGGGAAGAAGCGGTTGCTGTAACAGAAACGGAAAGCAATGAGATTATAATATGTCCTTATTGCCAAAAGGTAATCGGCAAAGAGGATAATCTAAAAATCTGTCCAAACTGCGGTGTACCTCACCATTTGGAGTGTTGGAATCAGCACAACGGTTGTTCCACCTTTTCCTGTTCGCAGATAAGACAGATTTCAACAAAGATTGTATGCAAAAAATGCGGCAATGAGTGTGATGCAACACAACGATTTTGTCCAAGCTGTGGTATCGAAATATCAAATATGAACGATAATCTTTGTACCAATTGCGGGGCAAAGATTCCCGAATCACAGCATTATTGTCCTTCTTGCGGTAAGAAAAAGGAAGAAAGCAAACCGTTAAATATGGACGGATATTCTGCAAATTCTACGATCACGGTTTCAAACGGCGGCGGAGCCAATAAAAATCTGATTGTAGGGATATTTATTGGACTGTTTGTTATTGTAATAGTATTGTTTTTTGTGTTCAAAGGCTGTCAATTAAACGGTCCCAATTTGAAAGCTGTATATGATAAGTACTGTTCTTCTGAATGGGCAGAATTAGCATCTGATGGTAGTTATTTGAAAGTGGATACCAATCCATATAATGAAGACGAAGATGACATGAGTTATTCCGAGCTTGGTGAAGATATAAGAAGATCAGATATAATTAAGAATAGCATTAATAAAGAATTAAATCTTCCCAAGTCTTTAGGCGAAAAAATGGGATCAACAAGAGCATTGGACGGCAGACAATCCGAGACTTTTGATAATATCGAGGTCAGTTGGACATATCACCCCAATCAGGGATTAGAGGTTATCTATTCCAAAAAGAAATAAATTTGTTTTATGTGCCACAGCTTCGACCTTTTGCGGTCGGGGCTGTTTTTTTATTTGCCTGCCAAAAACTGTCATACAAACAACGAAAATAAAGCGGATTTTTTGTTGGTTTTTCACAGAATATTTTTGTAAAAACTAAACGAGTATTTTGCTGCATTATTATGCAAAAAAACAAGTAAAATATACTTCTTTGGCATAGTGTACAAAAAGAATATGTCTTTATTGTGCATATAGCAAATTGAATAAATTGTATAAATTTGTTATTATTAAATTGTGGACGAGCGCTTGCGCTCTATATGGAATTTTTTATAGGAGATGATCAAATTGAACAGGAAAATAACAAGCATTTTGCTTGCACTGTGCATGGTTTTAACATGTGCCGCAGTCGGCAGTTTTTCTGCACTTGCAGGCACCGCGGACAGCAGTGTTTCCGCGAACGCCGGTTCCGATTCGGCAGCGAACGCATACGGTCTGGCAAGCAAGATCGAGGACGGCAACATCCTGCACTGCTTTGACTGGAAGTACACCGACATCAAGGCTGAGCTGAAAAATATCGCTCAGGCGGGCTTTACTTCTATCCAGACCTCTCCCGCGCAGGAGCCCGACAGCTGGGGCGCGTGGTACTGGCTATATCAGCCCAAGGGCTTTTACATCAATTCAAGTCCGCTCGGCACCAAATCCGAGCTGCAGTCACTTTGCACCGAGGCTCACAAGTACGGAATCAAGGTGCTCGTGGACATCGTGTCCAACCACCTTACGGGCGACCGCGGCAAGGTTCAGTCCGATCTGCAGGCTGGTCAGTACTGGCACCCCGAGTTTGAGATCAAGAACTGGACAAACCCCTCCCGTTATGAGCTCATCAACGGCAAGATCGGCATGGCTGACCTCAACACAAGCAACAGCTACGTTCAGCAGGTGGTAAAAAACTACCTGAACACCCTCAAGGGTATCGGCGTTGACGGCTTCCGTTTCGACGCCGCGAAGCATATCGGTCTCCCCTCCGAGGGCGACAACTACTGGAAAATGGTGCAGTCGATGGGCATGTATGTCTACGGCGAGATCCTTGACCAGCCCGGCGGCGACGCTAAAAAGATCATCAATGAGTACGCCAACTACATCGGCGTTACCGATATCCCGTATAGCGGCAATATCACAGGCTCTATCCGCGACGGTGCGGTCAAGCCCACCACAGGCAAGTTCTGGAATGATTTAGGCGTTCCCGCAAGCAAGATCGTTTACTTCGGCGAAAGCCACGACACCTTCGCCAACAAGACTCCCGAACAGGGCGAGGGCGGCTGGACAAAGTATCTCCAGCAGAATTTTATCGACCGCGCTTACGCTGTAGTCGGCGCGAGAGCCGATTCTCAGTCGCTTTACCTGTCAAGACCCGGCACCACCGATAAGGAGAATATCCGCGCCGGCGTAAAGGGCAGCACCCACTTTACCTCCAAGGAGGTCGCGGCTGTCAACCACTTCCACAACGCAATGATCGGTTCACCCGATAAGGTAACCACTGCAAACAACTGCTATATGGTATCCCGTAACCGAGGCGCGGTCATCGTTGCGGCAAAGGGCTCGAACCTGACCGTTTCAATGCCCAATCCCGACGGCATGGTAATGCCCGGCACCTACTCCGACGAGGTTTCCGGCACACAGTGGACTGTTACAAGCAGCACTGTCAGCGGTAAGATCGGTTCGATGGGTATCGCGGTCATCTACAACGGCAATCCTGTCGCTACCACCGCTCCCACCACGGTAAAGCCCACAACAAAGCCCACAACAAAGCCCACCACAGCTCCTCAGCCCACTACAGCTCCGATGGAGCAGGTGCTCATCGGCGACAGCAACAACGACGGCGACGTGACTATCGGCGACGCTACCAAGATCCAGATGCACGTTGCCAGGATGAAAATGCTCACAGGCAAAAACATGAAGGCGGCGGACGTTAATGTTGACGGAGATATCTCCATCAAGGACGCCACCATGATCCAATACTACCTTAGCCGTCAGTTCAGCAAGTCCGGAAGCTGCGGAAAGACCATCGGTCAGGCGGCTACACAGCAGCCCACGACCAGGCCTGCGACTCAGCCTGCGACGACTGCTGTTGTACAGCCTACCACCGTTTCATCTTCTATCAAGGTGGATCCCACTAAGGTTTACTTCAAGAACAACGACAACTGGAGCCCCGTAAAGGCTTACTTCTGGAGCGACTCAAACACCCAGATGATGAGCTGGCCGGGCAACACGATGCAGAGCGAGGGCAACAATATCTACAGCGCCAAGATCCCGAGCGGCGCGACCAAGGTCATCTTTACCAAGGGCGACGACAGCGGCAAGACCCCCGACCTTGATGTAAACGCAGGCAAGATGTACTCAAACGGAAGCTGGACAAATGTTGAGGGCGGCAGCAGCTCCTCGATCACTCCCACTCAGGGCGGTACTCAGGCTGACACCACCAAGGTTTACTTCCGCAACAGCAGCGGCTGGAGTCCCGTAAAGGCTTACTTCTGGAGCGATTCAAACACCCAGATGATGAGCTGGCCGGGCAACACGATGCAGAGCGAGGGCAACAACGTTTACAGCGCCAAGATCCCGAGCGGCGCGACCAAGGTGATCTTCACCAAGGGCGACGACAGCGGCAAGACCCCCGACCTTGACGTTATGCCGGGTCAGATCTACGACAACGGCTGGTCAAGCTACGGCGGTTAAAAACGGCATAATCAAATAATTTCGGCAGACAGCTTTACGCAAGAAAAAAGCTGTCTGCCGTTCTTTTTTGTATATAAAATGGAATATTGCGCCAATTGTTGTCAAACCCAAAACTTTGTGCTATATTATTTAGTAGATTTTATTATGGGAAAAGAGGGCTTGAATTGAGAAAGCTCACGCAGCGCACAGAGGCGGTTGTCAGCCTGAGCGCGCTTGAACACAACATAAACCGTATCCGTTCCATCATCGGCGGCGAGGCTGAGATAATGGCGGTGCTCAAAGGCGACGGCTACGGTCACGGTGAAAAGGGCATTTATCCCACGCTGAAAAAATGCGGGATCGAACGCTACGCCGTAGCGGTATGGGAGGAAGGCGCTTCGCTGCGCAAGGCAGGCTGCACCGAGCCTATCCTGCTTTTGGGCGACACCTGCGACCTGCAGCTTGAAAACCTGATGAAGTACAACCTCACCCCGGCGATCTTTTCTTACGATACCGCCGAAAAGCTCAACACGCTCGCACAGTGGAGCGGCATAGTTCAGCCGGTTCACATCAAGCTCGACACAGGCATGAGCCGCATAGGTTTTCCTGCCGACGACAGCTCAGTGGAGATCATCAAAAAAATCAGCGAAATGTCTCATCTGAGGATCGACGGCGCGTTTACGCATTTTTCACGCGCGGACGAGCCCGACGGTGTGAGCGCAAAGTCGCAGTTTGACAAATACCTCGCGATGATAAACAAGCTCGAGGCTGAGGGTATCCCCATTCCCTGCAAGCATGTTGCAAACAGTCCTGCCGTGCTGCTCCGTCCCGAAACCACGCTTGACGCGGTTCGCGCCGGAGATATCCTCTTTGGCTTATGTCCCGTAGATGAGGATATGTGGGAAAAGGCGGATTTTCGGCAGGTCATGAGCTGGTACACCTACGTAGTTATGGTCAAGGAGGTGCCGACCGGCACCGAGGTCGGATACGGCGGCACCTTTGTCACCAAGCGCCCCACCAAGATCGCCACCATTCCCGTAGGCTTTGCCGACGGCTACAGCCGTGCGCTGTCCAATAGGGGAAAGGTGCGCATAAACGGCGAGGAAGCGCCCGTTATCGGTCGAATCTGCATGGATCAGTTCATGGTGGACGTGACCGACATCGGCGAGGTAAAACGCGGCGACACCGTGGCGCTGCTCGACGACAGGCTCAGCGTGCTTTGGATGGCGGATCTGCTCGAAAAAAACGTTGACGAGATCGTTTGCGGAATATCCAAGCGCGTACCGCGTATCTACGAAGCGTGATAAATTAATCAAGGAGAATTCTATGGCTAACTATATTTTCAGGATTTTGGCTCATGCCAGTCTCGGCAAAATGAAAACGGCAGTGAAAACCTGCCACGAGCGTTCGGGCAAAAGCAGCGCCAAGATCTTTTTCGATATGCTTTACTGCGCCAAGAAATACGGCGCAGGCTACTACGATTACCAGATTTTCGCGTTCTATAATCTCAGCAAGAAGCAGCGCGCAACCTATGTTACCCGTTTGGTGAGCAAAAAGTTCAACACCTTTATGAACGATTACGACTACGCGCATTTTCTCGAGAACAAGGACGAGTTCAACGAGCTTTACAAAGACTGTGTGCGCCGAGGCTTTATTCAGCTTCAAAAAGCGACCAAGGAAGAGGTGCGCGAGTTTTGCTCCAAGCGCGAATACATTTTCTGCAAAATGCAGGATCTTGAATGCGGACACGGCTGCGAACGCATAAAAATCAGCGACTATCCCGACTTTGACGATCTCTACAAGTATCTCAAGGAGAAGGATTTTTGCATTCTCGAGGACAACATCACCCAGCACCCCGACGTCGCTAAGCTCTATCCGAACGCGGTCAACAGCATGAGGATAATCACCGTGCTCGACAGCAAGGGCGAGCCGCATGTGCTCTATATTGTTCAGAAAATGGGTACGGGCGGCAGCATTATCGACAACAACTGCCTGTTTACTCCCGTTGATCCCGAAACGGGCAAGATCCTTTATCCTGCTCATTCGGGCGACACCATAAAGGGCATCATTTACGAGGAGCACCCCGATACCCACGTGCATTTGCAGGGTTACACGATTCCGTTTGTGAAGGAAGCCGTGCAAATGGTGCTCAAAGCCGCGATCCGCTATGTCGGATGGGATGTTGCCACAACGCCCGACGGCCCCGAGATCATCGAGGGCAACACCTACTGCGCCCATGATTTCTGGCAGCTTCCGCCCCACACCCCCGACGGAATCGGTATGCTGCCCACAATAAAAAAATACGTCCCCGAATTCTTTTGCGGCGGAAAACAAGGCATAAAACGCGTCTTTTAGCTCGCGTACTTGACCTCGGATCCACCGGTAACGTCGGCGTTTACGCGAGATAGAATAGAGATATCGGAAGCTGTGAGGGCAATTGGCGTGCCGCCGCAGTCAGCTCGCGTACTTAACGTCGGTCGCATTGGTAACGTCGGCGTTTACGCGAGATAGAATTCAACAACGGGAAGCTGCGAGGGCAATTGGCGTGCCGCCGCAGTCAGCTCGCGTACTTGACCTCGGATTCATCGGTAACGTCGGCGTTTCGCAAGACAGAATTCAACAACGGGAAGCTGTGAGGGCAATGGAAACGACGTTTTTCAATCAACGTTACCTCAACTGTGTAGGGGCGCGCATTGCGCGTCCGCCGAGGGTGCCGCACTAAAGGTTTTGATTATATCAACACTCGGACAATAAAACAACGTCGGAACAGCGGGCTTGCAATGCAAGCCCCTACAGGTTGAACCGCTGATCTGCTGCTGTTTCGCGCGGTCAGCACATTTCCCATATATGTCATTTCGAACGGTCGCTGCGTTACCTCCAGATGTCATTTCGAGCGGTGCCCGAAGGGCAAAATCACGAAGTGATTTAGCCGAGAAATCTCCCTGATAGATAACAATGCTGCGTCGCCGAAGGAGATTTCTCCGCGCGTTTCGCTTCGCTCCACTTGGTCGAAATGACAGCTAATTCTAATTGTATACAAGCGTTAGATTATATTCCTATTGACCGTAATTCATCAAACTTCGGCGTAGGGGCGCGCATTGCGCGTCCGCCGAGGGTGCTGCACTAAACGTTTCAATTTTATCAACACTCGGACAGGAAAACAACGTCGGCACAGCGGGCTTGCAATGCAAGCCCCTACGGGTTGAACCGCTGATCTGCTGCTGTTTCGCGCGGTCGGCTCGTTACCTCTAAATGTCATCGTAGGCTTTTAACACGTTCCCTATATATGTCATTTCAATCGGTCGCTGCGTTACCTCCAGATGTCATTTCGAGCGATCGGCGTAAGCCGAATTCGCGCAGCGAATAGTCGAGAAATCTCCCTGATAGATAACAATGCTGCGTCGCGGAAGGAGATTTCTCCACGCGTATTTTAGTTCGCGTACTTTACGTCGGGTGCATTGGTAACGTTGGCGTTTCGCGAGATAGAATAGAAATATCGGAAGTTATGAGGGCAATGGAAACAACATTTTCTTAATCATCATTTCCTTAACTGCGTAGGGTCGCACCTGCGTGTGCGACCGAGGGTGCCGCTCTAAACGTTTCGCTTCTATTAGCAAACGTCAGTTCACGGGAAAAGCTTTTGTTTCCCGTTTGGCTTTAATACTATTCTCAATTAAAACACACGGTCGGGTTCCGAGAGAACCGACCGTGTGTTTTGCTTGTTTTATTCTTTATTATTTTTTGCTTCTTCCGATCAGATAATCCACCGAGGTGCCGTAAAAATCAGCTAATTTCACCACAAGGCTCAACGGGATCTCGCGCTCGCCGCGCTCGTATTTGGAATACAGCGACTGGTCGCACATCAACAGTTCCGCTATTTGCTTTTGTGTATAATCGTGATCTTCACGCAGATCCCGGATTCTCAATTTCATATCTTTCACCGATATAATTATAGTATAGGACTATTTGTCCTATTGACTTTTAGGACAAATAGTCCTATAATTACAGTATGTGAATACACAAAGCAAATAATCAGTTGATTGAGGTGCAGTAAAGATGAAAAAAATTATAATTGGATTATTGTTATCATTAATTATGGGGCTTATTTTTGTAACAGCTTGTGACAGCATTTCATCCGATACGCTTGCACATGAGGGAATCGTTTCGGCAGCAGAATCAGAGGAAGAAACCATTGATATTGATGAACTGTTGGAAGAAACAAAAACGCAGTCGCCGAATCCAACCGAGAAACCGACAGAAACGAAAAAACAGTCAAAACAATCCTCTCAACAAAGCAGTAAAAAGAAAAGCGAGTCCAAGACTCAAAGCAGCAAAAAGAAAGCGGAATCTAAATCACAGAGCAACAAGGTTGAATATGCTGTTCCTATCCAAAACAACGATAACCAAAATAACGCCTCTTATGTATTGAACACCAACACGCATAAGTTTCATTATCCGAGTTGTTCTTCCGTTTACAGAATGAAAGACAAGAACAAAGAATACTATTCGGGAAGCAGAGAATCTCTTATTGCGCAGGGGTATTCGCCCTGCGGAAAATGTCATCCGTAATACGCAAAAACGGACAGGCTCGGTGAGTCTGTCCGTTGTGCTTTATTCAATTATTTTTACTTACTGCTTTGGCGTGCCGCAGTTTTGGCAGAATTTTGTTGTACATGCGGTTCCGCAATTGGGACATGTCCACGCGGCGTTATCCTGCTGTTGGAAGCCCTGCTGAGGCTGCTGATAATTCATGTTCTGCTGAGGATAGCCCTGCTGCTGGAAGCCCTGCTGAGGCTGCTGATAATTCATGTTCTGCTGAGGGTAGCCCTGCTGTTGGAAGCCCTGCTGAGGCTGCTGATAATTTATGTTCTGTTGAGGGTAGCCCTGCTGCTGGAAGCCCTGTTGAGGCTGCTGATAATTCATGTTCTGCTGAGGATAGCCCTGCTGCTGAAAGCCCTGCTGAGGCTGCTGATAATTCATGTTCTGCTGAGGGTAGCCCTGTTGCTGAAAACCCTGTTGAGGCTGCTGATAATTCATGTTCTGCTGACCGTAGCCCATTGCCGCGCCGCCGGCAAAGCCCTGATTAAAGCCCGCGTTCGGCTGAGCGTATCCCATAGCGCCGTTGTTCATGCCGCCTCTGAGGGTGTTTATCAGCTCGTTTGCTTCCATTTCATAGCGGTGGTAAGCTTCGCTGTAGCGGCTGTCGGGACGAATGCCGCTCAGCTCAAACCTGATCTCGCTGAAATACGGGGAGTTCACAAGTATTATAATGTTGAATTCGTAGTCGAAGCGGTAGCGCGGAGGATCGTAGGATACGCGCTGTCCCTCCGAGTTGGTGCGGTATTCCTCGCTGCGGTTTTCATCAACGTCAAGACGAATGTCGCTGACCTGAGAAAAAGAGATCAGATCCGCGTTTTCCTCGCGGAAATCACGCTTTCTGCTGACAACGAACTTGCCCGTAGACAGATCGACATAAACCTTGGTGCTGCCGCTGCCAAAGCTTTTGGTCGGGTTGAAGCTGTCGAGCTCAGCACGGTTTTGCTCGCGGTATTCAAGCTGCTCCTTGATCTGTGCGACGGTGGAATGCTTCCGCTCGTTGAAAAACGGCGAGAGCTTCTTTTTGCAGTCTGCGCAGATATTGCCGTCCTCGAGCTTGCTGAAGGTGAGCATACCCACCTTGCCGCCGCAGATATCGCAGATTTTCTTATCAAACAATCCCATATTTCAAATCTCCTTTGCTATTTTTGATATGGCAATACCGCAAATTGAGGTAAGGCTGTCGCCTTGCCGAGATTTTTTGGGCAAGCTGACGGAATAAGATTCAAGCAAGCCGGGCGCCTTGAATTGTGCGGTGTTGCCATATGTATATTATACACGAAAAAATCTTATTTGTACAGAGATTTTTTAAGAAATTTAAAAACGGACTGCCCGAGAGAGCAGTCCGTCGTTGATTCACTTCTTGTTTCAGCTTAACCGCAGCATCCGCAGCCGTCGTTGTTGCCGCAGCCGCAGCCACAGCCGTTGTTGTTGCCGCCGCAGCAGCACAGAATGAGGATCAGAAGAATTATGCAGCCGCAGCCATTGTTGTTGCCAAACAAATTCATATAGCGTTTGCCTCCTTTCGTTTACACTACATACTATTGCGAAAGGAGCAAAGTGTTACTGGCTGTTTTACTGATACACGCCGGCGTAAACGGGGATATTCGACTCGTTGTCGATAAAGAAAAACGCGAACGGCTTGTCAAAGCGCAGCTCTTTTTTGCTGTTCAGGGTGACCTGCTTATCGTTCCCGTTCGGCTTGATCACGCCGCCCGTCTGTGCCTCGGCGAGTATACCGCTGTCCGAAACAGTGACGGAGGGAGGCAGCTCATAGAGATCGTCAAGCTTTATCCTGTCGGTGATATTCATGTATTTCCAGTGAGCGTCGTCCGTAAACACGGTGTGCAGACCGCAGCCTTCAAGAGCTGAGCGCAGGGACAACGCTTTTGAGCCGCCGTCGATTGAAAAACAGGGGATCGCCGCGCGAACGGTTTTACCTGCCTTCATGCTGTTGAGCAATCTGTCAAATTCCGCATTGCCGAGCTTGTCGATATAATCCTGAACCGAAACGCCGTTCTTTGGCGCGACCGCGATAAATTTCAGCGGATTATCCGCAGTGTAGGCGACTATTCCCTCAGCCGCGTCGGTGCTCAGGTAGCTTTCGTCCGATACCATAAAGCTTGTTTTTTCAGTGCTTCCGCTGCCTCTGAACTCTCCTTCCTCGATCGTGTGCTTCGCGAGCCATTTGTCCGTGAGGCTCGAAGCGGTCAGAGCGTACAAGCTTGAGCCGGCGTCGGCGCTGACCGACGCGTTCGCGTTATAGCCGGAAAGCAAACTGCGCTGCTTTTGCTCAAGCTTTTCGTCATCAAAGCTGACGCGAATCACATCAGCGCCATAGAAATCGGCGCTTTTTTGCAGGAAGGAAGCGGAGATATCATAGTTTTGACTGACCGTCAGGTTTTGCAGGAGGCTGACGTGAGCACCGTCAAGAGGGTCGTAGTCCTCCGCTTTTTTGTCCCTTCCGGTCTGCGCCACCTCTTCCATGCGGCTCTGAAAATACGAGCCGCAGGTGTTCAGGTCGTCGGCGCTCAGTCCGCCGAACTGCAGGAGTATCTCGCTTTTTGTGTCGCCCGAAGCGCCGTTGCTCAGCAGCGACAGCGTGAGCGCGGTGTTTGCAGGCGAGCACAGCACGGATTTGCCGGGCGTTTCGTCTAAGCGTCTGCGCAGCAACTTCAATGAAAAGTCCGTTACCGCGTTGGCGTAGTTGTTATATGAGGTCGGAGGCTCCGACGCTCCGTCGGCGTAGTTAAAGGTCTCGGCGGCATTTTGATTTTTCTTAACGCTGTCCGACAGCCGCTCTCCTTCGGAAAAAGCATTTGGGTCGGCGCAGGCGCAGAGCGCGGTCAGCAGCGCCGCCGCCAAGGCGATCACTTTCTTCATATCGGTTACATCATCTTTCCGCTCAGCTTTAAGGCGAGCTTATAGATATCCTCCGCTGCGTTCGGACGCGCGAGGCGCTTGCAGTTTTCCTTCATATCCAGAAGAGTTCCCGGAGAGTTAAGCAGCCCCAGTATCTGATTCGCGCCAAGCTCCTTGTCGATCAGTATGGCGGCGTTCTGAGAAATCAGGAACTTAACGTTGTCAAGCTCCTGCCCCGGGTAAGCGCTGTAGATCGCCATAGGCAGAGCGCAGGCAAGGCTTTCGGTCACCGTCAGTCCGCCGGGCTTCGTGACTATAAGATCGGAAACATGCATATAATCCTGCACATTGTCAACGAAAAACAGCAGCTTGGTGTTCTTTTCGGTTCCCAGCTCCTCGATGTGGCGCTTGAATTTTTCATAGAGCTTTTCGTTTCGTCCCGTAATAACGATCAGCTGAAGGTCGCTTTTCGATTTCGCAAGCTGCTCATAAAACCTGAGCACGCCCGTAACGCCGAAGGAACCCGCCATCAGCAGCACCGTCGTCTTGTCGGGGTCAAGCCCTTCGCGTGCGCAGATCTCGTCCTTTTTGCCCTCTTGAATAAAGCTGTCGAAGGTGGGGATACCAAGCGGATAGATCTTGCTTTCGTCAACGCCGTATTCCTCGTGCAGCTTTGCCGCCATTTGAGGCTCCGCAACCACAAAAGCGTCGATATTCGGCGAGATGTAGGTGCGGTGGCTGTCGTAGTCGGTGATAAGGCTAATGACCTTGGCGCTGATCTGCCCCTTTCTTTTCAGCCTTGACACCATAGCGGAAATAAACGCGTGACACATGATGATAACGTCGGGCTGAAACTCGTCGATCTTCTCCAGCAGCTTTTCCGACATCATGGCGTTTGAGCGCATGACCGCTTTATACGCGGCGTTCTTTTTGTCGGTGACCTTATAGAATTTGCCGTAAACCTTCGGCGTCTTGGTCGCCATTATATAGTAGCCCTTGCAAACGGTTTTGTCGTATACTCTTCCTATAGAGCGCAGTCCGTCTACCACGCTGACAACGGAATCGGGACTAACGGCGTTTATTTTCTCTTTGAGCGCCGCAGCGGCGCGCTTGTGGCCGCCTCCCGTTGAAGCGGAGAAAATCAGGATCCTCAAAACAATTCCTCCCGGATCATGTACATTTAAATGATCGGCGGAGTACAGCGCAGATTTCATTTAGCCGTCAAACAGCCGCCAATCAGAATTCATGTTTGCTTATATACTATATTATAAGGAAACTGCGTCGGGATTTCAACAGGTATTTTTAAAAAAATGTATAAATTTGCGCATTTTGACCTTGTGTATATTCGCGAAAAACCAAGCGGTTAAATTTTTCACAAAAAACCGTGAAATATTTTTTTTAATATTTGTGATTTGCCACTTCACATTTTCATAATTCTATAGTACAATAAAGAATGAGAAAAAAGAAGTAATAAGGTTTGCCGAAAAGAAAACGGGAGTTTTTCGGAGATCATTGATTTGTCGATCTTTCGCGAAGCTGCCCGGGGTATATGAAAAGACGCAAACGATTTGATGAAGATATTTCAGGGGTGGAGTATGAAGACAGGACATTATTACAGTGCTTCCGCTTCGGACGGATATGTGGATATTTCAAGCGGACGCGCGGTATCGCAGCCCGTATACGCTCACGGAAAAAAGCCGAACGGCGGAAACAAAGGGAAGATCGCACTGATCATTTCCATTGCCGTTGTTCTGACCGCGGCTATGGGAGTGACGGGTTTTTGTCTGATAAAAAGCAACAGCAACAGCGAGCCGGAGCAGCCTACCATGCCTACCGAGTTCCGCTTCCCGGGCGTTAAGATATCGGGCGTGGATATTACGGGAAAGAACCTTAAAGACGCAAAGGCGGCGCTTGAAGCTAAGAAAACGACCTTTATCAAGCCTGTTAAGATCGACGTTGACGTGAACGGCGAAAGCACCCATCTTACGCAGGACGATTTCAGCTATACCTATAACATAGACGAGGTGCTGGAAACCGCTCAAAAGGAAGCGGAGTCCCAAACCTTCACCACTGCCACGGGCAGCTCGGACGGCAAGCACGAGTATGAGGTCACCGCAACGGTAACTCAGGAATCGATCTCCAACAAGGTCACAAACTTCTGCGAGAGCTACAACAAGGACGCGGTAAACGCGTGGGTCAGCAAGTTCCATCCCTACTCGGACAAACGCTTTGAGTATGAGGACGCGCAAAAGGGCTACAAGATCGACAGCGACGACCTAAAGGAACAGCTCATCGGCTTTTTCGGCAGCGGAAAGAATTACGCCGAGATCGAAGCCGAGGGCGAGGAGCTTGAAGCTGAGGTCAGCAAGCAGTTTTTGAAAGACAATATCGTAAAGCTCGCTACATACACGACGATTTCCTACAATTCCGTAGACGGCACTACCAATATGCAGGTCGCGCTTGACGCGTGCAGCGGCTCTATCATAGATCCCGGCGAGATCTGGTCGTTCAACGACTGCACGGGAGATTCCAACAAAGCCGAAAACGGATACAAGCCGGCAGGCGTAATCTCCGAGGGCAAGTTCACCACCGGCGTAGGCGGCGGCATCTGTCAGGCAAGCTCGACCATCTACAACGCTGCGCTCAGAGCCAATATGACGATCGACACGCGCTATTGTCATCAGTTCGCTTCCGCTTATGTCCCCACGGGTCTGGACGCGACTATCGACTATCCGCGCCTTGACTTAAAGCTTGAAAACACCTCGGGCTATCAGATGTTTTTGGAGTGCAAGGTCGAGGGCACCACGCTCTACGCGACCTTCTGGGGTTACAAAAGCCCCGATTATGACGTGATCAAAACCCGCAACAAGCTCGAGGGCGGTTCGGGCAAGACCTACAAGGTGCGCGCATGGCGCGTCTATTATAAGGACGGTAAAAAGGTTGACGAGCAGGAGCTGTTTGAGTCAACCTACGACTACGGCGGCGCGGTAAACTTTATCGACGCGTCCGGCGACACAGGAGCCGAGGGCGTGGACAACGACACCTCGGGCGACGTTTCGGCTGAGAACACCGCCTACAGCAGCACAGACAGCGGCGCGGCGGCGCAGGCAGCCGCTGCAGATACGGCGGAGGTTTATTCCGCCGAAGCAGACCAATCCGACCAAGCTGCGGAAGCTCCGCAGACATACTATGAGGAAGCCGAGCAGTATGCCGCCCCTCAACCCGACGCAGGCGAAGCTCTGGCGGCGGAGTTATATTAAATCGTATGGAAGAAAAAGCATTTGAGCTGGGTGTGCTTGTAGGGCGGTTTCAAACGCTGCACACAGGACACGCTTATATGATCGCAAAGGCGGTGCAGCTCTGCCGGCGCGTGGGGATCTTTGTCGGTTCGTCGCAGGAGAGCGGCACCGCGAAAAATCCCTACGACTACGAAACGCGCGAGCGTATGCTGCGAAGGCTGTGTCCCGAAGCGGAGGTTTTTCCTCTGCCCGACATCGGCGTGGGCAACAACTCTTTGTGGGGCGATTATGTGCTGAGCAACATCGTTGAGCGTTTCGGCAGAGAACCCGACCTTATGATCTCAGGCAAGGAGGATCGCCGCTCAGGCTGGTTCGACAGCGCGCGGGGTCTGAACGCGGCTGAGCTGTATGTCCCAAAGGTGATCGACATTTCAGCCACCGAAATGCGCGGCTTTATGATAAACAACGACCTCGAACAATGGCGCAAATATACGCCTCAGGTGCTGTGGGAGGAATATGAGATGCTGCGCTCAGCAGTGCTGACCTCGATGCACAACACCGAAACAGCCAGCATGTAGTATATAATAATGAGCTTTTACAGCGGACAGGATCATTTCCTGTCCGCTCTTTTTTTCGGAAATCTCTGTTGCAAATCGGTATGAGCAACTGCTGTTGCCTTGTTTTTTGTAACATTTCACAAAAACTTAAAACGTTTTTTGTTGATTTCGTCAAGAGAAAAGTTCTATTATGCAAACAACAAAAAATAATATATAATTTTTAAATAAATAATAAAAAAAGTATTGATATATTTAAAATATTTGGTATAATGATAATGGAGTAGGAGGGCTCATACGTCATCCATTAATGCAATCCAATTACAGAAAGGAAGTTTTGAAAATGCAAAAGAAAACACTCTCCGTAGTGCTTTGTCTGGCGATGCTTCTGTCGATGTTCACGGTGATTTCCGCAAACGCTGCGACACCGAAGGAAGATCAGGCAGGCGCTCAGACAACAGCACAGCCGGCAGGAGCGAGAACGGTAGAAAGCCCCGACGACTTTTCGTGGGATAACGCGAACGTCTACTTTCTGCTGACCGACCGCTTCTACAACGGCAACACCTCAAACGACCACAGCTACGGACGCGCGACCGATTCAAGCGGCAAGGCGCTTTCGGGCTGGCAGAGCTGCCCGGGTACCTTCCACGGCGGCGACTTCGCCGGCGTTACCAAGAAGCTGGAGGAAGGCTACTTTGACAAGCTCGGCGTAAACGCAATCTGGATCTCCGCTCCCTATGAGCAGATCCACGGCTACGTTACCACGGGCGACGGCTTCGACTTCGCCCACTATTCCTACCACGGCTATTATGTGCTCGACTATACCGAGCCCGACAAGAACTTCGGTACAAAAGAGGAGTTCAAAAAGCTGGTGGACACCGCTCACAAGCACGGCGTGCGCGTGGTATGTGATATCGTTATGAACCATGCGGGCTACAACACCATCAAGGATATGATCGAGTTCAACTTCGGTACCTTTAAGGATCAAAACACGGCAAAATCCTATATGTATAAGCTCAACGGCTGTAAGGGGCTGCACAGCTACGTCAACTATGAAGCCACCACTTCCGACTGGGGAAGATGGTGGGGCAGCTCCTGGATCAGATCCGGTCTGCCCGGCTACAGCGAGCAGAAAGGCAGCGACCTGACAGACTGTCTGGCAGGCTTGCCCGACTTCCGCACAGAGTCCGGAAGCAAAGTTTCCATTCCGACATTCCTGCAGAACAAGTGGCAGAAGGAAGGAACACTGAGCACCAAGAACAGCAAGTTCGGCACCTCCAACACCGTTTCCGATTTCATCTCCTCATGGCTTGCCGACTGGGTTGAAACCTACGGCATTGACGGCTTCCGCTGCGATACCGCCAAGCACGTTGAGATGGCTTCCTGGAAAAAGCTGAAAACCAAGTGCGTTGCCGCGCTGAAAAAATGGCGCCAGAACAATCCCTCCGCCACCGGCGCGAACTGGGACGAAGACTTCTGGATGACCGGCGAGCACTGGGGTCACGAGCTGGGAAAGAGCGATTACTTCAACAACGGCTTTGACTCCATGATCAACTTCAGCTTCTCCGGCGCAGGCGTACCCGACAAGAACGGTATCGGCGGCACCTATCAGAACTATGCCAACGCGATCAACAACGATCCCAACTTCAACGTACTTACCTATATCTCCTCGCACGATACCAATCTGGCAAGAGGCGATATGTACTGGCAGGGTTCGGCATTCCAGCTGATGCCCGGCGGCATCCAGCCCTTCTACGGCGACGAATCCGGACGTAAGCTCGTTTCCAACATGAACTCCGACGCATGGGGCGCAGGTCACTGCCTGAGAAGCGACATGAACTGGACCAGCATGGACAACAACCTGCTGACTCACTGGCAGAAGGTAGGCACCTTCCGCAAGAACCACGTCGCAGTCGGCGCCGGCAAGCATGCTACAGTTTCCGCAAGCTCCGGCTACGCGTTCTCGCGCAGATATGACGACGGCGTGACCACAGATGAGATCATCGCAGTCATCGGCGCTAACAACAACACCAACGTTGATATCACCGTTTCCTCTATCTGGGGCAACGGCACAACCGTTACAAACGCTTACGACGGCAAAACAGCGGTAGTCCAGAACGGCAAGGTGACCTTCAACTCCGGCGCTCACGGCACCATCCTGCTTGAAGGTCCCCGTTCCTCCATCAGCATGAGCCTTAACGGTAAGAATCCCTTTAAGGACACCGAAAAATACACCACGGTTACCGTTTCCCTTCGCGGCGCCGATTACGCTATGGCAAGCATCGACGGCGGCACACCCTTCCGCGTTACCAACGGTTCGACCTTCAAGATAGGTGAAAACGTCACCGTTCCCGCAAACGTAAAGGGCGTTGACATCGTGGTAAAAATGACCGCAAGCAACAGCGAGGATAACCTCGAGAAGTCATTTACCTTCACAAAGAAGAATTCGAGTATGTCAACAACGATATACTTTGACAACACCTCCTACAACTGGGGTTCGTCGATCAACGCGTATATCTATGACGATTCCTCAAGCGAGGTAAAGGAAAACGCCGCTTGGCCCGGCAAAGCAATGAGCTATGATAGCTCAGCAGAGCTGTTCTATATCGAAGTTCCCGAAGAGCCTGATAATCTGACGAGCGGCAAGGTTATTTTCAGCGGCAGCGGCGGAAGATATCCTGCGGAGATGGAACCCGGTCTGCCCATTGGCGGACAGGATATGATCTTAAGGGCAAACTACAAGTGGGAGCATTATGAGCCTATACCTACTGATCCTACTACACCGTCAGTGACAACTCCCACCACCCATACGGAGCCGAGCAATACCGTGACCGTACTGATCGGCGATGCTACTATGGATAAATCAATTACCATCAAGGACGCAACCACCGTTCAGTATCACGCGGCTTCTCTCCGCGCTCTGACAGGTGCGGGTTATTACGCGGCGGACTCCAATCAGGACGGAAGCATCAGTATCAAGGACGCGACAATGATCCAGTACTATGCTGCGCAGATGAAAAACAAGAATTCACACTGCGGTGAGTACAAAACGATCTCCCTTACACCGGAACCAACTACAGATCCGCAGCCTTCTATCAATCCAACCAAACCTACTCAAAAACCGGACAGCAACAAGGTATATTTCCAAAACAACGCAGGTTGGAATCCTGTAAAGGCATACTTCTGGAGCGATGAAAATACTCAGATGATGTCATGGCCCGGAAATAATATGCAGAGCGAGGGCAACAACATCTACAGCGCTACGATTCCGGAAGGCGCGACCAAGGTGATCTTCACCAAGGGTGATGACAGCGGCAAGACCGCCGACTTAGATATACAAGTCGGCAAATTGTACTCGAACGGCTCATGGGTTGATTATGATCCCGATCCCACACCTACTTCTTCGGTTGAACCCGGCAGCAACAAGGTTTACTTCCGCAACGACAAGAACTGGAGCCCCGTAAAGGCGTACTTCTGGAGCGACAGCAATCTGCAGATGATGGCATGGCCCGGAAACGATATGCAGAGCGAGGGCAACAACATCTACAGCGCTACGATCCCGTCAGGCGCGAACCACGTTATCTTCACCAAGGGTGACGACAGCGGCAAGACCGCCGACCTCGATTTGATAGCAGGCAAGATGTTTGCAGGCAATTCATGGGTCGATCTACCGTCGAACAACCCCGATCAGCCTCAGAGCGGCAAGGTTTACTTCCGCAACAGTCCAAACTGGAGCCCCGTCAAGGCGTACTTCTGGAGCGACAGTAATTTGCAGATGATGTCATGGCCCGGCAACGATATGAAGAGCGAGGGCGGCAACGTTTACAGCGCCGATATCCCCTCAGGCGCTAACCACGTCATCTTCACCAAGGGCGATGACAGCGGCAAGACTCCCGACCTCGACCTGCAGGCAGGACAAATCTACGACAACGGCGTCTGGTCAAACTATAACGGCTGACCAATCGCTTGACAAAAGCAGAATAAACAAATAATAATCCGGACACACGATTTATGTCGTGTGTCCGGATCAGTTTATAAAGGTTTTAACGATTTTTAAGAGGTTTTGCTTAGCATCGGCTTTGCCTAAGCCTATGAAAATGCCGTCGCGTGTTTTTATGCGGAAGCGCTGTCCGTCGCAGTCGGTTTTGCTGCGAAGCGCGGTGCGGTCGAGCGCGAGAGCGCCGCCGTTTTGGAACCGCTTTGCCTGCGAGTCGGAAACCGTCAGCTCTTCCTCATCGGAAAACAGGCTCTCAACGGAACGGATAACGGAGCCGAGCTTTCCCTCTTCGCTGAGCTCTCTCAGCTTATCAAGGGTAACGCACTCGCCGATCGTATAGCCGCACGCCTCGGTTCGGCGCAGAGCGGTCATAACCGCGCCGGTACCTAAAGCTCTGCCCAGATCATCTGTTAATGTTCGGATATATGTACCTTTTGAGCAGGAAACGGTCAGCGTGCCCTCCTGCTTTTCTTCGTCAAAGGCGTCAAGCGTCAGGCTGTAAACGGTGATCTTTCGCGGTTCGCGCTCGATCTCAATACCCTGACGCGCCAAATCATAAAGCCGTTTGCCGTCCTTTTTCAGCGCGGAATACATCGGAGGCACCTGACTGATCTCTCCTCGAAACGCTTCAAGCGCCTGCTGTACGGCTTCCTTCGTTACGGAGGCTTCGCGCGTTTCAATAACGCTTCCCCAAATGTCGAGGGTATCGGTGCGCAGTCCCAGTTTGAAATCCGCCGTGTAGCTTTTGTCGTGGTTGGAAATCAGATCCTGCGCCTTGGTAGCGCTGCCCAGCAGCACGGGCAAAACTCCCGTGGCGTTTGGGTCGAGCGTTCCCGTGTGACCCGTTTTGCGCTGACCGGTGAGCCTGCGCACCACTGCGATCACATCAAACGAGGTGAAGCCCTGCGGCTTGTCTATAAGGATAACGCCGTTCATATCATTTCTCCGGCTGCCTCGACGAGCTTTTCCTTAACCTCCTGCAAGGTTCCGTTCAGGCTGCAGCCTGCCGCCGCCGCGTGACCGCCGCCGCCGAATTTCGCGCAAAGCTGCGCCGCGTTCACGTTGCTGTCGGTGCGCACGGATACCTTGAAGCCGCCTTCCTCGCGCTCTCTAAGCGTTATTCCAAGCAGCACGCCCTCTATCTGGCGCGGGATCGAAGCAAGTCCCTCCAGTTCGTCGCTGCGCACGCCGAGCTTGCGGCACATTTCCAGAGTGACCGCGATGACGGCGCACTTATCGTCGAGAAAATACTCGAGAGTATCGTAGACCTCGCGCTCAAGCGCGAGTTTTTTCTTTGTTTTTGTTTCAAACATCACTTTGTTGATCGCGGCGTTGTCCGCGCCCAGCTCGAGCAGGTCGGCGGCTATGCGCAGCGTCTCGGCAGTGGTGTTGTTGTAGCGGAAGCAGCCCGTGTCGGTGCTCACGCCCGTATATAGGCAGTCCGCGATCTCCTTTGTGACCTTTATCTCCATAAAGCGGAACAGGCGGTAAAGTATCTCGCAGTTCGCGGCTGCATCAGCCTCGACATGCTTGATCTCGGCGCTGACGCGGTTGATCTGGTGATGATCTATGCACAGATCAATATGTCCCTCGTATTTTTCGCGGTTGACTCCGAGAAGCTTTTCATCAGCCACATCCACGCTGACAACGGTCTGCGCAGTGAAGTCCTGTGTCTTTAGCGAGCGCGTCAGAAAAAGGTAATCCTTCGGCAGCTCATTGTTGATAACTGCGGCGTTTTTGCCGAGCTGCTGCAGCGCCAAGCAAAGTGCATAACCGCTTCCCAGCGTGTCACCGTCGGGGTAGGCGTGAGTCAGTATGTGAAAATTATCATTGCCGCGCAGAAAAGCGGCGACCTGTTCAAGACTCATCTTCGGCTTCCCCGCTTTCGGAAATATCAAGACTGCCGAGGATACGGCTGATGTTCGCGCTGTATTCAATGCTGTCCGTCGCCTCAAAAATCAGCTCGGGAACATGACGCAGGCGCAGACGGTGACCGAGCTCGCGGCGGATGTAGCCGCCGGCGTTTTTGAGTCCCTTTGCCGCTTCCTTCGCCTTGTCAAGTCCCTCAATGGCGCTGACCTTTACGGTGCAGTAGGAGAGGTCGTTGGTGACCTCCACGCGCACAATGGACAAAAACACCTGCGTAACGCGGGGGTCTTTAAGCTCGCGAAAAATCGCAGTCAGCTCACGCTTTATATCTTCTGTTGTTCTTTCAATTTTGTGACTTGCCATTTTTTAACTCCTTTGTTAGAGGAAATCGTCGTTCAAAACCCTATTCCGTCACGTCACCTTCTCCCAAGAGAAGCCGTTGGTGCGGTGACAGACGTTGTTTTCCTGTCCGAGTGTTGATAAAATCGAAACGTTTAGTTCAGCACCCTCGGCGGACGCGCAATGCGCGCCCCTACGCCGAAGTTTGATTAATTACGGTCAATAGAATATAATCTAACGCTTGTATGCAATTAGAATTAGCTGTCATTTCGACCAAGTGGAGCGAAGCGGAACGCGTGGAGAAATCTCCTTCGGCGACGCAGCATTGTTATCTATCAGGGAGATTTCTCGACTATTCGCTGCGCGAATTCGGCTTACGCCGACCGCTCGAAATGACATCCGGAGATAACGCAGCGACAGCTCGAAATGACATATATGGGAAATGTGCTGACTGCGCGAAACAGCAGCAGATCAGCGGTTCAACCCGTAGGGGCTTGCATTGCAAGCCCGCTGTGCCGACGTTGTTTTCCTGTCCGAGTGTTGATAAAATCGAAACGTTTAGTTCAGCACCCTCGGCGGACGCGCAATGCGCGCCCCTACACAGTTGAGGTAACGTTGATTGAAAAACGTCGTTTTCATTGCCCTCATAACTTCCGATATTTCTATTCTATCTCGCGAAACGCCGACGTTACCGATGAATCCGAGGTCAAGTACGCGAGCTGACTGCGGCGGCACGCCGATTGCCCTCACAGCTTCCCGTTGTTGAATTCTATCTCGCGAAACGCCAACGTTACCAATGCACCCGACGTAAAGTACGCGAACTAAAATACGCGCGGAGAAATCTCCTTCGGCGACGTAGCATTGTTATCTATCAGGGAGATTTCTCGACTATTCGCTGTCGCGAATTCGGCTTACGCCGATCGCTCGAAATGACATGTTGAGGTGAACCTTGGTTTCCTATCAGGGAGATTTCTCGGCGAAATCACTTCGTGATTTTGCCCTTCGGGCACCGCTCGAAATGACATCCGGAGATAACGCAGCGACAGCTCGAAATGACATATGGAGGTAACGCATCTACCGATCAAAATGACATCCGGAGGTAACGCAGCGACAGCTCGAAATGACATATGGAGGTAACGTGTTAAAAGCGTAAAGTGACATATTAAGGTAACGTGTTAAAAGCCTAAAATGACATGTGGAGGTAACGTGCAAACCTATCTGCCTGACTGATACTTTGTCCGACCGAAATTTTCAACTTTCCACTTTCAACTAAATAATTAATCTCTGTATTCCTCTATGGTATAGACCTCAAACATGTCGCCTTCCTTGAGGTCGTTGAATTTGGAAAGACCTATACCGCACTCGTAGCCTTCCTTGACTTCCTTGACTGCGTCCTTGAAGCGCTGCAGGGAGCCGATGGTGTCTTCGGCGATAACGATTCCGTCGCGGATCACCCTCACGCCGCCGTCGCGCACGATCTTGCCGCTCTTGACGTAGGAGCCTGCGATGGTGCCGACGGACTTGATTTTGATAACGTTGCGGCATTCCGCCATGCCCAGCACCACTTCGCGTGTTTTGGGCGCAAGCATACCCTTCATGGCTGCCTCGATCTCGTTGATGCAGTCGTAAATCACGCTGTAAAGGCGCATATCTACGCCTGAACGGTCGGCGTGCTCGCTTGCCACGGAGTCGGGGCGCACGTTGAAGCCGACGATGATAGCGGAGGAAGCTTCGGCGAGCATGACGTCGCTCTCGTTGATCGCGCCTACAGCGCCGTGGATAACGTTGACGCGAACCTCCTCGTTGCTGAGCTTTTCAAGCGATTGTTTTACAGCCTCGACGGAACCCTGTACGTCCGCCTTGACGATGATCTGCAACTCCTTGACCTCACCCTGCTTGAGCTGGTCAAAGAGGTTGTCGAGCGTTACCTTGGTCTGTGCGTTGAATATCTCTTCCTTCTTGGCGGACTTGCGCTGCTCTACCAGCGTGCGCGCAAGACGCTCGTCTGAAACCGCGTCGAATACGTCGCCGCCAACGGGTACTTCGTCCAGACCCGTGATCTCAACAGGTACAGAGGGTCCTGCTTCCTGAACGCGCTCGCCCTTGTCGTTCGTCATTACGCGGACGCGTCCGACGCTGGTGCCGGCGATGATTATATCGCCCTTGTGCAGCGTTCCGTTCTGAACGAGCACGGTGGCTACGGGACCTCTGCCCTTGTCCAGACGCGCTTCGATGACCGTTCCCTTAGCGGCGCGGTCGGGGTTGGCTTTCAGTTCCTTGAGCTCAGCAACCAGAGTAACCATTTCAAGCAGGTCGTCCAGACCTTCCTTGGTCTTTGCGGATACGGGGATACAGGGGGTGTCGCCGCCCCATTCCTCGGGAACCAGCTCGTACTCGGTGAGCTGCTGCTTTACCTGCTCGGGGTTTGCGCCCACCTTATCCATTTTGTTGATGGCGACAATTACCGAAACGCCTGCAGCCTTGGCGTGGTTGATAGCCTCAACGGTCTGAGGCATGATGCCGTCGTCAGCCGCGACTACCAGGATGGCGATATCGGTTACCTGAGCGCCGCGCGCGCGCATTGTGGTGAACGCCTCGTGTCCGGGGGTATCTAAGAAGGTGATGGGCTTGTTGTTTATCATTACGCGGTACGCGCCGATGTGCTGGGTGATGCCTCCTGCTTCGCCTGCGGTGACGTTTGCATGGCGGATAGCGTCCAGAATAGAGGTTTTACCGTGGTCAACGTGACCCATTACCACTACGACGGGCGCTCTGCCTACGAGAGCGGACTCGTCGTCCTCGCTGTCGTCGATCAGTTTTTCTTCTATGGTGACCACGACCTCTTTTTCGACCTTGGCGTGGAACTCCATGGCGATCAGAGAGGCGGTGTCAAAATCAATGGTAGAGGTAGCTGTGACCATGGTACCCATGAGGAACGCCTTTTTTACTACCTCTGCAACGGTCGCTTTCAGGCGCAGCGCCAGCTCGTTGACTGTGATCTCGTCGGGGATCTCAACGGTGATGGGCTTCTGCTTGCGCTCCAGCGCTATGCGGCGAAGGCGCTCAGCCTCGGTCTCACGCTTGCCATGACGTCTGTTGCGCTGCTTCTGTGTGCGGTTTGAAAACTTCTGCTTCTTGGTGGTGTGGTCGCGGTCGGTGCTGCGGGACTTTGAGGTTCCGCTCGCCAGATCGTCGTACTTGGAATTGTAACGCTCAACGTCGATATTGGTGGCGCGGGTGTCAATGACCTTGCGCTTGCGGTGAGACGCAGGCTCCTGCTTGTTTTCGGCGGCGGGAGTTTCTTTCTTGAACTGCTGAGCTTCTGCAGGCTTGCTCTCGGTTTTGACGTCCTCTTTTTTGACCTGCTTTTCCTCAACAGGCGGCTCGGGCTGCGCGTCCAGCTTTGCGTTGCGCGCCGCGAAATATGAGTCAAGGCTTTCCACCTTGTTTTCGTTGGTTATAACGTCAAATATAACGTCCAGCTCACCTTCCGTAAGCGTGGTCATGGTCTTTTTGGTGACGCCGCAGTATTCACTGAGAATTTCCGTTATTTTCTTGTTCTGTACACCTAAGTCGTTCGCAGCGTCCTTAACCTTGTATTTTATCATATAATTCTCCTCTCTGTGTCAACGTCGGCAGCAAAAGCCGCCGGATATAAATTACCAATGCAGATCGCAGGAGAGTCTGTCATCTGCGTTGCGTTTGATCGTTTATCATTTGCGTCAGCTTGGCGGCAAAGCCGTCGTCCTCTATGCTGAGCACGCCGCACAGCTTTCCGAGAGCCAAGCTAAGCTCCTCCTTGCTGTAACCGAGCGTGATCACTGGAACGCCGTTTTGCGCGGCGGCTTCACTCACGCGCTTTAGACTGCTTTGCGAAAAATCGCTTGCGCAGAGGATAAGCCGTGAGCGTCCCTCTTTCGCGGACTGCGCAGCGACGTCAGCGCCGATCACAAGCTTTTTGGCGCGGCGGCAGATACCTAAAAACGATAAGAGTCTGTCGTTCATGTTGCCGCCTCCAGTTCGGCGTTGAGCCGTTCGTAAACTTCCTCGGGGATCTTGCAGCTCAGCGAGCGCTCAAAGCGCCTCGCCTTGCGTGCCGCGCGAAAACAGTCGGGATTTTTGCAGACATATGCGCCGCGTCCTGCCGCCTTGCCCGTAAGGTCGAGCGATATCTCGCCGCCTGAAAGACGGTTTCCGTTTTCGTCAAGCTGTTCGGGCGACTTTACGACGCGTATCAATTCGCGCTTGGGCTTCATTTCGCCGCAGCCCGTGCATTTTCTGAGTGGTATCTTTTTCATTGTTTATTCATCAGCCGTTTCGGCTTCTTCGTTTATTTCTTCCGCTGTTTCCTCAACAGCTTCCTCGGTAGCTTCCTCAACTGTTTCCTCGGCGGTTTCCTCAACAGCTTCCTCAACAGTCTCCTCGGCAGCTTCCTCAACTGTTTCTTCAACAGTCTCCACAGCGACTTCCTCCGCTGTTTCCTCGGCAACGGGCTCGTCGTCTTCGTCCTCGCCGTAGAAGCCGCTCTCGGGACGGATGTCGATGCGCCAGCCTGTCAGCCTTGCGGCAAGACGGGCGTTCTGACCCTTGTTGCCGATAGCCAGTGAAAGCTGACCGTCGGGAACGGTCGCCTTGCAGCTTTTCTTCTCCTCGTCGGTGATATCGACTTTAAGCACGGTGGCAGGGGAGAGAGCCGCTGAAATGTATTTTCCGGGCTCTTCGCTGTATTCGATGATGTCGATTTTTTCGCCGCCCAGTTCGTCAACGATGCTGTTGACACGCGCGCCCTTGGGACCGATGCACGCGCCTATCGCGTCAACGTCGGGGTTGTTGCTGAGCACTGCCATCTTGGTGCGTGAGCCTGCCTCGCGCGATACGGATTTGATTTCAACCACGCCGTCGTAGATCTCGGGAACCTCCTGCTCAAACAGCCTTCTGACGAAGCCGGGGTGAGTACGCGAGATAATGGCGTGAGGACCTCTTTCGTTGTCCTTGACGTCGGCGATATAGACCTTGACGTGGTCGCCTTCGCGCAGGGTGCCGCAGCCGACCTGCTCGCTTTTGGGCAGCATGGCTTCGCTTTTGCCTATGCGGATCGTGGCAATGCCCTTTACGGGGTCTACGCGTTCCACCGTAGCTGTGGCGATCTCGCCGAGCTTGCTCTGGAACTCCAACAGGCTCTGACCTTTTTCACCGGCGCGGATACCCTGACGGATAACGTTGCGCGCGGATGAAACCGCGATCCTGCCTAAACGCTTCGGGTCGAGCGGAATCTCGATCTCGTCGCCGATCTCAAACTTTTTGCGCTTGTTGATCTGCTGAGCTTCCTCAAGCGTCACCTCAAAGTTGGGGTCGTACACCTCGTCAACTACGGTTTTCACCAGCTTAACGTCAAAGGAATTCTTCTCGGGGTCAGCCTTGAACACAACGTTTTCGTTGCCGCCGTAGTAATTCTTGCACGCGATCTCGATCGCTTTTTGGATCTGCTGCAACATATAGTCCATCGGAATGTCTTTTTCTTTTTCAAACATTCTCAGCGCTTCAAATAAATCTTTGTTCGTCATTTTTTCCTACCATTCCTTTATTATCATTTTGTTGTTTAAAAATCGTCAAGCTTGATCCATGCGGCGTCTTTTTGGGGGAAGGTCACCTCGTTTTCGCCGCTGTGGTCTTCGACGGTCACCATGCCGTCGCCGTAAGCCTTGAGTTTGCCGTTGAATTCGCGTCCGATACCCTCGATCGGGCGCAGCATTTTGACCATTATATCCGCTCCGATAAAGCGCCGGAAGTGCTCTTCGCGCACCAGCTCGCGCTCAACTCCCGGGGAACAAACCTCGAGGATGTAGGCGGACTCGATCGGGTCGAGGCGGTCAAGAGGCTCGTTCACGGCGCGTGACACGCGCTCGCAGTCCTCAATGCCGACGCCGCCTTCCTTGTCGATGAAGATCCGCAGATACCATTCCGCGCCTTCCTTTAGATAGCGGACGTCCCACAAAGACAAGCCCAGTTCTTTTACGATGGGTTCGCAAAGCGACCTTACCTTGGAAACGGTCACTCCGCCCTTGCTTTTTGCCATAGACTACCCTCCTGTTGCAAACGTAAAGGAGCGGGTTGAGAACCCACTCCTTTACCTTAGCGTATTTAACATTACAAATTATACCACTTCAAAAAGCTTTTTGCAAGAGCTTTTTCAGATTTTAAGCCATTTTCGCAAACATTTTTCAGCCCGAAAAATATTTTTTAAAAAATTTTTAAAAAAATTGCAAAAAACATTTGCATTTTCAAGAATTATGTGTTATAATAACCGTCGGAACAGAAAATTGAATCCGCTGATATAGCTCAGTAGGTAGAGTGCATCCTTGGTAAGGATGAGGTCACCGGTTCAAATCCGGTTATCAGCTCCAGCAAAACAGGACATCTGTCAGAGGTGTCCTGTTTTGATTTATTCGCAGCTCCGCAAAAACAGACTTTGCTGCCTGTGAACTGTTCCGGCATTCTAATATACAGAGCGCCGTAAATCGTGCGGTGTTGCCTATATAACAAGAGATAGGATGATAAGCGATGAAAAACAGTTGGATGAATTTTATTAAGAATAACATTTTCAGGATGATCAGGCTTGCTTTTATGCTGCCGATGGCGGTTTTCGTCTATATTCGGATAGCTGTTTATCTTGCGACGAACACAGAGGATTTAGTGAATTATCCGGTTCTCGGTATTATTATCACCGTTCTTTGGCTTTTACTGACGACTGTTCCCATAGTCATCACCGCGGCAATGCTTTTTGGATCAGCTGGGAAGCCCTATATAGGATACACGAAAGCGGAGATAGGTTTTCAAATCTTTATCACCGTCGTGTGGCTTCTCGCGTATGCATTTTTCACGCCGTTTTATTGGTTTATCTTCGGTTAACCGCCGAAAATGCCGAAAATACAAAACCCACCGAAAAACCAAAGGGGCTGCCGCTTGTTTTGAACTGCACCCCGTCAAGAGGACAGAGAAATAATTAAAAGAATATTTACAATGTAATAATTAAGAAGTGCCGCAAATTTTGGCTGGACAAGGGAATTGTCCTTC
>CADASG010000031.1 GCA_902790475.1 uncultured Ruminococcus sp. | reverse complement strand
TATATAAGGATTTCGCTGCATTCCAAGAGCAATATTGCTAAAACCGCCATCGCAAGAGAGTTGGCTTGTTTCATTTGGGGATTGATGACGGACAACTACGACGAGAGCCGTGGAAATGTGGTCACGGGCGCAAGCAGCATTTTGTCAAGACTTGTGTTATACTTGCCGAGATAGGTGTTGATCATCTCATTGGTGATCACGTGGGTATACAGATTGATATCCGAACCGTGATTTTCCATCGAAACCCTTAGATCCTCGCCTGTGCTTATGTTCAGCTCAAAGATCTGAACGCCTGCAAAAGTGTTGACGGTGAACCACGCCACAGTTGAGGTTACCATGGACAACGCCGTGATGATGGCAATGAAAATGATCAATCTTTTGCGCACCTTAAAGGGAACTTTTTCATTCGTCATTTTTTCTACGGTTTTACTAACGATTCCCATCACAATCACCTCTTTGCCGATATCATGATTCACATAATTTTCACATTTTGTATCATTATATAGTTTTATGATGAACGATTTGGACGAAATTACAAAGCATATAGCAAAAAGCACAAAATCTTTTTCCTTTATTTGTTTATTACACTGGTTGATATTACGATCTTTGTTGATATCATTACAGAAACATAATTTTAATTTATGTATAAATTGCACAAATTCGCTTAAAAAAGCAATCGAATCCGCCGATTCTCGGTTTGATTTTTGCTGTTGCGTTTGTCATTCTTTGGTCATTTTTACTAATGAAAAAGAGGCGCGTACATGATACAGTATCGTTTTATAGCCTGTTCCGGTTTTTCGACAGCAACCGGTCGAAAGATCCCCTTAGGCGATGCAGCATTGTTCCCTATCAGGGAGATTCTTCGACTAAATCGCTTCGCGATTTTGCCCTTCGGGAACCGCTCAGAATGACATCGGGAAGTAACGACAGTTCAAATCCCATTAAGTTGACGACATTGATGTTGAAGGAATGTTCGCCGCAAAGACCGTTTTCATGTCGGAATTCTGTATAAATATTGACAATCGGGTGGGTTTGAGGTATTATTTATAGTGTATAACTATCTGATTAGAACCGAAGGAGGTTTGTGCCTTGCCTGATTTATCAATCATTTTTGACGCGGGCGTTGTGGGGCTTCGTATCCTGCTCCCCATATATGCTATAGTGATCGTATATCAGTGCTACGCCGCCATGCGCCGCCGCAGGCGCAGTGAAAAGCCGCTTGTGACGCTGTGCAACACGCAGACAGGCAGCGTTATCCCGATACTGTTTTGGGAAAATTCCATCGGCAGAAGCAAGGCAAGCGACGTTGTAGTATCCGATTTGGCTGTATCGCGCAACCACTGCGTGCTGCTTCGCCGCAGCGAGGGCTGGTTCATCACCGACGTGGGTTCCTCGGGCGGCACCTTTGTCAACGGCGTGCCCGTCGAGGGCAGGGCGCAGGTGCTTATCAACGACGTTATCACCATCGGCTCCACCGATTTTGAGTTTCGCAGGGGCGAGGAGTTTCAGGCGCCGCTGCGCTCGAGCTGGTTCTTCTCCAAGGTGAGCGACAAGCCTGCGATGAAGGCGTGGAAGCTCATGCTTATGATCACGCTGTTCCACTTCTTTATGGCGGTGGAGGCGACCTTCTGGAACGACGGCTCCAACCCAATGTCGCCCATGGTGCTGTTCGGCGCCTTGGCGGCGGTAGAGTGGGGCTTCTTTACGGTCACTTACTTCGCGCTCAGGCGCGTGAACTTTGAGCTGGAATCGCTCGCTCTGTTTTTGACGGGTATCGGCGTGATGCTGCTGGTGCGTCAGGTGGAGCGCTCGGCGTACATACAGCTCATTGCCGCTGCGGTCGGCATGGTGATGTTCTGCGTTATCATCAAGCTGATCGAGGATCCCGACAAAATCAGCCGTTTCCGCTTCCCGATGATGTTCGTGGCGGTGGGACTGCTGCTCACCAGTATACTGTTCGGCAAGATAACAAAGGGCGCGGCGAACTGGATCTATATAGGCGCGTTTTCCTTCCAGCCCTCGGAGCTGGTCAAAATCATATACATCTTTATCGGCGCAGGCACGCTCGATAAGCTGCAAACCAAAAAAAGCCTGCTCGAGTTCATCGTCTTTTCGGTGATCTGCGTTGGCCTGCTGGCGCTCATGGGCGACTTCGGCACGGCGCTGATCTTCTTCGTTACCTTCCTGCTCATCGCGTTCATGCGTTCGGGCGATATCAAAACCATCATCTTAGCCGTGGCTGCCGCGGCGTTCGGCGTGACCTTCGTGCTGCGATTCAAGCCGTATGTCGCCGACCGCTTCAAGGCGTGGCGGCACGCGTGGCAGTATGCCCAGGCTGAGGGCTATCAGCAGGTGCATGTGCTCACCTATATCGCAAGCGGCGGTTTGTTCGGCGTAGGCATAGGCAACGGCTTCCTTAAACAGGTCGCCGCCTCCGAAAGCGATCTTGTTTTCGGCTTGGTCGCTGAGGAAATGGGCATCATAGTAGCCGTTACGCTGGCGCTTTCGGTGGCGTTATTGGTTATCTACACCCGCGCCATCACCACCAGGAGCCGCAGCACCTTCTACTCGATTTCCGCAGGCTGTGCGGCAGGACTGCTGGTAGTGCAGCTCTCGCTGAACGTGTTCGGCGCTACAGACCTGCTGCCGCTGACGGGCGTCACCTTCCCCTTTATCAGCTGCGGCGGTTCAAGCATCATGTCCGTCTGGGGACTGATCGCCTTTATCAAAGCAGCCGACGAGCGCACCTACTCGATAAAACGATAAGGTTTTTCCAATACCATTAACCGAAAAAGACAGGAGCAGCCCCTCTCCTACAGATGTCATCTCGACCAAGTGAAGCGCAGCGGAACGCGTGGAGAGATCTCCTTAACAGGAAGCTACAGTACGTCGCCGCTGAGTTTTTTAAACCGAAAAATCAAAGTTTCGTTTACTGAGCGTTTTTATGGCTAACACCTATTTTGTCTACATTATTACCAACAACAATAACAGCGTTATATATATCGGGGTTACAAATAATCTTCACAGACGGCTATACGAACACCAAAAACAAATCTTTGAGGGTTTTTCCCGTAAATATAACGTTCACAAATTAGTTTATTTTGAAACGACCTCTGATATAAAATCGGCAATTGCAAGAGAAAAGCAATTAAAAAAATGGCCCAGAGCGAAGAAAAACGCTTTAGTTGAGAAAAGCAATCCTTCTTGGGAGGAAATAATAATAGACTAAGCGCAGCGAGCAGTGAAATCTCCTTAAGGGAGGTAAGGCTGTCGCCTTGCCGAGATTTTTTGGGCAAGCTGACGGAATAAGATTCAAGCAAGCCGTGCGCCTTGAATTGTGCGGTGTTGCCTTAAATCTAAAGCCGGTTCCTCTATCCGGGAGATTTCTCGACTAAATCACTTCGTGATTTTGCCCTTCGGGCACCGCTCGAAATGACATCAATGACATCAGAGCTTTGATTTATAACATATCATATCACCAAGGGAGTGATAACATGAAACGAATACTGCGCAGAAATACCCTTATACTTATTTTCGCGATCGCTTTTATCTGCGGCGTGGGGTATTTCTCGTTTGAGCTGATCGTCAACGCCGAGTCGTGGGTAGACCAGCCGTACAACGCCCATGTTTCGGGCAGCGGCGGACTGGAGCAGGCAGGCGTGATATTCGACCGCAACGGCTATATTTTAGCCGAAACCTCCGACGGAGTGCGCGTGTATAACGAAAACCCCTCCGTGCGGCTGGGACTTTTGCACACGGTGGGCGACAACAGCCTTAATATTTCCACGGCAGTTCAGAGCAAATACCGCTCTCAGCTGTCCGGCTACAACCTTATTTGGGGCTTGAACATGCCTCAGTCCATGCGGATGTCCCACGACATCACCCTCACCGTTGACGCGGCGACCTGCGCGGCGGCTTACGACGTGCTGGCAAGCTACGGCAAAAAGGGCGCCTGCGTGGTGTACAACTACCAAACGGGCGAGGTGCTGTGCTCCGTGAGCACGCCCGGCTATGATCCTGCCGATCCTCCCCATATCGACGAAACCAACGAAAGCGAGTACGACGGCGTTTATCTCGACAACGTTTTGTCCTCGACCTACACGCCCGGCTCAGTCTTTAAGATCGTAACGTCTGCCGCTGCGATCGAGAATATTTACGACTTGGATTCACGCACGTGGAACTGCACGGGCGAAAAGGAGATCGGCGGCAACACGGTGACCTGCACCGAAACTCACGGCGAGATAGACTATAAAACCGCTATGTCGCGCTCCTGCAACATCGCCTTCGCGGAGATGGCTGTGGAAATGGGCAGGGACGTGATGAACCAAACCGCCAAAAAGCTCGGCATCAACGATACCTATGAGGTAGACGACGTCAAGACCGCGAAGGGTCACTTTGACGTCTCCAAGGCTGATGAAAACCAGCTCGGCTGGTCGGGCATCGGTCAGTATGACGACTACGTAAACCCCATGCAGATGGCGATACTCTGCGGAGCGATCGCCAACGGCGGCACGGCTGTGAATCCAACCTATATCAAGGACGGCTCGGGCGACCTGCTCAGGCTGATAGGCTTCAAAAAGCCGAAGGAGCACAACCTGATGAACAGCACGACCGCCTCTCAGCTTGACGAGGTGATGCGCTACACCGTCAGCGACTACTACAGCAGCCAGCGCCCGGGACTTTTCGAGGGACTGAGCGTCTGCGCCAAAACGGGTACCGCCGAGGTCGGCGAGGACAAAAAACCAAACGCCTGGATGGTCGGCTATTCTCAGGATCAGGACGCGCCGCTTGCCTTTGCCTGCGTGGTGGAAAACGCGGGCTTCGGCTTTGAGTACGCCTGCCCCGTTGCCGACGCGGCTATGAAGGCGGCAGCCAATTGTTTAAGAAACGGCGGATAACGTTGTTTTAATATAAATTTATAATTTTATAATTTTCTGCATTTCACAATTGAGAAAGGAATAAACAGAATGAACTTTTTAAAAGCAATGTTCGGCAACTACAGCAAGCGCGAAGTTAAGCGCATACAGCCCTTGAGCAACAAGGTGCTTGCGCTTGAGGATAAGTATGCCGCCATGAGCGAAAGCGAGCTAAAGCAGCAGACAGCGCTGCTAAAGGAGCGTTTGGCAAACGGTGAAACCACCGACGATATCCTGCCCGACGCGTTCGCGGTTTGCCGTGAGGCAAGCTGGCGCGTGCTCGGAATGAAGCACTTCCCCGTTCAGGTCATCGGCGGTATCGTTCTTCATCAGGGACGTATCGCGGAAATGAAAACCGGTGAAGGTAAAACCCTTGTGGCGACCCTTCCTGCGTACCTGAACGCTCTGACGGGCGACGGCGTACATATCGTCACTGTCAACGACTACCTCGCCCGCCGCGACTCCGAGTGGATGGGCAAGCTCTATAAATACCTCGGACTCAAAGTCGGTCTTATCACCCACGATCTGGAAAACTCCCTGCGCAAGGATGCTTACGCCGCGGACATCACCTACGGCACAAACAACGAGCTGGGCTTTGACTACCTGCGCGACAACATGGTCGTATACAAGGAAAACAAGGTACAGCGCGAGCACGCCTTTGCCATCGTGGACGAGGTTGACTCCATCCTCATAGACGAGGCGCGTACACCTCTTATCATTTCCGGTCAGGGCGACAAGTCGACCGACCTCTATGAAAAAGCCGACGCGCTGGCAAAGACCCTGAAGCTGGAGCGCTTTACCGAGATCGACGCGAAGGACGACATGGAGGAGTACTACGCGGAACACGGCATCGACTATGTTGTTGACGAAAAGCAAAAAACCGCCACTCTCACCCAGGCAGGCGTTAAGAAGGCGGAGGAATACTTCGGCGTGGAAAACCTTACCGACCCCGACAACCTCTCGCTCCAGCACCACATCAATCAGGCTATCAAGGCGAACGGCGTAATGAAGCTCGACGTTGACTACGTTGTTAAAGACGGCGAGGTCATCATCGTAGACGAGTTCACCGGCCGTCTGATGTACGGCAGACGCTTCAACGAGGGTCTGCACCAGGCTATCGAGGCAAAGGAAGGCGTAAAGGTACAGTCCGAGAGCAAGACCCTCGCCACCATCACCTTCCAAAACTACTTCCGTCTGTATAAAAAGCTGTCGGGCATGACAGGTACGGGTGAAACCGAGAGCGAGGAATTCCAGGAGATCTACAAGCTCGACGTTGTGGAGATACCCACCAACAAGCCCGTTATCCGTGAGGATCTGCCTGATTCCGTATTCAAAACCGAAAAAGGCAAATTCAACGCCGTTATCGACCAGATCGTTGAGGTTCACCAAAAGGGTCAGCCTGTGCTGGTCGGCACCATTTCGATCGAAAAGTCCGAGCTGCTGTCCAAAATGCTGAAGCGCAGAGGTATCCCCCACAACGTCCTCAACGCAAAACAGCACGAAAAGGAAGCTGAGATCATCGCTCAGGCAGGCAAGCTGGGCGCCGTTACCATAGCTACCAACATGGCAGGCCGCGGTACCGATATCATCCTCGGCGGTAACGCCGAGTTTATGGCGAAGGCGTCCATGCGCAAGCAGGGATATCCCGAGGAACTGATCGAGGAGGCTACCGGCTACGCCGAGACCGACGACGAGGAGATCCTCGAGGCGCGCAAAACCTTCCAAGCTCTCAACGAAAAGTATAAAGAAGAGATCAAGGACGAGGCGGATCAGGTTCGCAAGGCAGGCGGTCTTATGATAATCGGCACCGAGCGTCACGAATCACGCCGTATCGACAACCAGCTTCGCGGTCGTTCGGGACGACAGGGAGACCCCGGCGTAAGCCGTTTCTTCCTCTCCACCGAGGACGATCTCATGCGTCTGTTCGGCGGCGACAGAATGCGCGCGATGATGGAGCGCATGAACGTTGAAGAGGACACGCCCATTGAAAACAAGATGCTCACCGGCATCATCGAAAACTCACAGGAAAAGGTAGAGCTGCGCAACTTCGGAATACGTAAGGACGTGCTCCAGTACGACGACGTTCTCAACCGTCAGCGCGAGATCATCTACGGTCAGCGCGATCAGGTGCTCAACGGCGAGGATCTGCACGAGACCGTAATGAAGATGCTCGACGACACGATCGAAACCTCCGTCAAGCACTACCTGCCCGAAGGCGACCACGAAAACTGGAACCTTCCCGGTCTGGTAGAATATTACAAGGGCTGGATCATTTCCGACGACAAGAAGTATGTATTTGACGACGACGAATTAGCCGACATGGATTCCGACGAGATCGGCAATATGATCAAGGACGACGCAAAGGCGATCTTTGCGGAAAACGAGAAGCTTCTTCCTCCCGAGACCATCCGCGAAATGGAGCGCGTATATCTGCTCAAGGCGGTCGATACCCACTGGATGGATCACATCGACGCCATGGATCAGCTCAAGACAGGCATCCGTCTGCGCTCCTACGGTCAGCACGACCCCGTTGTAGAGTACCGTCTGGAAGGCTTCGACATGTTCGACGAGATGATCGAGAACATCCGCGAGGATACGATCAAGATGATGCTCATTATGCCCAAGCGCGTCTATGAGATCCAGAAGCGCCAGGAGGCTATTGAGGCTGCGCGCAAGGCGGCTGAACGTCAGGCAGCGGCAGCTCATGAGGTAATGCTCAACAACGGCGAGGAAAAACAGCAGCCCAACGCCGTGGAAGCCGCGCTTAAACGCGAGCAGGTAGCCAAGCCCACCAAAACCTCTGGCGACGGCACCGACACTCAAAACAAAACCGTGCGCAAGGGCAAGAAGATAGGCAGAAACGACCCCTGTCCCTGCGGCAGCGGCAAAAAATATAAAAAGTGCTGCGGACGCGACGAATAACGCGAACACAACACTAAATACCACATAACCAAACGGCACGCTCAGGCGTGCCGTTTTTGACTTTGAGGAAAAGCAGTACGTCAGCAATTCAACCTGTAGGGGGCTTGCATTGCAAGCCCGCTGTGCCGACCTTTGTTTCTGTCCGTTTGTCTTAAGAAAATATCCTTACGTTTGGCGGTGAACAAAAAGCCCCCTTTGTCAAAGGGGGTGGCGCGCCCTAAAGGCGCGACGGGGGATTTGCACGGCAGGCGGTCACCTTTATGTTGGGCGGTATTCGATATTACGTTACATTTGTCGGTGAACGAAAAAGCCTTCTCCCGGGAGAAGGTGGCGCACCGCCTTGAATGGTGTTACGGATTAAATAAACCATTCGATATATAATTAATGGTTTGGCATTTGATGTTTTTTCGGGGGCGGTGTGACGGAAGAGGGTCTTGAACGACGGTTTCCGTTTTCAAAAAGGTTTGACAGGATGATTTAGCGTAAGAACGCTGTTTTTTACAAATGCAATCATTTCTCGCAAAACACCAAGGTCAGCACATTTTCGACGTGAAGTACGCGGACTGACTGCGGCGGCACGCCGACCCTCTTCCGTCACGTCACCTCAAAGGTTCACGATTGTTTGGATGTGTGCCTTGTTTTGAAAACACCATTTGATTCCAACCTCTCGCTAAAGGTGCCGTGCCACCTTCTCCCAAGAGAAGGCTTTGGTGCGGCGACAAAAGATGTTTTCCTGTCCGAATGTTGATAGGAGCTAAACGTTTAGCGCAGCAACCTCGGGCGGACGCGCAATGCGCGCCCCTACGCCGTTAAGGAAAAGTTGACTATGTAAACGTCACTTCAATTGCCCTCAAAGCTTCCCGTATTTCTAATCTATCTCGCGTAAACGCCGACTCCACCGAAATGTCCGACGTTAAGTACGCGAGCTAAAAAACGCGTGGAGAAATCTCCCCGGAGGTGAACCGTGGTTTTCTGTCAGGGAGATTTCTCGGCTATTCGCTGCGCGAATTCGGCTTACGCCGACCGCTCGAAATGACATATGGAGGGAACGCGCAAAAAGCCCGAAATGACATATATAAGAAACGTGTTAAAAGCTCGAAATGACATATATAGGTAATGCGTTAATTGCGCGAATTGATATATGAAATGTGTCAACCGTGCGAATTGACATGTGCAGGAAATGCGTTATCAGTGCGAAACAGCAGAACATTAGCGTTTCAACCTGTAGGGGCTTGCATTGCAAGCCCGCTGTGCCGACCTTTGTTTCTGTCCGTTTGTATATAAAAAGTAGCCTTACGTTTGGCGATAAACAAAAAGCCTTCTCCCGGCAGAGGCTCCGGTTCGAGTCTTAACGTCAGTCTGCGAGCGAAAAGCCCCCTTTGTTAAAGGGGGTGTCATTTCGCAAAGCGAAATGACGGGGGATTTACACGGCAGACGGTTACCTTTATGTTCAGCGTTATTCGATATAACCTAACGTTGAAAAAAACGGACAGGCGGCGGCTTGCTGTCTGTCCGTTATGTTTTGTTTTATATTTTTTTACCGCTCTACCAGCTTCCGCAGATTGGGGAACACGCTCAGGGTTCGCGGCAGGATACCCTGCATATATGCTATGGCGGTGCCGTAGTTGGTGAAGGGCACGCCCGAATCCTCGGCACAGCGGCGGCGGTAGCGCATTTCGCGCTCGTTGAGCATACATCCGCCGCAGTGTATCACCAGACGGTACGGGGTCAGATCCTCTGGAAAGCCCTTGCCGGACGAGGTCTCGATAACTATATCCCTGCCCGTGTGCTGCCGCAGCCATCGCGGCAGCTTGACCGTGCCGATATCCTCGCACTGCCGGTGGTGGGTGCAGCCCTCGGCAACCAGCACGCGGTCGCCGTCGCGCAAAGACTCTATCGCCGCAGCACCCTTGACCGCCTCGGTCAAAAAGCCCTTGTGACGCGCCATCAATATCGAAAACGACGTCAGCCGCACCTCCTGCGGCACGATATCCTTGACCTTGCCGAACACCTGACTGTCGGTTATTACCATTGAAGGAGGCTGACGCAGGGTTTGCAGGGTCTGTTCAAGCTCTGCGTCGCGCGTCACCACTGCCGACGCGCCCGCGTCCAGCAGATCGCGTATCGTCTGCTGCTGGGGCAGGATAAGCCGTCCCTTCGGCGCGGCGGTGTCTATCGGAACCACAAGCACCGCGACGTCTCCCGCGCTCACCAGATCACGGCATATCGGCGCTTCCTCGGCGCCGCTTTTGTTCAGTCGGGCAAGCCGCTCTTTCAGCTCCTCGATGTTCAAATCATGCAGTGCGCTCACGGCGATCCCGTCGTCAAACGCTCTGCCCGGCACTAAGTCGCATTTGTTGTACACCACTATATACGGCAGGCTTCGCTGTTCAAACAGCCCGATCAGCTCATTGTCGGCGTCGGTTTTGCCTGCCGACGCGTCCACCACAAGCACCGCGATATCCGTGCGGCGCAGCACCTCTCGCGCGCGCCTGACGCGCTGCTCTCCCAAAGCGCCCTCATCGTCAAAGCCGGGCGTGTCGATGATCATAACGGGTCCTAACGGCAAAAGCTCCATTGCCTTTGTGACAGGGTCGGTGGTGGTGCCCTTTACGTCCGACACAACGGACACAGGCTGGTTGGTTACGGCGTTGACAACACTTGATTTGCCGGCGTTGCGCCTGCCGAAAAAGCCGATATGCACCCGTTCGCCCGACGGGGTCGCGTTCATACTCATATTTTGGCTCTCCTTTTATCAGAAGCGGAAGTCGCGCTTGCCGTTTTGCTTGATCTCCCTGATATAGTCAGCGGCGATTTTGCGCACCTTTTCCTTTGGAATGTTTTGCAGCTCGCGCTCGATCATCTTTTCACCGATGGCGCGTGTTTCGGGGGAAGCGTAGTCCATGAGGTATTCCTCCAGGGTCATCAGCGCGTTGGGGTGACAGCAGTTTTGTATCTGTCCGCTCTTGCACAGCGCCATGAAACGGTCGCCTGTTCTGCCCTCGCGGTAGCAGGCGGTGCAGAAGGAGGGGATGTAGCCCAGCTCCATCAGCCACTTCACCACCTCGTCAAGTGTGCGGCGGTCTGATACGTCAAACTGCGCGGAGTTTTCGTCCTCGTCCTCAGGCTCTACATAGCCGCCGACGCTGGTGCGCGAACCGCCGCTGATCTGCGAAATGCCGAGGCGCAGAACTTTTTCGCGGACGCTCTTGCTCTCGCGCGTTGAGATTATCATGCCCGTGTAGGGAACGGCTATCCTGATGATAGCTACGATTTTGGCAAAGGTCTCGTCGTCGATGCCGTTGTCAAACACGTCGGGGTCGATGTCGTCCGCCGCCCTGATTCGCGGAACGCTGATGGTGTGGGGTCCCACGCCGTGAACCGCCTCAAGGTGCTCGGCGTGCATGAGGATACCTGCCAGCTCGTAGCGGTACAGCTCCAAGCCGAAGAGCACGCCTAAGCCAACGTCGTCGATTCCGCCCTCCATAGCGCGGTCCATTGCCTCGGTGTGGTAGGCGTAGTTGTGCTTGGGACCCGTCGGATGCAGCTCCTCATAGCTCTTTTTGTTGTAGGTCTCCTGGAACAGGATGTAGGTTCCGATACCTGCGTCGTGAAGCTTTTTGTAGTTCTCAACGGTGGTGGCGGCGATGTTGACGTTGACGCGGCGGATAGCGCCGTTTTTATGCTTGATGGAGTATATGGTGTCGATACACTCGAGAATATACTCGATCGGGTTGTTGACGGGATCCTCGCCTGACTCGATAGCAAGGCGCTTGTGACCCATGTCCTGCAATGCGATGACCTCTGCGCGCACCTCGTCCTGACTCAGCTTTTTGCGGCAGATGTGCTTGTTTTTTGCGTGGTACGGGCAGTAAACGCAGCCGTTTACGCAGTAGTTGGAGAGATACAGCGGAGCGAACATTACGATTCGGTCTCCGTAAAAATCCTTTTTGATCTGCATTGCAAGGTCGTAAATCTCCTTGATCTTGCCCTCGTCCTCACAGGCAAGCAGCACGCTCGCCTCGCGGTGGGACAGTCCCTTTCTCAGCTTCGCCTTTTCGATGATGCTGTCGATAAGTTCAAAGTTGTCCTTGTTTTCGTCCGCGTATTTAAGGGTGTCGCGGATCTCGGCATCGTTGATGAATTCCTCAGCCTTTAGTGATTTTGGGTCGTACTTGATCATTTTTCATTCTCCTGTTTTCTTTTCTTTATGCTTGATAGTCACCGCGGTCGGTGACGATTTGATAACCTATTGATCTCATTCTCAGTGACAGACAGCGTATGCACTCCGCCGCCTCGTCTCCGGTGCAAATCTTGTTGTCGTAGAGCGAGTAATCAGCCCTGTGCTCCGAGGGTGAAAGGTTCGGCATTACGACGTTCGCGCCGTGGAGTATGCCGAGCTCCCTGCCCTTTGGGTCGATCGTTCCCAAGGCGGTCGTTGCTGGCAGCAGCACCTTTGGCAGCAGCAGACGGATCACCGAAAGCAAAAAAAGCGTCGTGCGCAGAGTGCCTGCGGCTTTGTCGCCAAACGGCGTGTCCCTGTGCGGAATAAAAGGGCCTATGCCGCACATCTGCGGCTGAAGCTCACAAAGGAAACGCAGGTCGCGTGCGAGGTGAGCCGCCGTTTGACCCGGCGAGCCGACCATGAAGCCCGCACCCGTTTGGAAGCCGATCTCCTTTAGCTCATACAAAGACTTTATTCGATTTTCGTAGCTCATTTCGGGCGGATGGAGCTTCTTGTAGTGCTCGGGATCCGCGGTCTCGTGCCTGAGCAGGTAGCGGTCTGCGCCTGCTTCATAAAGCTTTTTATAGCTTTCGCGGCTCCGTTCTCCGAGCGACAGCGTGATAGCGCAGTCGGGGTAATTTTCGCGTATTTCGCGCACGACAGAGCACATAAGCTCATCTGTGTAGTATCCGTCCTCGCCGCCCTGCAAAACAAAGGTGCGGAAGCCGAGAGCGTATCCGCTTTTACAGCAGGAAAGGATCTGCTCTTTGCTCAGACGGTAGCGCACGGCGTTTTTGTTTGAACGGCGTATTCCGCAGTAATAGCAGTCGTTTTTGCAGTAGTTGGAAATTTCGATCAGACCGCGAATGTAGACGCGGTTGCCGAAGGTCTCCTGCGCTTTTTTCTGAGCCGCGTCACGCAGTATCGCCGCTTCGCTGTCCGTGAAGGTATCTAACAAACAAATCAGCAGCTCGTCCTCCGGCAGCTCTCCGCGCAGGATCGACTGAATGGCAAAAGTGTTTTGTTCCATGTTATCGTTTTGAATAGGTCGTTTTCGCGGTCACGCCGTTAAGCTTGCCCAGCCTGCCCGATACGCCGTTTATCACGTCCTGCGGCGCGTCCATGACCACGTTTATTATGCTTATGTTTTTTTCGCGGTAAGGTATCCCCATGCGCCCCACAATGTATTGTGAAACGGTGTGCAGAAGCTCGTTGATACGAGCCGCGCACGAGGAGTCCTCCACGATGATGCTGATAGATGCTACTCGTTTATCCATAAATCAACCTCTTTGTAATATTGTAATGTCTCTTTGCGACAATTCATGCCGCAGGCAATTCATGATGAAATCAATTTGTGTACGCAGTACAATTCATTTGATATCCAACATTTTCCGGCTCGCAAAGGCAATATAGAACGGCAGTGTCTGTTACAGGAATGAATTGTCGCGCAAATGCCGACCGCTCGAAATGACATATGGAGGTAACGCAGCGACCGCTCGAAATGACATATAGAGGAAATGTGCAGACTGTGCAAAACAGCAGTACATTACCAATACAGCCTGTAGGGGCTTGCATTGCAAGCCCGCTGTGCCGACGTTGTTTTCCTGTTCGCATGTCGACAGGAGCAAAAAGTTTAATGCAACAAACTCGGACGCGCAATGCGCGCCCCTACGCAGTTAAGGAAATCGGTGATTTTTTTAAATGTTGTTTCCATTGCCCTCACAGCTTCCGATATTTCTATTCTATCCCGCGAAACGCCGACGTTACCGAAATACCCGACGTTAAGTACGCGAGCTAAAATAAGCGGCGTCTTGATGACGCCGCCGATGCATAGCTGATAGACAGGTGTGGTTTACCTGCTGTTCGCCGCTGTCTTTGGGGTCAATCAAATTTTCCCTTTAGGAGCGTTTATTAAATTATTGACCGATCAAAAATCCGCGCCTCTTGAACCGCCGCCTGACGATGAACCGCCGGACGATGAGCTGCCTGAGCTTGTCTGGATCGTGCGCGTGCTGACATGCTTGGTAACAAAGTTGTCGTACTCGTCGGTCAGGGTGGTATTGCTGTTGGATTTTAAGTCGTAGGTGTTGAATCTGCCGTTGTACTTATACTTGCCTGCGGTAATACCGTAGGTCGCCGCGCCTGCTACAATGGCTATGAGCGTAAATACCCACCAGTAATGCTTTAGCGCGTAACCCAGCTTGTTGTTTTTCTTTTCAAGCTCGGGAGACCCCTGATCGTGGAACTCCACCATCTTGTCGGCAAACCGGCACGCGCCGTCGAGGTAGGTCTTGCTGTCCAGAGCGCTGCGCATGATCGGCTTGAGTTTGTCGTCGCGGCTGTCGTTGAAGTAATACTGCGCATCGCCCGTGCCGAAGAAGGTTCCTCCGTCAATAGTCGGATTAAAGACCAAGACAGCGGCGTCCTCTTCAAAATTGCCTGTTTTGTAAAAATTCTTGGTGTAATATTTGCGGCGGCTGCCGTCTATATCAATATTTGTTGCGTCGGTGTGGATTATTATCTGCCAGCCTGTTTCCGCGTTGGCTTCCGCAAGCCTTGCTTTAAGCGTCGCAACGTCCTGCTCCGAAAACAGATTTGCGTCGTCAACGATCGCGTACTGCGGCGTGACCTCGGAAAAGGCAAAGCACAGCACCGTGGAGCTGCAAATCAGCAAAAGCGCAAGAGCCAGAGCGGATAGGCGCGATATGTTTTTTCTCATCATAGTAACAGCATACCTCCCAACAAAGACAATCCGAACGCCGCGGCGGCTACGATCATCGAGAATACCGCCAGCTTGGCAGGATTGAGAGGCAGTCTGCCATAGGTTTTGCCCGACTGACCGTTGATGGCGAAGGGCATTATTTCGTCCTTGAATTTGTAGGTGGTGACCCACACGGGCAGCAGAGCGTAGCTCCAGCTTTCCAGCTCGGTCTTTTCGTCGAAGCTGTCAACGGAAACGGAATCGTAGCCCTTTATGGTATCCTTTAGCAGCTGCTGAGCGTAATCATGCATACGGCTGTCTATGGCGGGTCTCACATCCTCTTTGGTAAGGTCGCGTTTTTCGGCTGTGAAGCCTGAAAGATAGCTCATGGCAAAGGGCTGCATTTTGCTCACGTCAAAGGGGTGTACTCCGCTGAGCATTTCGTTGAGCTGTTTGGTCTGCTGCTTTTTGAGCGCGTCGAACTTCGCCTTGTCAGCCTGCGTTTTGATGTCCTTTACGTCCATGTGCTCCTTTTGCGATTCCTTCATCATGTTGTCGTTATCGCTGCCGAGAGCGCTTTCGGACACGTTTTTGATGACCAGACTGCCGCGTCTGCCAACGCTGTAGATGCTGGTTTCGGTGTACTCGGTGTTGCCCGAACGCCAAACGCGCCGTTTTTTTGCCGTGGCGACCATCTCGGCTTCCTTTTGCTGATCTACGTACCAGTAAGGGAAGTAAACTCCGCTGAACTTTTCAAAGCGCTCCTTGGAGGCAAAGCCGTTCGGAAGGAAGTGACGCTTTTTGCACATTTCCAAAAACTTTCCGATAGCCTTTTCTTTTGTCAGCACAAAGGGCAAAACCTTGTCGGGAGTATTTTCGCCTGAAAGCCTGCCGCCCAGAACAACGGGGTTGTTGCAGTAGAAGCAGTGGGTAGCCGCAGTTGTGGCAGAGGTCATGACCTCTGCGCCGCAGGTGGGACAGGTGTAGATGACCGCCTCTCCGTCGGCGGAAGGATTCGCCTGAGCCTCCTGTTCGTCGATCTCCTCCTGCTCCTTTTTCTGCTCCTGCGCGGCGTATAGCTGCTGTATTTCTTTGGTGTCAAAATCCGACAAACAGTATTCGCAGCTGAATTTTTGCTTATCGGGGTTGAATTTTAAAGGACCGCCGCAGGCGGGGCAATCATAATTGAGCGTTGCCATAGCTTATCCTTTCTTTATCGTGTGGTATGATTGAGCTGTGCCCGGAAAACGGGCACAGCTTTATACTCTTTGCGATTTGTTACGCCTTGGTGCCGCACTCGGGGCAAAACTTGGTGGTTTCGCCCAGCTCGGCTCCGCAGTTGGTGCAGAAACGCTTTTTGGGAGCGGCGGGCTTAGGCTTGCCGCACTCCGCGCAGAACTTGCCCTGATTGACAGTGCCGCATTCGCATGTCCAGCCGCCCTGTTCCGCTGCCTGCTGAGGCTGAGCCTGTGTCTGAACCTGAGGCTGCTGAGGCTGCTGCTGATACTGCTGAGGATTCTGGTTGCTGTACTGCGGATTCTGCATGTAGCCGCCCAAAATATTGCCGCCTGCGTTCATGCCGATGCCCATGCCCATGAAGCCTGCCATTGCGCCGTTGGCGTTGGAGCCCGCGTCTCTGAGACCTTCGGAAACGTTACCTGCAACGTAGCCCTGCTGGATAGCGGCGTCGCTGAGCATAGCGCCCTTGTTGCGCATATTGATGAGATCCTGGCTCTGCTTGTCGTAGGACGGGGGATTCAAGCCGACAGACTGGATCTGGAAGCCACGGGTGTCGTTCCACTCCTGGTCAAGCGCGTCCGCCATGTACTTGGCGATGATGGGAGCCTTGGAGGTGATGTAGCTTACGCGGTTGCCGTCAGCCGAATACTGGTTGATCGCCGCGCCCAGCGCGCTGAGGAACTCGTCGTTGTACTGCTGGTTAAGGGTGGTAAAGTCAACGCTTTCGTTCTGGGTGATCGCTGAACGGGGGATGACCTCCTGATAGAACTTAAACGGATCGGTAACCTTGATGGAATAGGTGCCGTGCGCACGAATGAACAGCTCGGCATTATAGAAATTGTCAAAATACTGAATGGGGTTGGGTGTGCCGAATTTGAGGTTTTTGATCTCCTGAAGGTTGATGAAGAACACGCGCTGCTGGTTTGAGGGAATACCTGCGAACTTAACGCGCTCAAACGCCTCTTTCAGCGAATCGCCGAACTGTCCGTTAAACAGCGACGGAGTTGAGCTCATGGAAACGGTGTAGGGACCCGGCTCGGCGGTATAGTCCACGATTTTGCCGTTGTCCACCAAAATCATAAACTGGTTGTCGTATACATGGATCTTTGAACCGTTGGAAACGATGTTCTCGTTGCCCTTGGTGTTGGAACTTCTTTTGTTGGTGATGACGCGTCCGGGACAGCAAACGATGTTGTCTCCCATGTCGGGCGCCTGTATGGCTTCAAGCCATGAATCCGCAAGAGCGCCGCCTACAGCGCCGATCGCAGCTTTGATAATTCCCATATTCAATTAACTCCTTTTAAAAAAATTTTGATAAAAAGCGGAATATCACCGTTCAAAGTGGTATTCCGCCTGATAGTCATATTCATTTTATCGCATTTTCTCAAAAAAATCAATAGTTTCGCCGCAGTTCGCCGAGATTTTTTATGGAAAAGCACGCCGAGATAATAATTAAGAAAGCTGTTTAGCTGATACGCTTGCCCACGGTCTGTTCTCTTACCGCGTCAAAATGCCATACGCGGCTGTTGACCTCGATAACGCCCGAGCCGCAGTGCTCGCAGAACTTTTGACCCAGATTCTTAATGGGTGCGCCGCAGTTGGGGCAGTTCAGTCCCAGACCCTCGTCCGTATTGCCGCCGAGCTTTTTAGCATCCTGAACATAGACCAGCTCGATCTCATAGATAGTCTGGTGCTTGTATTCCTTACTGCCCAGCACGACCTCACCCTTGTCGTTTTCGGTGTAGGCGTACTGTCCGACCGCCGCGTTAAAGAGGATCGTGACCGTCACGCCGTTTTTTAGATAACGGGCGATCTGGATATCATGAATGACATTTTCGGTAAAAAACTGCGTCAGATTCCGCGCATTTAAATCCTCGATTATGCCGATAACGCTGTTTCTGAGGGTCTGTCCGCATTCCTCGGTGAGCGCGAGCACGTTTTTGGTGTTGACGGCGGTAAAGTAGCTGCGCAAAACGGACTCCGCCTTTGTTTTATAATGAGTGTAATCAAACTCGGGGAAATCCTTTTGTATCTGCGGAAGGTAGATGCTTGTCATGGAACGCACCGAAACCGGCTGTTCGCTGACCTGCTGCTTCTGCTTTTTGTAGCCGTCCAGCAGCGAATCTGTGCCGAACATGTCACGCGACACCGAACGCATCTTTGCGCGAACTGCCATCACACCGCCGAAAACAGCGCCGATAATCACAACAACAGTAATCAGCGGCACAAAGTCGCCGATATTAAAAGCAGCGGTGATCACAACAATTCCTCCTTTTTGAAACAGCCTGAAACATTTTCTTACTCTGCTGCGGCTTCCTTGTCCTCTTCCTTAACGCAGATCCCGAGCACGTCAAGGCTTTCGGTATCCACGGGAGAGGGACAGGACGACATCAGCTCGCTCGCGTTCTGCACCTTGGGGAAGGCTGTAACGTCGCGCAGATTGTCCGCGCCGCACATGAGCATTGCAAGGCGGTCAAATCCGATGCCCATACCGCCGTGAGGCGGAGCGCCGTACTTGTACGCTTCGACCAAAAATCCGAACTTTGCCTCGATCTCCTCGTCGGTCAGCTTGAGCGCCCGGAACATCTTCTGCTGTAACTCGTAGTCGGTGATACGCATTGAGCCGCTCGACAGCTCCACGCCGTTCAAGGTCAAATCAAACGCCTTGGCAACGACCTTGCCCGGGTCGGTATCCAGATAGCGGATACACTCCTCCTTGGGCATGGTGAACGGGTGGTGCATAGCGACCCACTCGCCTGTTTCCTCGTCCTTTTCAAAGAACGGGAAATCCACGATCCACAGGAACTTGAATTCGTCGGGAATAATGTTCAAACGGTCGGCGACCTTCAAACGAAGCGCACCCAGCGTAGAAAGCACGGTGCTGTTCTTGTCGGCGACGATAAGGATCACGTCGCCCTTCTCCGCGCCCAAACGGGAGTAGATCGCGTTCAGCTCGTCCTCGGTCATAAACTTCTTGAAGGAAGCGTTCGGCTCGTCTACCCAGCGCACATAGGCAAGACCCTTAGCGCCGATACCCTTGGCGTACTCGGTGAGCTTGTCGATCTCCTTGCGTGTATAGACGGAGGCGGCGTTCTTGGCGACGATCGCCCTGACGGAGCCGCCGTTTTCGATCGCACCCGTGAACACGCCGAAGCCGCAGTCCCTGACCAGATCCGAAATATCCTGAAGCTTCATGTCAAAGCGGATATCGGGCTTGTCGGAGCCGTAGCTTTCCATCGCCTCTGCATAGGTCATGCGTTCAAACGGCACGTCAAGCTCCTTGTTCAGCACCTCTTTGAACAGGGTCTTTATAAGTCCCTCGTTTATCTCTAAAATATCCTCCACGTCAACAAAGGACAGCTCCATATCTATCTGCGTAAACTCGGGCTGACGGTCGGCGCGGAGATCCTCGTCGCGGAAGCAGCGTGCAAGCTGGATATAGCGGTCAACGCCCGAGAGCATCAAAAGCTGCTTGTAGATCTGCGGAGACTGGGGCAGCGCGTAAAACTTGCCGTGGTGGATACGCGAAGGCACCAGATAATCGCGCGCGCCCTCGGGGGTGGATTTTATCATCATCGGTGTTTCGATCTCAATAAAGCCGTTTGCCGCAAAGTAATCGCGCGTCACCTTTGCGACCTTGCTGCGCAGCATAAGATTGTTGAGCAGCGGACGGCGGCGCAGATCGAGGTAGCGGTACTTTAAACGCAGCTCCTCATTGGTGCTCAGGTCGTCCACGATCTCAAACGGCGGAGTCTGCGCCTTTGACAGCACGCGCAGATCGCTTACCAGCACCTCTACATCACCCGTGGGGATGTCGGGATTTTTGGCGCTGCGCTCACACACAACGCCCTTTGCCGCAAGCACAAACTCACTGCGGCAGGAAAAAGCCTTGTCGAATATCTCTTTATCGGTCGTATCGTTAAAGGCGAGCTGCACGATCCCCGTGCGGTCGCGCAGGTCAATAAATATCAGCTGACCTAAGTCGCGGCAGCGCTGTACCCAGCCGCAGACGGTCACTTCCTTGCCGGCGTCGGCAAGGCGCAGGTCGCCGCAGTAATGCGTGCGCTTTAAGCCTGTCATAAATTCTGCCATCTGTACTTCTCTCCTCTGTATCCAAGCTCGGATTATTCTTTTGCGGTAAGCTGACCGAGAAAATCGGTCAGCGCCCCGGCAATCTCTTTAATATCGCCGATATTTTCGCTGTTTGATAAGAGCAAATCGGAAAACTCCCCTACAAAGCTGTCGTCAAGCGCCAGCTCGGTCTGTTCGCCCGTATCCATGTTCTTTACAGTCGCCTTGTTTTCGGCAAGCTCGTTGTCTCCGATAACCATGGAGTACAGCGCTCCGATCTTGTCGGCGTACTTCATCTGAGCACGCAGACCTCTGCCGACTACGTCGGTCTCGGCGTTTATGCCCATTTCGCGCACTTCTTTTAGCAGCTTGAACGCCTTGATCTTTGCGCCGTCGCCCATTGCGGCAATATAAAGTGAACAGGGCTCGGGCTGAGGTATCTCAACGCCCTGCGCGTCCATGACCATCAGCACGCGCTCGATACCCATAGCGAAACCCAGCGAAGGCATGTGCTTTCCGCCCAGCTCCTCAATGAGTCCGTCGTATCTTCCGCCTGCGCACACCGCGCCCTGAGCGCCGATACTGTCGGTGATAAACTCAAACACGGTTTTGGTGTAGTAGTCAAGACCGCGCACGATCGAAGGATTGACTATGTATTCAACGCCTGCGGCGTCAAGGTATTTTCTGACCTCGGCAAAGTGCGTTTCGCACTCCTCGCACAGAAAATCGGTGATTTTGGGAGCGCCCTCTGCAAGCTTGTGATCCTCCGGGCTTTTGCAGTCCAGCAGGCGCATGGGGTTTTTCTCCAGACGCGTCAGACATGTGGGGCAAAGCTGCTCCTTATACTGTGAATAATACTCGCGCAGCGCTTCATTGTATTTAGCGCGGCACTCGGGGCAGCCGATGGAGTTGATCTCCAGACGGATATCCTCCAGTCCCAAACGGTCGAGCACTGACTGCGCAAGGCAAAGAAGCTCTGCGTCGGCAATGGGAGACTGCGTGCCGTATTCCTCGATACCGAACTGGTGGAACTCCCTCAGACGTCCTGCCTGCGGCTTTTCGTAGCGGTAGCAGGACACAAAGTAGCTCGCCTTGATCGGAAGTCCCTCGTTTTCCAGCGCGTGCTCGAGCACAGCCCTTGCCGCGCCTGCGGTACCCTCGGGACGCAGCGTCACGCTTTCGCCGCCCTTCGTTTCAAAGGTGTACATCTCCTTTTGCACAACGTCGGTTGTCTGACCGACTCCGCGCGCGAACAGCTCGGTGTGCTCAAACACGGGCGTGCGCATTTCGCGGAAGCCATAGGAAGTAGCCTCCTCGCGCATGATTTCCTCGACAAACTGCCAGCGGTAACTCTGCTTGGGGAGTACGTCCTCCGTACCCTTGATCTTTTTTGTAATCAGTGCCATATTATCACTCCAATGGATTATTCTATTATCAATTAAACCCCTTCACCATCTGTTTAAAGTATTTTAATTAAAAATAGTATTAATCGTCAATTTCATCATAATATTATACTACCAAACCGCCGTCACCGTCAACCATTTTTTTATTTTTTAGTTCGCATTTTTCAGGTCGCGTACTTAACGTCGGGTGCATTGGTAACGTCGGCGTTTGCGCGAGCCGGAATAGAAATATCGGAAGCTGTGAGGGCAATCGGCGTGCCGCCGCGGTCAGTTCGCGTACTTAACGTCGGGTATATTGATAACGTCGGCGTTTGCGCGAGATAGAATAGAAATATCGGAAGCTGTGAGGGCAATCGGCGTGCCGCCGCGGTCAGTTCGCGTACTTAATGTCGGGTGCATTGGTAACGTCGGCGTTTGCGCGAGAAGTCATTGCGCGGTCGGAAGCTGTGAGGGCAATGGAAACATCGTTTATATGATCATCGTTTTCCTTAACAGTGTAGGGGAGCGCATTGCGCGTCTGCGGTTGTTGCTTTAAACGTTTCATTTCCTGCCAACATACGGACAGGAAAACAACGTCTGTCGCCGAACCAAAGCCTTCTCCTGGGAGAAGGTGGCACG
>CADASG010000030.1 GCA_902790475.1 uncultured Ruminococcus sp. | reverse complement strand
ACGTCACCTCAGAAGTATGTTATTTACTGATGTTGATACTATTCTAAAACATTTATTTAATTATAACCTTATATTCAAGGTGCCGTGCCACCTTCTCCCAAGAGAAGGCTTTGGTGCGGCGCCAAACGCTATCTTGTAAGAATTTGATAAAAGCGGCAAGTCGCAGAACAGGCACAACGCGCAGGCGCAGCCGTGGGTGAAGGACTATGACGCTCTGATGGAACTTGCGAAAAAATACAGCGACGCGCTGGATGAAGCAAGAACGAATATGGAGGAAACAGGGCAAAAAAATAACACCCGGGTGGTGAGGTATGCGAAGAAACGCAAATGGATAACAGGATTAACAAATTATAATACTTTTCCTCAGTATGACGAAGGATTAAGCGACGCCAATACACAAGCGGAGTTTTGGGCAAGAAACCCAAAAACAAAACAAGGTGATTGGAGGATTGCAACTTATCGCAATAGATGTTATACTATTTTTAAAGAAGACAATAATGGTTATGGTTATATTGTCAGAAATTTGATTCCGAAAAATCAAGAACAAAGATATTATAAATTATGGGAGGAACAGTATGGACGAAGCGACGAAGAAGCAGTGGCAAGTTACATCAACGAGGCTAATAATCTCCATAGGGAAACAGCTTCACATCAAAAAAGAGGATCAGATAATCATGATGATGTATCTGAATACTCCCAAGAGAATCAAAATGTTTTCGGATTGGGTGAAGTCAAAAATGGAGAACAACAAAGTCAATTCAACGCTGGAGGAAGTGATGCAAGCAGCGAATATCATAGCAAACGGAAGGATGCCCGACTTTTAACGACCGAAAAAAGCAATACCCCGGACGGGAAAAAGTCTATGGATGATACGATCGCGGATGACCGTGAGTACATGGCAGCCGTGGAGAGCGGCGACACGGAAGCCGCGCAGCGGATGGTGGACGTTTTTTTGAATATTTGTTTTAATAATTTAAGGCAATACCGCACAATTCATATGTGCGGTATTGCCTTAAGTCAGATTATTCTTTTGAAAAACACTTTCGTTATATAATACTTCGTTGACTGCTATTTTTGTGAGGATGTTTTTTACGGTCAGGTCAAGTCCTTCGCCTTCAGAGTAGTCGGCAGGGTAGATGTAATCGACCCTGTCGCGCCTCAGCAGATCTTCAACCTTTCCGTCGCGCTTTTGATATACGGCGATCGAAAAACCGCCGTAAGCCTTCATCATCTTCATGCACGGCACGTCGGACAAGCCGTCGCCGATGTAGATCATATTGCAAAACGGAACGCGTTTGTCGTCCTCGGGCATCGAGCGGTTAAGGTCGATGTCGTTAGCAACGTCAAGCACACCCTTGTTGATACGGTAAACGAACTGCGTTTTATTGGTGTAGTTTACGTCGGTTTTCGGCCAGACTGCCGCGCCGTTTTCGTCATACAGGAATTCGCAGGCAAAAATGCTTTTGAACTTGCTGCTGACGCGTGTACCTTCAATTATCTCCCTGAGTCCCGAGGATATCACATAGTGCTCCACCCGGATACCGAGCTGTGAGCCATAGTCGGATATGCGGTCAAACCAATCCTCAACGCCCTTGAAGAACTCCACGGTTTTTCCCATTTTCACCAGCGCGTCCCGTCGTATAGGCATATTCTTGTCGCCCGAGAGCTTGACCATCGCGTACATATAGGCAAGCACCGAATCCATGTGCTGAGCTGAGCCGAGCTCGTTGGCGTAGCTCCAAAACTCGCGCCCGGTCATTCCCATGCTTGGGATAAAGCTGTACTCCTGCATATCGCGCGTACACAGCGTGCGGTCAAAGTCATACATTATTGCGGCTATAGTACGGTTGTTCATATGCGGCTCCTTGTCACTGAGCTTCTGTGGGTTTTGCGGTTTCCTTTGTCGCTGGCTTATGTGTCGTTATCTCTATACTTTTGATAATGACGCTTTGCACAGGCACGTCCTTTTTGTCTGTCTTTACCGCGGCGATCTTGTCTACGGTCTCCATGCCTTCGAACACCTGACCGAAAACCGTGTTTCCACGGTCGGCTGCGTTAAAGGCGCCGTCTAAGTTGGGGTTGCCGCCGTGCTCGATATACAGCGACTTGACCTCTTTGGGAACGCGGTCGGTGTCGATCATGCGGTCGCCGTTTTCCTCAATGTATGCAGACAAAAACTGCGAGTTGTCCTTGTACTGCTTTATCTGGGCAAGGCTTTCCTTCCATTTGCTGTCATAAAAAGCCCAGCCGCTGTTTTCATGGAATTTCCCGGCGTCTGTTTGATTGACGAGAAACTGACTGCCGTTTGTGTCCCTGCCGCTGTTCGCCATAGCTACGGCGCCGCGTAGGTTGAACAGCTTATCGTTGAATTCGTCCTCAAAGGGCTTTCCGAAGGCGCTTTCACCGTTCGGCTGGTTCTCGTCGTTGCCGATATGACCGCCCTGAGCTGTAGAGCCGGGTATCACCTTGTAAAAGATGGTGTTGTTATATTTGCCTGCTTTTGCAAGCTTGGTGAAATTATCAACTGTTTTGGGTGCCGCGTCGGGGAAAAGGCGGATGCTGAAACTGCCCATATTGGTTTTTACTACGGCGATCATATCGCCTTTTTTTGGCGGCTTTAGCTGGTAGCCTGCGTCGTTGACTGTGTCTTTTGTAACAACAGGTATGATGCCGAGCGACTTAGGGTCGATCCCCAGCGCTCTGATGCCGCCTTCCTTAGCCGCTTTCAGCGCTTCATCAGAGGTGCTGTCGTTCGCGGAGCTTCCGGAGCTTTGCTTAACAGCGGAGGATCCTCCGTCCGCGCAGCCCGTCAAAACAGCGGTCACCGTCGGAATCACGCAAAGCGCCGCAATAAGCGCAGAACATATTTTTTTCATCATCATAATCCCTTTCGATCGAAATGATAAAACACACATGACTGATTATAACATACTTTTAAAAAAAATGCAATTTTTGAATAAAAGAGTCAAAATCCGCCGCGTAAAGCTTGCAAAGTCATTAGTTTTACTATAAAATAGAATAAAAAACTATAGGCAATACCGCATAATTCAGGTGTGCGGATAATTGAGGTAAGGCTGTCGCCTTGCCGAGATTTTTTGGGCAAGCTGACGGAATAAGAAAAGGCAAGCCGGGCGCCTTGAATTGTGCGGTGTTGCCTATATAGCAGAGATAGAAACGAGAGGAATTATGGAAGCGTTCAACAAAATCGTACAAGAGGTAAAAAAGGCGGTCAACGGCAAGGACAACGCCATTGTACTAAGCCTGCTCGCCCTGCTTGCAGGCGGCAATATATTAATAGAGGATATTCCGGGCGTGGGAAAAACCACTATGGCTATAGCGTTTTCAAAAGCGCTTGGACTGCGCTACGGCAGGGTGCAGTTTTCGCCGGACACACTGCCCTCGGACATAACGGGCTTTGCGGTTTACAATAAGGAAACCGGAACCATGCGCTTTAACAAGGGCGCGGTGTTTTGCAACCTGTTTTTAGCCGACGAGCTCAACCGCGCGTCAAGCCGCACCCAGGCGGCGCTTCTCGAGGCGATGGAGGAGCGCCAGGTGACGGTCGAGGGACAGTCATATCCGCTTGAAAAGCCCTTTTCGGTCATAGCCACCCAAAATCCCGTGGGCGCGTCGGGAACACAGCTTCTGCCCGATTCACAAACCGACCGCTTTATGATACGTATTTCCATGGGCTATCCCAAGGAAGCCGACGAGCTGAAAATGCTTGTCAGCCGAGGTCAGGGAAACCCGATGGATTCGATCTGCCCCGTGATCGGCAGAGAGGATTTTCTCACGCTTCAATCGCGTGTCAAAAATGTATACATAGATCCCAAGCTCGGGCGCTACATCGTTTCGCTTGTCACCGCGACACGGGACAACGAGATGTTTCTGCGCGGCGCGAGTCCTCGCGCTACGCTTTCGCTGGCTGAGATGGCGAGGGCGGCGGCTTTTGCTTCCGACCGCGACTATGTGGTGCCGAAGGATATCGGCAACGTCTTTTTGCCTACGCTGTGCCACCGCGTCATTCTCAGCGCATCCGCGCACACAAACCGCACTACTGCCGAGCAGGCGCTCACATCTGTGTACCGCTCGGTGACTCCTCCGGGGATTTGATATGATAAAAAACTGGTTGATTTATTTGGGAGCGGCTGCTGCGCTGTTTATGTTCTCGGTCTACCATGATTATGAGCAGACGACGTGGAACATGTTTTTGCTGTTTGTGCTGTCTCCGCTTGCTTCGCTGCTGCTCAGCCTGCCGTTTATGATATTGACGGTGCGCGGCGGTATCGAACTGTCAGCTCCCGAGAGGCTTGATCTCGGAGAGACTGCTGTTTTGACTCTGCGCGCACGCTCTGCGAAGGCGTTTGTTGTGCCTATGCTTCGCACGCGTTTTATTATTCGCAACGATTTTTCCGGCGATAAGCTTCGCTGCTCAAAGGTGTTCTGCGGAAGCATTGCAAAACCGTTTGAAATCGAGGACGCGCATATAACGCGCCACTGCGGAAATGTGGATATCCTTCCGCGACGGTGCTTTGTGTGTGATTTTTCGGGCATGTTTTTTATTCCGCTGCGCCTGCACGGCGCGGCGTCTGTCACGATAGTACCGGATCCCGTTTGTCCGTCTGCGCTTCCCGAAACCGAAAATGCCCGTGTGCTCGGATTCCGTCCCAAGCCCGGCGGCGGTTTTTCGGATTATTACGAGGTTCGTACATATCAGGACGGCGACAGCCTTAAAAATATACACTGGAAGCTATCGGGAAAATACGACGAGCTGATGGTGCGCGAGCCGAGCCTTCCCGTGCTGAGAACTTTGGCGGTTCGGCTTGAGCTGACCGCTGATCCCGGGCTGAACGACGATATACTTGCGCGGTTTGTCTATGCCGCCGAACACTTAGCCGAAGCGAATAAGGATTTTTTGTGCCTTACTCCCGACAGCTGCATCGTTGTGGACAGCCGTGAGGAGATAGGGGAGTGTTTGCGGCGGATCTATGACAGGCAGCCGTCGGGGACTCCCGACCTGAGCGGCGCCGATCTGTACACGATTTCGGCGGAGGGCGAGGAGGTGGCTGTTTCGTGAAAAAGCTGCTTTACTCTCTGCTGTACATGGCTGCAGCGGCGATACTTACCGTTTCGCTAATCGCCTGTCCCATGACTGCGTTTGCCGTGAAGGACGTAAATTACGGCACTATCATTTTTCACACTGTGCTGACTTCGGCGGTTTTCGGTGCGGCTTCGGTGCTGATACGCAGGATGGGCATTTACGCCGTTACCGTTTTGGGACTGACCGCGATGAATTTAACGTTTTGGGTAATTGTCCGCGAGCCGCTGCGGCGCAGTATGTTCACCTTGGCGCAGGCGCCACTTATCAAGCTTCACTCCGCTTATCCGTGGATCAATCCCGTAAAGGTCTCTCCTTATGACGTGAATCTGTTTTTGCTTTGCGCAGCGTTAATGATCTCGACTTTGCTCACCGTTTCGCTGCTGCGGTTTCGCAGAGTGCTTCCTGCGGCGATCATCAGCTTTGCGGCAGTCATGCCGTGCTATCTGGTAAACAACACGCCGCCGGACCTGATTCCGCTCACGATATCCGCCGTAATTTTGATATCGCTGTTCCTGACGCGGTTTTGGCACCGGCGCGAAGTTTGGCTGACTCCTGCGGTCATCTTGCCGTCGGCTGCTCTGATTACCGTAACGGCGCTTGTGATAAACGCCGTTTCGCCTGCTGCGCCTGCGTCTATACGGGATTTGGCGAATAAGGTTCCCGGAATAAACAGCGGCTCAGCCTCCGAAAAATCGGGTGTGGACTTTAGGGACGAGGTTGATCTGACCGAGCTCGATAACCTTGATTTGACAAACGAGGAGGAACTGAAAATCTACTCCACGTGCTACGGTGAAATATATCTAAAGGACACCGCGTATTCCGCGTTTACGGGGACGGCGTGGCAGGTCGCCGACAAAGCGGAATGGAGCGATTCTTTTAAGGATGCCTCTGTTTTCGGCTGTCCAGCTTTTGAAACGGTCGCTTACGAAAACGAGGTTCCTTACGACAATCTGCGCATCCGCGAGCTCAAAGAGCAAGCACATGCGCTGTATCCGTACTGTGTCAAAACCGACTCCGGTAACTTTGAGGGTCAGTATAAAAAGCACGGCGACTCGTCTCTGACTCTAAACGGCGACGGCGACTCGTACAGCTTTGATTTTTATTACAGCGATTTTGATATTCTTGAAAGCTATATCGACCCTGTTAATGAATATTCCGGGGAATGGCAGTATTATGATTTCTCCGGAGAGAACGAGTACTATAAATATATTGTCAACGCTTATTCTGCCCTTCCCGACAACCTCACTGATTACATTGGAGCCGATGACCGTTTAAAAAGCCTGAAAGGAAAGGTAAACGCGCGTGAGGCCGCCGAGGCTGTTAAAGAATACTTTGACGCTTTGGACGGCAGCTATGAGATAACCAACGGGAAGTTCCCCGGGAATGAGGATTATCTGCATTGGTTCATCGAAAAAAAGGCGGGCTGGTGCGTTCACTACGCCACCGCTGCCACTTTGCTGCTGAGACAAATGGGCGTGCCCTCGCGCTTTGTTTCGGGCTATAAGTTCACTGTGCCGGAGTTTTTCGACCCAATGGAGGAAATAACCGTTACTCAGCAGAACCGCCACGCGTGGGCGGAGTATTACGACGAGTATTTCGGATGGACTCCGCTTGACGTAACCCCGGGTCAGGGCAGCGCTCTTGCCGTGGAGCCGCAGAGCGTTTCCGACCCGACGTCGGAGACGACTCAGCCTCCCTCGGAGGCTGCCGCTCAGCTGACCACCGCGCCGCAGCCCTCCACGTCTCCCGAACCGTCCGCTGAGGTCAAGCCTTCCGGCAACAAAGATATCCCCGAAAAAGGAAATAAGACCGACCTCACATGGCTTGTCGATATGCTGATAATACTGCTGTGTGCGGCTTTGGCTGCAGTTGCGGTCATCATGCGCCGAAAACTGATTTTAAAAAGACGTGCAGAGAGATTTGCCGTACCCGACCTGAACCGCCGCGCTGTGTACGCCTACCGCCACCTGCGGCGGCTGGATAAGCACTCCCTGGGCATCTTCGCGCCGCAGGTTCAGCCACTGGCTGAAAAAGCCGCTTACAGCCGTCAGGGTATCAGTGAAGAAGAATGGCAGACCTTGAGACACAGCGTCAGCGAAGCAGAAAAACGGCTTGACAACAGCATAGGAAAAATCAGGCGTTTTTGGTATCGTTACGGGCTTTGTCTGTACTGATACGTGATTTTGGTTCTGTAAAAGAATAATAACGCAGTAAAAAAACACTGCTTTGACAATCATCTTTTTGTACTAATTGTCGGTTTTGCAAAAATTCATTTTTCGTTAAAAATGAATTTTTACGGATTATCAAAAAATACTGCACAAACTTTACCTGATATTTCTGTGCAAAATGTCATTTCGGCTGTTTAGATAAGACAAATCGCCGTTTTACTCCTTGAAAACAGCGGCAAAAAATTGTATAATTATGATAAAGTAAATGAGAAAAACACGGTATCCCTTTTGAGGGAGATTGCAGAATTCTCCTTTTATTGCAGTTAGTAAAATGAATTGGTTCATTTTTGAAGCATTCATTTTCATAAAACACACAATCGCGAAAAAGACTGTCATCAGGCAGTCTTTTTTGCATTGTTTTTTGAAAAAATACATTTTGCTTTTTCACCTTTACAAACAGCTTTGAATTTGGTATTATAATGGCATAATTTAATGAAAAAGGCAGGGAAGTCCCCGTGAAAATCAAAATCATATCCGACAGCACATGTGATTTATCTCCGCAGCTGATTGAAAAATACGATATAGCCATTGTTCCGCTTTATGTAGTGCTTGGCGACAAAACCGCCCGTGACGGGATCGACGCGACCCCCGAGGATATTTACGAGTATGTGGAAAAAACGGGTAAGCTGCCGTCCACCTCAGCTCCCAACTTCGCCGACTACTTAGAGGAATTTCGCAAGTGGCGCGGCTTGGGCTACGAGGTTGTTCACTTCAACATCAGTTCCGAGTTTTCCAGCGCGTATCACAACGCCTGCGCAGCGGCTCAGGAGGTAGGATGCGTAGAGGTCGTCGATACCCGCAATCTGTCCACAGGCTCCGGACTGGTCGTGCTCCACGGCGCCGAGCTTGCTTCTCAGGGCGCGGACGCGCGTGAGATAGCTCAGTCCTGCCGCAGCCTGACCGACAGGGTAGAGGCAAGCTTTGTGGTTGACAGCATCGACTATCTTTACAAAGGAGGACGCTGCTCGTCCGTTGCGGCGCTGGGCGCAAATCTTCTCAAGCTCAAGCCGCTGATCGAGGTCACTGAGGGCAAGATGAGATCCGGAAAAAAATACCGCGGCAATATCGATAAGGTTATCCTCAGCTACGTAGCTGATAAGCTAAAGGATCGCGACGATATCGACAGGCACAGGATCTTCATTACACATACCAAATGCAATTCCCTTGTTCCGGCTCAGGTGCGCAACAAGATAAACGAATTGTATCCGGGCTTTGAGGAGATCAGCGAAACCGTCGCCGGTTGCACAATAACGAGTCACTGCGGACCCGCTACACTGGGAATACTTTTTGTAAGAAAAAGCAAATAATAAGCGGAAAAATACCCTAATATTATTGACAGCTACAGACATGAAAAATGGTCTTTACTTTGGCGTTTTCTTTGTGTTATAATGTGAGAAATCAGATACGATTTGAAAGGTTTTGATACTGATGAAAAGAAATAAAAGCCTTCGGATTTCTGCGGTAATGACTGTGATTTTCTGTCTTGCGGGAGCTTCCGTCACAAGCACGGGCGCTGTCGCTTTTAACCGTGTTTCTCAGAACCCCTTGCCGAGCAGCTACAGCTCTGAGGCGAACGGTTATGTTACCCCTGTCAAATCTCAGCAAACCCAGGATTGCGCACTGTACGCTTCCATGGCGACCTTTGAATCCGCGCTTCTGCGCGAGGGCTACGAAATAGGCGATATGTCAACAGATCATGTCAACGTTTGGGCTACAACGCGCTCAAACGGCAAGGGCTGGATCCGCACAACCGGCGATACAAACTACGGCTCCGCAACGCTGGGCTATCTCGCTTCATGGCAGGGCGGAGTTCAGGTCAGTGATTTGCCCGGCTTTAATGTCAACGATTATCAGTACGGCGACGAGGTTCCCGTTGGTCTTGCGCGTTACGGCGTCACCGCGGCAAGGGTGCTGAACAAGAATAACCCTGCCGAAGTAAAGCGCGCAATCTATGACCACGGCGGCGTGTACACTGCCTACGCGCACACCGCTGTGTGCATGAACAGCGACTCCACCGCGTATTATATGCCTGAAAGCTTTACCGGCTGGTCACAGGGTCACGCCATAGAGCTGGTCGGCTGGGATGACGATTACCCAAAGGAGAATTTCAGTAATCCCCGTGTTTCCGAGATCCCGAGTAAAAACGGCGCGTGGCTGATCAAGGGAAGCTGGGGAAACAGTAACTCCCTGGGCGGTTTTTACTGGATCTCATACGAAGATAAATATATCCTTCACAGCCGCTATCAGCCCTCATACAGCATTGAACGGATCGAGGAGATCAACGAAAACAAGCAGCTTATTCAAAATGAGATTTTCGGCGCTACCTACGAGTTTGGTTATATCAACAGCCCGGTCGTCACATACATGAATCATTTTTCCTTCACCGATGAATTTTTCATGATCGACAAGGTGATTTTTAAGTGTGATAACGCAGGCGCCTCATATACCCTCTATTACGTGCCGGACAAAAACGGCGCGCCCGACAGCGATCAGTCAAACTGGACGAGACTTTCAAGAGGTATCGTGCCCTATAACGGCTATATCTGCGACGATATCAGCGATTTTGCCGTTATCCATAGCGAAGGCTCGATCGCGGTCAGGATGGACTGCTCCGATATCGGCAAAGCTGCTTCGATTGGCGTGGACGAATGGCTGGAAAGCAGCAATTCATATGTGTTCATCAATGAAAGCGAGCGCGGTCAAAGCTATATCATGGTAAACAACACCATTGAGGACGCTTTGGACTGGTACAGCAGCAACAACGATGATGATATGGGCGGAACCTTTGTTATCAAAGCGCTTGCGGTCAACAACGGCGATTTCATCCTCGGCGACGCTAACGGCGACGGCAAGGTTGACATCAACGACGCTACAGCTATTCAGCGTCATTTGGCTATGTTGCAGCAGATCACGGGAAAGTCGCTCCGAGAGGCTGATTATAACCACAGCAACAAAATCGACATAGACGACGCTACCTCGGTTCAGCGCTTTATAGCAGGCATCAAATGATCAGGTATCAGCAAAATAATAAAGGCAACACCGCACAATTTAAGGCGCACCTCGGCAAGGCGACAGCCTTACCTCAATTTATTTGTACAACCTGACGAAAAATCTTACTGCGCAATCCGCACACCTGAATTATGCGGTATTGCCTAAATAATATTAAAGGTCGGACAGAGATCAAAAAATCATCTGCCCGACCTTTGTTTTATCGGAGTGTTTATTGTTTCAGCAACGGTTTCAAATACTTGCCGGTGAATGAGCTTTCGTTTTCTGCTACCTGTTCGGGAGTGCCTTGGGCGAGGATCTGTCCGCCCATGTCGCCGCCCTCGGGACCGAGATCAATGATGTGATCGGCGGTTTTGATCAGGTCAAGGTTATGCTCAATGACCACTACGGTATTACCGCCCTCGACCAGTAATTGCAGCACCTCGGTGAGTCGGTGTACATCGGCGATGTGCAGTCCCGTGGTCGGTTCGTCCAGAATATAGATGGTCTTTCCCGTGCTGCGCTTGCTCAGCTCGGTGGCGAGCTTGACTCGCTGAGCCTCGCCGCCTGACAGCGTCGTTGCAGGCTGACCGAGCTTGATATATCCCAAACCGACGTCGTACAGAGTTTTGAGCCTGCGGTAGAGCTTGTCGTGATTTTGAAAGAAGGTCATAGCTTCCTCAACGCTCATGTCAAGCACGTCGCTGATATTTTTTCCCTTGTAGCGCACCTCAAGAGTCTCGCGGTTGTAGCGTTTGCCCTTGCACACCTCGCAGGGAACGTACACATCGGAGAGGAAGTGCATCTCGATTTTGATGATACCGTCGCCCTGGCACGCTTCACATCTGCCTCCCTTGACGTTGAACGAAAAACGCCCCTGACTGTAGCCGCGGATTTTTGCATCGGTGGTAGCGGCAAACAGTGCGCGTATATCGGTGAACAGCCCTGTGTATGTGGCAGGATTGGAACGCGGAGTTCTTCCGATGGGGCTTTGGTCGATCTCTATCACCTTGTCGAGGTGCTCCATGCCCCTGATTTCTTTGCATTTGCCCGGAATGGTCTTTGCGCGGTTCAGCTCGCGCGCCAAGGTTTTATACAATATTTCGTTTATCAGCGAGCTTTTGCCCGAGCCTGACACGCCCGTTACGCAAACCAGCTTGCCTAAAGGTATTTTAACATTGAGGTTTTTCAGGTTGTTTTGAGAAGCGCCGCGTATTTCCAAAAATTTGCCGTTTCCCTTGCGGCGTTCGGAGGGAACGGGCACCGCGCGTTCGCCGCTGAGATACTGCCCCGTGACGCTTTGACGGCATGCCTTTATATCGCCGATGCTGCCTACGCAGACGATCTTGCCGCCGTGGATCCCCGCGCCGGGTCCCACGTCAACTATACAGTCTGCGGCGTACATGGTTTCCTCGTCGTGCTCGACCACGATCACGGTGTTGCCTAAATCGCGCAGACGTTTCAGCGTGCCGAGCAACTTTTCGTTGTCGCGCTGGTGCAGACCGATGCTCGGCTCGTCCAGAATATAGAGCACTCCCATCAGCGAGCTTCCGATTTGCGTAGCCAGACGTATGCGCTGACTTTCGCCGCCGCTGAGCGTACCTGCGCTGCGCGAAAGCGTCAGGTATCCAAGACCGACGCTTTTAAGAAAGTTCAGCCGCTCCTTTATCTCCTTTATGATCTCCTCGCCGATGATGGCTTCTTTTTCACTTAATTCTAATGAAGAAATAAAATCGAGCGCCGCGACAACCGACATTTTACACAGATCCGCGATATTGATACCGCCCACGGTAACGGCAAGGCTCTCCTTTGACAGACGGTCTCCGCGGCATTCGTCGCAGGGGATCTCAGCCATATATGAGCGGATCTCATCGCGTATCCAGTTGCTGCTGCTCTCGCGGTATCGGCGTTCGAGATTGTTGATAATACCCTCAAACTGATGCTCATATGTGCCGCTTCCGTACGCCGTCTTGCGGTGAACGGTCAGATATTCGTCTCCTGTGCCGTAGAGGATTTTTTGAATGACGTCCTCGGGGATATTTTCCACAGGCTCGGAAAGAGAAAAACCATATTTTTCAGCCAGCGCCTCAAAATACATGGCGGCTATCTGGCTGCCCTCCATAGCCCATCCGCTGCCCTTGATCGCTCCGTCGCGGATGCTTTTTTTGCGGTCGGGAATGACTTTATTTTCATCGATTTTCAAAAAAACGCCTAAGCCCGTACATTTGGGACACGCGCCGAAGGGATTGTTGAACGAAAACATACGCGGCGACAGATCCTCTATGCTGACGCCGTGTTCGGGGCAGGCGTATTTTTGTGAAAAGATCACGTCCTCGTCGCCGAGGTTTACCATGATAAGGCCGCCGCCCAGCTTTGATGCGGTCTCGATGCTGTCCGAAAGCCGTGAGGATATGCCGGGCTTGATGACCAGACGATCGACGATGATTTCAATATCGTGTTTTTTATTTTTCTCTAAAGGAATTTTTTCTGACAGGTCGTATACGATCCCGTCAACGCGCGCGCGAACAAAGCCCGACTTTGACGCCTTCTCGATCACCTTGGCGTGCTCTCCCTTTCTGCCGCGAACCACGGGCGCCATAACCTGTATTCTGGTGCCCTCGGGGTAGGCGGTGATCTTGTCCGCTATCTGATCGACCGTCTGCTGACGGATCTCTCTTCCGCAGACCGGGCAGTGCGGCACGCCGATGCGCGCGTAAAGCAGGCGCAGATAATCGTATATCTCGGTGACGGTACCCACGGTGGAACGCGGGTTTTTTGATGTGGTTTTCTGGTCAATGGAGATCGCGGGCGAAAGTCCCTCAATGCTGTCCACGGCGGGCTTGTCCATCTGTCCCAAAAACATGCGCGCGTAGCTGGAGAGACTCTCCACATAGCGGCGCTGTCCTTCGGCGTATATGGTGTCAAACGCCAGCGAGCTTTTGCCGGAGCCCGACAATCCCGTGATGACAACCAATTTGTTGCGCGGTATCTCCACGTCTATGTTTTTCAGGTTATGCTCTTTTGCACCCCTGACAATGATTTTATCCTGTGCCATATTATTTCCTCGGCTATCGTTGAATTTTCACTGTTGTCATTATAACACAAAAAACAAAAAATATCAAGGAAATCGAATAAATTTTCGACCCGAAAACTCACGCTTTGTTCTACCAAATGCTTTAACATATTAACGCAGCAGATGATTAAAAAAATCTTGACTTTTAGCAGTGTGTATGGTAAAATTTTTATGTTTGCGGAAACCGAAGAATGACGGCGTTATCCCCCTTCAAAACGACGTTTCCCGAATCAATAAAATAGCCTCTGTGAAAGGAGAAAAGGAAGCTATTAGCGCCAGGACCGTAATTGGTTGACGAGGATTGGCAGTTATCGAAAGACTCGGCGGATGCTGCCACGGCTGGGCGCCTCTCGGCGTCGGAAGTGAGTCGTTAAAGGGAAAGGAAAAAGCAGAATCAACACTGTAACAAATGTTCCCCTGTCACCGAAACCGACATTATTTCAGTATTCGGGCAAATGCCTAAGGAGACATGTATTATGAGAGTTATTATTCAGGACAATTACGATAAGATGTGCAAGTGGGCGGCTAACTATATCGCTCAGAAAATAAAGAATCACAAGGAAGACAGACCTTTTGTGCTGGGACTGCCCACAGGTTCCTCACCCATCGGCGTTTATAAGGAGCTTTACACCATGAATCAGGCAGGCGAGCTGTCCTTTGCCAACGTGGTGACCTTCAACATGGACGAATACCTCGGTCTGCCTCACGAGCATGACCAGAGCTACTGGTACTTCATGCACGACAACTTCTTTGACCACCTTACGGATATGAAGCCCGAGAACATCAACATTTTGAACGGCATGACCGATGATCCCGAGGGCGAGTGCGCGAGATATGAGGAAAAGATCGCTTCCTACGGCGGCATCGACCTGTTTATGGGCGGCATCGGCGTTGACGGTCACATCGCGTTCAACGAGCCGTTCACCAGCCTTGCGTCACGCACGGGCGTAAGAAACCTGACCACAGACACCAGAATCGTGAATTCCCGTTTCTTCGGCAACGATCCCGAGGCGGTTCCCGCTCAGGCGCTTTCCGTAGGCGTAGGCACCGTTACCGATTCCAAGGAAGTTCTGATTCTGATCAACGGTCACAACAAGGCAAGAGCGCTTGCGGAAACCGTAGAAGGCAGCGTAAGCCACAAGTGGACCTGCTCCGCGCTTCAGATGCACAACGGCGCTATCATTGCCTGCGACGAGGCTGCCTGCGGCGAGCTTACCGTAGACACCTACAAATACTTCCTCGATATTGAAAAGAAGGAGAGACTTTAATGTATACTATCAAGGATCTTTACGATCTTGACCACACTTTGGCGAAGGACTATCTTTTGAAGTTCACCTATCCGTGGGAGGCGCTCAAGGGAATCAAGGATTTCATTCTTGAGCTGGGTCCCACACTCGGCGACGACTATGAGCAGCGCGAGGAGAATGTTTGGGTCCACAAGACCGCCAAAGTATTTCCCTCCGCATATCTGGGCGCTCCCTGCATCATCGGTCCCGAAACCGAGGTGCGCCACGGCGCGTTTATCCGCGGCTCGGCGCTGGTAGGCGCCAACTGCGTAGTGGGCAACTCCGTAGAGCTGAAAAACGTTATCCTGTTCGACCACGTTCAGACTCCCCACTATAACTATGTAGGCGACTCCATTCTGGGTTACTTCTCCCACATGGGCGCAGGTTCCATCACCTCCAACGTTAAATCCGACAAGAAGCTTGTGGTGGTCCACAACGGTACAGAGCAGATCGAAACCGGTATCAAAAAATTCGGCGCTATGCTGGGCGACTATGTTGAAGTAGGCTGCAACGCGGTTTGCAACCCCGGCACTGTTATCGGCAGACACTCCAGCGTTTATCCCACCTCCTGCGTGCGCGGCGTGATCCCCGAAAATTGTATTTTCAAGAACAGCGGCACCGTTATCGAAAGGAAGGCTGACTAATGGGTAAATATTTCGGAACCGACGGATTTCGCGGTGAGGCTAACAAAAACCTGACCTTTGAGCACGCCGTTAAGATCGGACGCTTTTTAGGCTGGTATTTCGGCGAAAACCAAAACAAAAAGGCTAAGGTAGTAATCGGCAAGGATACACGCCGTTCCTCCTATATGTTTGAGTACGCGCTTTGCACAGGCTTGATGGCAAGCGGCGCTGACGCGTATATTATGCACGTTACAACCACTCCCTCAGTTGCTTATATCACACGCATTGATGATTTTGACTGCGGCATCATGATCTCTGCTTCTCACAATCCCTTCTACGACAACGGCATCAAGCTGCTCAACAGCAAGGGCGAGAAGATGGAGGAGGAAACTCTGCTCAAGGTAGAGGAGTACATCGACGATAAGCTCGAGATCCCCGTAGCACAGCGCGGAGATATCGGCAGAACAGTTGACTATGTGGCAGGCCGTAACCGCTATATCGGCTACCTTATCTCCATGAGCAAATACAGCTTCAAGGATGTAAAGGTAGGTCTTGACGTTGCCAACGGCGCTGCATGGCAGATCGCAAAGGGCGTATTTGATGCTCTGGGCGCAAAAACCTACGTTATTAACGACAACCCCGACGGCTTCAATATCAATACCGACTGCGGCTCAACTCACATCGAGCACCTGCAGAAGTTTGTTGTTGAAAAAGGTCTGGATATCGGCTTTGCCTATGACGGCGACGCCGACCGCTGCCTTGCGGTAGATGAAAAGGGCAACGTCATCACGGGCGACCACATCATCTATATCTACGGCTGCTATATGAAAGAAAGAGGCAAGCTGCTTAACAACAAGGTAGTTGCCACCATAATGAGCAACTTCGGCTTGTTCAAGGCTCTCGACAAGGCAGGAATCGAATATGACAAAACCAGCGTAGGCGACAAGTATGTCTATGAGAACATGGTAAATACCGGCAACCGTCTCGGCGGCGAGGAGTCCGGTCATATCATCTTCTCAAAGTACGCTACCACCGGCGACGGCATTTTGACCTCTCTTAAAATGATGGAGGTCATGCTTGCCAAGGAGAAGCCCATGAGCGAGCTCGCAGCTCCCATGGTAATGTATCCCCAGGTGCTCAAAAACGTCAGAGTTCATTCCAAGCCCGAGGCGAAAAACGATCCCGACGTTCAGGCTGAGAAAGAAAAGGTCGAAAAGGCTCTGGGCGACAACGGCAGGATCCTTGTCAGAGAATCCGGCACCGAGCCTGTTCTCCGCGTAATGGTTGAGGCAGGCTCCGACGAAGAATGCGAAAAGTACGTTGATCAGGTCATCGACGTGATCCGCGCAAAGGGACATATTGCTGAATGATCTCTCTGCGGTCAAAAAAATAACCTATAATAAAGGTTCGGTAACAGACGATTTAGCGTCATGTTACCGAACCTTTTTATTTGGATATTGGTGATTAATTAAATTGAATCAAAGTTCTTCATTGCGTCAATTCCGGTTTGTCCCGTTCTGACTTTAATAACGTCCTCAACATCGTAAACAAAGATTTTACCGTCGCCGATGTGACCCGTGTACAGCGTCTTTTTCGCGGCTTCAATTACCTTGCCGACGGGAACGGTGCAGACAACGATATCGACCTGAACCTTCGGGAGAAGGCTTGCCTCGATCTGAACGCCGCGGTAGTATTCGGGCTTGCCCTTCTGAGCGCCGCAGCCGAGTACGTGGGTGACTGTCATGCCCGTGATGCCGATAGCCATCATAGCGTTTTTCAAAGCTTCCAGACGAGCTTCCTTGCACACGATCTCGACCTTGCTGATCTTTGGCTTGCCTTCGTCAAAGGTCGGCATTTTCTTTACCGGGATAGCTTCGGCAACAGGCGTGTCGCCGCTTACGGCGACAACAGCCGTGCCTGCTCCGCTGCCTTCCTCAACATATTCGGGGATCATGCTGAAGCCCGCGTAAGCTGAAGGCATGTTGTGCTCGGTAGCGTCGAGTCCGGTGATCTCTTCCTCGCGGCTGACGCGCAAACCGAATATCGCCCTGATGACCAGGAAAACGACCGTCATTGTAGCGACTGTCCATAATGAAACCGCTGCAAAGCCTGTCAGCTGCAGTCCCATGAGTTCAAATCCGCCGCCGTAGAACAGACCGACAAGCTTTTTGCCGGAAGCATTGGCAATAGCGTAGCCCGGTGCGGAGTCTGTAGCGAACAGACCGACCGCGAGAGTACCCCAGATGCCGTTGATCATATGAACTGCGACAGCGCCTACGGGGTCGTCAATATGAAGCTTATAGTCGAGCAGCCAAACGCCGAAGCAGACCAGCAGACCCGAAGCAGCGCCGATAACGATAGCGCCGAAAGCGTCGGTGACATCACAGCCCGCGGTGATAGCGACCAGTCCTGCCAAAGACGCGTTAAGACACATGCTCACGTCGGGATGACCGTACTTGATCCAGGTGAAGATCATGCAGACTACTGTTGCGATCGCCGGAGAAACGGTGGTCGTCAGGAAAATAGAGCCGAGCTGATCAACAGACGTGGCAGCCGCGCCGTTGAATCCGTACCAGCCCAGCCAGAGGATGAACACGCCCAGCGCGCCGAGCGCGATGTTGTGACCGGGAAAAGCGCTTACAGTTACGTTGCCGTTCTTGTCCTTTTTGAATTTGCCGATACGCGCTCCGAGGAGCTTAGCGCCGATCAGAGCGGAGATACCGCCGACCATGTGGATAGCGCAGGAGCCGGCAAAATCGTGGAAGCCGAGGCTGCTCAGCCAGCCGCCGCCCCAGATCCAGTGCGCTTCGATTGGATAAACAACAGCGGAAATGATGCCTGAATAAACGCAGTAGGAGAGGAACTTGGTGCGTTCAGCCATTGCGCCCGAAACGATAGTCGCGGTGGTCGCGCAGAATACGAGGTTGAACACAAAGGCTGAAAAATCGAAATCAGAGTAGGCTGTAAACAGATCAAAGCCGGGCTGTCCGATAAATCCTGCCAAGTCCTCGCCCATCAGCAGTCCAAAGCCGATCAGAATAAAGGTTACGGTGCCGATGCAGAAGTCCATCAGGTTTTTCATAATGATGTTTCCTGTGTTTTTGGCTCGGGTGAAGCCTGCTTCAACCATTGCAAAGCCTGCCTGCATCCAGAATACCAGCGCCGCGCCGATCAGAAACCACACGGCAAAAAGCTGTTCGTTTGTCATTTGAGTGACAAGTTCTTTTACAGATTCGCTCATATTGATTACTCCTTATTTATCGTATTGCCTGATGACGGTTTCTTCGCCGGCAAATGAGTTTTTGTGGTCAGCCGGGCGAAGCAACCGTGTTATACGCCGAACAACAAGTCGGTGTAGCTGGGATAAGGCCAGAAATTCCTTGCGGTCTCGGTCTCCATTTTGTCGCCGATCTCGCGCAGCTCGTTCATTTTCGCGATGACCTCTTCCTGATAGTAATGCGCTTCCTGCTGCGTATCGGAGATCGAGGACGCGGTTTTTACCTTTTCGGTCAGCTCGTCGGTCAGCACTGAGAATTTATCCAGCAAACCGGAAAGCTCGGTGATGAGCTTTTCCTCGGTCTTGACCGGGATCGCAGGTGAGACCGCTTTCTTAACTGCTGCGGTATCGGCGAGCTCGCGGATATACTCAGATACTGCCGGGATGATGTCACGGCGCGCCATCTGTTCCATAGTCAGACCCTCGATGTTGATCTGCTTTGCGTACATCTCAAACTCGATCTCGCAGCGTGCGCGAAGCTCTTCTTCCGAATAAATATTGTTTTTAACAAACAGCTCGATATTCTTTTTATCGAGGAATTTGTCAAATGCTTCGGGCAGGGTCTTCATGTTAAGCAAGCCTCTGCTTTCGGCTTCCTTTACCCACTCTTCCGAATAGTTGTCGCCGTTGAAGATGATCCTCTGATGAGCGGTCAGGGTTTTCTTGATAAGCTCCTTGATAGCAGCGTCCAAATCCTCAGCATCTTTCAGAGCTTCATAGAACTGTGAAAGCTCCTCGGCTACCATTGTGTTGAGCATGTAGTTGGGGCAGCCGATGTTCAGTGAGGAACCGAGCGCGCGGAACTCAAACTTGTTGCCCGTAAATGCAAAGGGTGAGGTGCGGTTGCGGTCGGAATTATCCTTTTTGAAATCTGCAAGCACGTCAACGCCGGTCTGCATACGTGAAGCCTTGTGGCTGTGATAATCCTCTCCGTTGATGATGGAGTGTACCAGCGCGTCCAGATCGTCGCCGAGGTACATGGAGATGATAGCCGGAGGCGCTTCGTTAGCGCCGAGACGGTGGTCGTTGCCGGCGGAAGCCACGGTGATCCTAAGCAGATCCTGATACTCGTCAACAGCCTTGACAACAGCAGCGAGGAACAGCAAAAACTGTGTGTTGTTCTCGGGGCTCTTTCCGGGGTCAAGCAGGTTTTCGCCTGTATTGGTGGAGATCGACCAGTTGTTGTGCTTTCCCGATCCGTTTACTCCCTTAAATGGCTTTTCGTGAAGCAGACAAACCAAATCGTGGCGTTCCGCGACCCTCTGCATAAGTTCCATTGTAAGCTCATTGTGATCCGTTGCAATGTTGGAGGTGGAGAAGATCGGCGCCAGCTCATGCTGGGACGGCGCGACCTCATTGTGCTTTGTCTTGGCGAGGATGCCGAGCTTCCACAGCTCCTCATCCAAATCTCTCATGTAAGCGGCTACGCGTGTTTTAATGGTGCCGAAGTAATGATCCTCAAGCTCCTGACCCTTAGGCGCTTTTGCGCCGAACAGTGTTCTGCCTGTCATCTTTAAGTCAACGCGCTGATTATAAAGATCTTTGTCGATCAAGAAGTATTCCTGTTCGGGACCGACCGTGGTGGATACGCGCGTCACATCTGTTTTGCCGAGCAAATGCAGAACCTTTACAGCCTCTGCGCTGAGCCGTTCCATTGAACGCAGCAGGGGCGTTTTTTTATCGAGCACCTCGCCCGTATAGGAACAGAATGCGGTGGGGATGTATAATGAACCGTCGCGTACAAAGGCGGGTGAAGTCGGATCCCAGGTGGTGTAGCCGCGAGCCTCAAAGGTTGCGCGGATGCCGCCGGACGGGAAGCTGGACGCGTCGGGCTCGCCCTTGATGAGCTCCTTGCCCGAGAATTCCATAATAACGCCGTCGCCGCAGGGCTGGATAAAGCTGTCGTGCTTTTCTGCGGTAACTCCGGTCATCGGCTGGAACCAGTGGGTAAAGTGAGTCGCTCCGAGCTCGACCGCCCAATCCTTCATGGCGTTCGCCACAACGTTAGCCACGCCCTCGTCAAGCGGCTCGCCGTTCTCAACGGTTTTCTTTAAAGTTTTGTAAGTAGCCTTCGGCAGGCGTTCGCGCATAACCTTGTCGCTGAATACCATGCTGCCGAACAATTCGGGAACCTTTGTCATAATGATCTCTCCTCTGTGTGCTTTTGACAAAAACAAAAGGCACCGATGGCTTTTTGCACCGGCGCCTTTGCTGTGTCATTGGCGTCATTATAGCGCAATGAAGAAGGTTTGTCAAGTGATTTTGCATTATTTTTTTTGTTTCTTGCAAAATTTACAATAATTTCTCGGCTGTTTAACGTAATTTTGCAGCAAAATTGAATTATCAGGTTCAAAAAACTGCAAATTAGCTATTGACAACTCCGGATCTCGGTTATATAATGGTAGCTGTAATAAATTTGCAGAATCAAAGACGAATTCCTGCAAAACCGGAAAGGATTGGTTTTATGCCTTTTGCAGACAACAGCGAGCGCAAAAGAGAGCAGATAATGAAAAACTCACTGTATTCACCCGCGTTTGAGCATGACAACTGCGGTATCGGAGCGGTAGTAAATATCAAGGGAATACGCTCCCACGCGACTGTTGAGAACGCTCTTACGATAGTAGAAACCTTAGAGCACCGAGCCGGAAAAGACGCCGAGGGAAAAACAGGCGACGGCGTGGGCATTATGTTGCAGATTTCGCATAAATTCTTTTCCAAAGCTGCAAAATCACTAAATATTCCCATTCGCAGCGAACGCGATTACGCAGTGGGCATGTTTTTCTTTCCGCAGAACGAGCTGCGCCGTAATCAGGCGAAAAAGATGTTTGAGATAATCGCCGAAAAAGAAGGAGTTAAGGTTTCGGCATGGCGCGAGGTACCGTGTGATCCGCAGGTTCTGGGCGCCAAGGCGCTCGAATGTATGCCCCATATAATGCAGTGCTTCATCAACCGACCCGAGGGCGTGCAGCGCGGCATTGATTTTGACCGCAAGCTCTATGTGGCTCGCCGCCTGTTTGAGCAGAGCAACGAGGATACATATGTTGTCTCGCTTTCGAGCCGTACTATCGTTTACAAGGGAATGTTCCTTGTCGGCGACCTCAGAAAATTCTATCTCGATCTGCAGGACGAAGCGTATGAATCGGCTATCGCGCTGATCCACTCCCGTTTTTCGACCAATACCTTCCCGAGCTGGCAGAAGGCTCACCCCAACCGTATGATAGTACACAACGGCGAGATCAACACTATCAGAGGAAACAGCGACAAAATGCTTGCCCGTGAAGAAAACATGGCGAGCGAACAGCTTATGGGCGATATGGACAAGGTGCTGCCCGTTATGAACCCCGACGGAAGCGACTCCGCGCGGCTGGACAATACGCTTGAATTCCTGACGATGAGCGGAATGGATCTTCCGCTTGCCGTGATGATAACCATTCCCGAGCCGTGGGACAACAACCACGCCATGCCTCAAAAGGAGCGCGATTTCTATCAGTACTACGCTACGATGATGGAGCCGTGGGACGGTCCGGCTTCTATTCTCTTTTCCGACGGCGATGTGATGGGCGCGGTGCTCGACCGCAACGGTTTAAGACCGTCAAGATACTATATCACCGACGACGGCAATCTGATCCTGTCCTCCGAGGTCGGTGCGCTTCCTGTCCCTCCCGAAAAAATCGTTAAAAAGGAGCGCCTGCACCCCGGCAAAATGCTTTTGGTCGATACCGTTCACGGACGGCTTATCGACGATGAGGAAATCAAAATGAGCTACGCTTCGCGGCAGCCCTACGGCGAGTGGCTGGACGCGAATCTTACGAGGCTAAAGTACCTGAAAGTGCCCAACACCAAGGTAGAGGAGCACGCGCGCCCCGAAAAACGCAGACTGCAAAAAGCTTTCGGCTACACATACGAGGACGTGATGACAACTATCCTGCCTATGGCGAAGAACGGCGCGGAGCCGATAGCCGCGATGGGCAGCGACAAACCCCTTGCCGTGCTTTCAAAGCAGCCTCAGCCGCTGTTTGACTACTTCAAGCAGAGCTTTGCGCAGGTCACAAATCCCCCGATCGACGCGATACGCGAGGAGATCGTGACCTCCACAACTATTTATATAGGCAGCGACGGCAATCTTTTGGAGGAAAGACCCGAAAACTGCAAGGTGATCAAGGTTCGCAATCCCATTCTTACCTCAACGGGTCTTTTGAAGCTCAAAAAAATGAAGCTTTCGGGCTTTAAGGTCGCGGAGATACCGATCCTTTACTATAAAAACACAAAGCTGTCAAAAGCCGTAAAGCGGCTGTTCGTCGAGGCGGACAAGGCGTGCGCGAACGGCGCGAATATCCTTATCCTCTCTGACAGGGGAGTGGACGAAAACCATTTGGCTGTTCCCTCGCTGCTGGCGGTTTCCGCACTTCATCAGCATTTGGTAGCGACTAAAAAGAGGACTTCGCTCTCCATAGTTTTAGAGAGCGGCGAGCCGCGTGAGGTCCACCATTTCGCGACGCTCTTAGCCTACGGCGCGAGCGCTGTGAATCCGTATCTGGTTCACGAAACCATCCACGAGCTGATCCACGACGATCTGCTCGATAAGGACTACTACGCCGCCGTCAACGACTACAATGACGCGGTGCTTCACGGCATTGTGAAGATCGCTTCCAAAATGGGCATTTCTACCCTGCAATCATATTTGGGTTCAAAGAATTTTGAAGCCATCGGTTTGGGCAGGGAGCTGATCGACGAATACTTTACCGGCACTGTAAGCCGCATCGGAGGCATCTCGCTTGAGGATGTGGAGCAAAACAACGACGACCTTCACACAGCCGCGTTTGATCCGCTGGGACTTGCCGTGAATTCCGACCTGCCTTCGCGCGGCGGTCATAAGCTTCGCAGCGGCAAGGAGAAGCACCTCTATAATCCGCAGACAATCCACGCCCTTCAATCGGCGACAAAAACGAATGATTATGAAAAATTCAAGGAATACAGCCGTATGCTGACCGAGGAAATGGATCCCGTCAGTCTGCGCGGACTGCTCGATTTCAATTACCCTGACGAGCCCGTTCCGCTCGACGAGGTAGAGAGCGTTGACAGCATCGTGCGCAGATTCAAGACCGGCGCTATGAGCTACGGCTCGATTTCTCAGGAAGCGCACGAGGCGCTCGCGGTCGCGATGAACCGTCTCGGCGGCAAGTCAAACTCAGGCGAGGGCGGCGAAAACCCCGAGAGAATAGCCACAAAGGGCAAGACCGAGAACCGTTGTTCTGCGATAAAGCAGGTCGCTTCGGGACGCTTCGGCGTGACCTCTGAGTATCTCAATTCCGCCGACGAGCTTCAAATCAAAATGGCTCAGGGCGCAAAGCCCGGAGAGGGCGGTCATCTGCCCGGCAACAAGGTCTATCCGTGGATAGCAAAAACCCGTCACTCCACTCCCGGCGTGTCGCTGATCTCACCGCCGCCGCACCATGATATATACTCTATCGAGGATTTGGCGCAGCTCATTTACGACCTGAAAAACGCCAACAAAAAGGCGAGGATCTCCGTCAAGCTCGTTTCGGAAGCGGGCGTAGGCACTGTAGCGGCAGGCGTTGCGAAAGCAGGCGCTGAGGTTATACTGATCTCAGGCTATGACGGCGGCACGGGCGCGGCTCCGCGCAGCTCCATCTATAACGCAGGACTCCCGTGGGAGCTGGGACTTGCCGAGGCTCACCGCACGCTTATTCTCAACGGTCTGCGCGACAAGGTCGTGATCGAGACCGACGGCAAGCTGATGACAGGTCGCGACGTCGCGATCGCAGCCATCCTCGGCGCCGAGGAGTTCGGCTTTGCCACAGCTCCGCTTGTGACTCTCGGCTGCGCGATGATGCGCGTTTGCAATCTGGACTCCTGTCCCTTCGGCGTAGCGACACAGAACCCCGAGTTAAGAAAACGCTTTGCCGGCAAGCCCGAGTATGTGGTGAATTTCATGCTCTTTATCGCGCAGGAGCTGCGTGAATATATGGCAAGATTAGGCGTTCGCACGGTCGATGAATTGGTCGGAAGAACCGATTTGCTGAAACGCGGCGAGCGCGAGAGCAAAATTGATTTATCGGTTTTGTTCAGTACTGATTTTGCAGGCGAAAAGATCTCATATACAAATAAAAATACCTATGATTTCAAGCTTGCGGATACCATTGACGAAAAGGTCATCGAGCGTAAGCTGAAAAAAGCCTTTCAGTCGGGAGAGGCAAAGACCATTGAAATCAGCGTCAGGAATACCGACCGTTCGCTCGGTACCGCGTTCGGCTCCGAAATCACCAAAAAATACGGAGAAAACCTTGCGGACGATACCTACAAGATCATCTGCGACGGTTCGGGCGGTCAGAGCTTCGGCGCGTTTATCCCCAAGGGTTTGACTCTTGAATTGAAGGGTGATTCAAACGACTATTTCGGCAAGGGTCTTTCGGGCGGAAAGCTTATCGTCTATCCTCCCAAGGGAAGCCGATTCAAAGCAGAGGAAAACATTATCGTCGGCAACGTGGCGCTGTACGGCGCGACAAGCGGCAAAGCCTTTATCAACGGCGTTGCAGGCGAGCGCTTCTGCGTGCGCAACTCCGGCGCGACCGCTGTTGTCGAGGGCGTAGGAGAGCACGGCTGCGAATACATGACAGGCGGCAAGGTCGTCATTTTGGGACGCACAGGCAAAAACTTCGCGGCAGGTATGTCAGGCGGCGTGGCTTATGTGTTTGACGAGCATCACCACCTCTACAAGCGGCTCAACAAGGAGCTGGTTGAGTGTGCCGAGGTCACCGAACAGCGCGACATCAACGAGCTGAAGGCTATGATTGAAGAGCATGTCGCCGCTACGGGCAGCGAAAAGGGCAAGCGCATCCTCAGCCGTTTTGAGGATTATCTGCGGCTGTTCAAAAAGGTTATTCCGCACGATTACAAGATAATCACCACAGCGATAGAGCAAAACGAGTACCGCGGCATGACGCCCGAGCAGTCGCGCATAGAAGCATTTTATCAGCTGATTCATTTAAGACAGGAGGAGAGCTAAATGAACAATCCCTTTGGATTTATGGAATACGCAAGGCAGGACGCGCCTGCGGATGATGTGTTCAAGAGAATCACCAACTACGACGAATTCCACACTCCTCTCTCCGAAACTGAACAGCGCAGACAGGGCGAGAGATGTATGAACTGCGGAGTGCCGTTCTGTCAGTCCGGAATGGCAATCAACGGAATGATATCAGGCTGTCCGTTAAATAATTTAATTCCCGAGTGGAATTATTTGGTCAGCATGGGCGCGTGGAAACAGGCGTACAGCCGGTTGAAGCTGACCAATCCATTCCCTGAGTTCACCTCGCGTGTCTGTCCGGCTTTATGCGAAAAAGTCTGCACCTGCGGCGCTAACGGCGAAGCCGTCACCGTCAGAGCAAATGAATACAGCATTATCGAGAACGCCTACACCGAGGGCTTGGCTGTGCCCAATCCGCCGAAAACGCGCACGGGAAAGCGCGTGGCGGTCATCGGCTCGGGACCTTCGGGACTTGCGGCGGCGGATCTGCTCAACCGCAGAGGACACAGCGTCACGGTCTTTGAGCGCAGCGACAGGATCGGCGGCTTGCTGATGTACGGGATCCCTAATATGAAGCTCGAAAAACAGATCGTCGAACGCAAAATAAAAGTTATGAGCGAGGAAGGCGTCGTATTTGTCACCGACACCGATGTGGGCAAAGATATTTCCGCAGAAGAATTAAAAGAGAATTTCGACAGGATCATTCTCGCCTGCGGCGCGTCGAATCCACGCGATATCAAGGTGAACGGCCGTGAAGCGAAGGGTATTTATTTTGCGGTGGATTTCCTGAAATCGACCACCAAAGCCCTGCTCGACAACGGCTTGGAAGACGGAACGTTCATTTCCGCAAAGGACAAGGCGGTAATCGTGATAGGCGGCGGCGACACGGGCAACGACTGTGTGGGCACCTGCGTGCGTCACGGCGCAAAAAGCGTGCTCCAGCTTGAGATGATGCCCAAGCTGCCCGACCAAAGAAGCGAAAACAACCCGTGGCCGGAGTGGCCGCGCGTCTGCAAGACCGATTACGGTCAGGAGGAAGCAGCGGCAGTCTACGGAAGCGACCCGAGAGTATATCAAACAACCGTAAAGGAGTTTCTAAAGGATGAAAACGGCAACCTTCGCGGCGCGGTACTCATAAAGCTTGAACGCGGCGAAAACGGCAGGATGACTCCCGTAGAGGGCAGCGAAACCGAGGTGGAGGCTCAGCTTGTACTTATCGCAGCAGGCTTCCTCGGCAGCGAGAGCTATATTACAAAGGCGTTCGGCGTCGATACCGACAACCGTTCCAACGTAGCGTCGGAGAAAAACTCCCACCGCACAAATGTCCCGAACGTTTACACGGCAGGCGATATGCATACAGGTCAGTCCCTTGTTGTCCGCGCCATAAGAGAGGGCGTTGACTGCGCAAAGGAGACGGACGAGGATTTGATGGGATACAGCAATCTTTAAAGGAATAAAGTTGAGAGCCGGGAGTCATTCTCTGCTCTCAACTCACAGGGTGTTTTTATGACAAAATATATTTTCGTAACGGGCGGCGTGGTGTCCGGGCTGGGCAAGGGCATCACCGCCGCTTCGCTCGGTCGTCTGCTAAAAGCGAGGGGCTTAAAGGTCGCCGCGCAGAAGCTCGACCCGTATATCAACGTTGACCCGGGCACGATGAGCCCGTATCAGCACGGCGAGGTTTATGTGACCGAGGACGGTGCGGAAACCGACCTCGATCTCGGTCATTATGAAAGATTTATTGACGAGGATCTGAACAAATATTCCAACCTCACCACGGGCAAGGTATATTCTAACGTGCTCCAAAAGGAGCGCAGGGGAGAGTACCTCGGAAAAACAGTTCAGGTCATTCCTCACGTCACCGATGAGATAAAGCGCTTTATCTATTCCGTCGGCAAAAAGACCGACGCGGACGTGGTTATCACCGAGATCGGCGGCACCATCGGCGATATCGAGAGCCAACCGTTTTTGGAGGCAATCCGTCAGGTCGGTCAGGAGGTCGGTCAGGACAACCGGCTTTATATCCATGTCACGCTCGTGCCTTATCTGAAAGCCTCGGGCGAGCACAAGAGCAAGCCCACCCAGCACAGCGTAAAGGAAATGCAGAGCTTCGGTATCTCGCCGGACATCATCATCCTGCGTGTGGATGAGCCGATAACCGATGAAAGCATATATGATAAGATCGCTCATTTCTGCAATGTGCAGAGAAACTGCGTTATCGAGAATCTGACGCTTCCGATTCTCTATGAAGCGCCTCTTATGCTTGAAAAGGCAGGCTTTTCCGCAACCGTCTGCGATCGGCTGAAAATCGAATGCAAAAAGACGGATCTCTCGGAATGGGCGCAGATGGTGGAGCTTATCAAATCAAAAACAAAGACCGTGACTATAGGCTTGGTCGGCAAATATGTCGAGCTTCACGACGCTTATCTTTCAGTCGCCGAGGCGCTCCGTCACGCAGGCTATTACTGCGGCGCAAAGGCAGATATAAAGTGGATAGATTCCGAAAACATCACCGATGAAAACTCAGACGAGCTTCTCGGAGGCTTAGACGGGATCATCGTCCCCGGAGGCTTCGGCAAGCGCGGTATAGACGGAATGATCTCCGCTGCGAAATACTCAAGGGAAAACGATCTTCCGTACTTCGGCATCTGTTTGGGAATGCAGATCGCCGTGATAGAATTCGCGCGAAACGTCGCAAAAATAGAAAACGCCCACTCGGGCGAATTTGCGGATGACGTTCCGAAGGTGATTGATTTCCTTCCCGACCAAAGCGCCCAAACCGACAAGGGCGGAACGCTCAGGCTGGGCGCGTACCCCTGCGTTTTGCAGCCGAATACAACAATAAAATCAGCTTACGGCAAAGAGAATATAAGCGAGCGCCACCGCCACCGTTATGAGTTCAACAACGATTACCGTGAGCTCCTGAGCAGCGCAGGCTTGACGCTTTCGGGACTTTCGCCCGATGGCAATCTGGTGGAAACCGTCGAAATAACCGACCGTGATTTTTACATAGGAGTTCAGTACCACCCCGAATTCAAAAGCCGTCCAAACAAGCCGCACCCGCTGTTTTCTTCATTCATCAAGGCGGCGTTAAAGAAAAAAGGAGGATCAATATGAAGGTCAACAGCAATTTTGACAGCTTAGTTCCGAATTACCTTTTTGCGGACGTGGCGCGCAAAACAAATGAATTTGCCGCCGCGCACCCCGAGCAGGAGATCATCAAATTAGGAATAGGCGATGTGACACTGCCTCTCGCTCCCATTGTAGTCGCCTTCATGAAAAAGGGCTGCGATGACCTGAGAAACAAAGAGACCTTCAAGGGTTATCCCGAGTACGAGGGCTACGACTTTGTAAGAGAGGCTATCTCAGGTTACTACAAGCGCTTCGGCGTGACTGTACAGCCGGACGAGATATTTGTTTCCGACGGTGCGAAGTCCGACTGCGGCAATCTGCCCGATATCTTTTCAACCGACAACACGGTGCTCGTCACCGACCCCGTATATCCCGTTTATGTGGACGCGAACCTTATGGCAGGCAGAAAGATCGTCTATGCCTCGTCAAACAAAGAAAACAACTTCCTCGCCATACCCGATGAAAAGGTCAGCGCTGACATTATCTATCTCTGCTCGCCGAACAATCCGACGGGCGCGGCTTACAGTGCGGAACAGCTCAAGGTGTGGGTCGATTACGCTTTGAAAAACGACGCCGTGATCATCTACGACGCGGCTTATGAGGCGTTTATCACAGACGACAGTCCGCGCTCTATCTTCTCCGTAGAGGGCGCGAGAGAATGCGCGATCGAGCTTTGCTCGCTGTCAAAAACAGCGGGCTTCACAGGCACGCGCTGCGGTTACACCGTAATCCCCAAGGAGCTAAAACGCGACGGTCACAGCCTGCACGCGCTCTGGTACCGCCGTCAGGCGACCAAGTTCAACGGCGTTTCGTGGCCTGTGCAATGTGCTGCAGCAGCCGTTTTCAGCGATGAAGGACTGCTCCAGATCCGTGATAACCTCAATTACTACCGACGCAACGCGAAGCTCATATCGTCTGCTCTCGACGAGCTGGGGATCTACTACACGGGCGGCAAAAATTCCCCTTACATCTGGCTCGAGTGTCCAAACGGCATGGGAAGCTGGGAGTTCTTCGATCACCTTTTGCAAAACGCCGCGGTCGTCGGCACCCCCGGAGAGGGCTTCGGCGAAAACGGAAAAGGCTACTTCCGCCTGACCTCGTTCGGCTCATATGAGAAAACAGCGGAAGCGGTTGAAAGAATAAAAAAGCTTTTATCATAGTAAAAAACGTCTGACGTACAGGCAGCATGGCTGCACCTTTTCCGTCAGGCGTTTTTTGGCGTTAATAGTTAAGGCAATACCGCATAATTCAGGTGAGGTAAGGCTGTCGCCTTGCCGAGATTTTTTGGGCAAGCTGACGGAATAAGATTCAAGCAAGCCGTGCGCCTTGAATTGTGCGGTGTTGCCTTAATAATCATAATGTCCGCGGCAGGCGATAATCAGTACCGCGTCGGTCTCAACCGCGTATACGATTCTGTGTTCGTCGTCGATGCGGCGGCTCCAAAATCCGGTGAGACTGCCCTTTAGCGGTTCGGGTTTTCCGATGCCCTCAAAAGGATTGCGGATAATATCCTTGATCAGCAGATTGATGCGCTTCATTTTCTGTTTATCCTTTGCCTGCCAATAGAGGTAATCGTTCCACGCATCGTAATCCCACTGTAGTTTTTTACTATGCATGGTTATTCCTCGATCAGCCCGTGTTCGGCAAAATTCAGTCTGCCGGCTTTATAATCCGCCATTTTCCGTTCTAAATACCGTATGTTGTCCTCCGAGTAGAATGGGTCTGCGGATAACTCAAAGGGGATTCGCCTTTCGTTACCGACTTTTATCGCAAAGACGGTAAACGCCGCGCTCATAGAAAGACCCATAGCCGCGCAGGCGCTTTCCATGCGTCTCTTAACGTCTTCGTCCAGTTTAAAGTTTACATTTACGGTTTGTCCCATGATCAAACACTCCTTTCATACTTATATTATACACTAATCAAAGAAAAATACAAGATATATTCTTTATATTTTCTTTATTATTGCGTAAAAAACTATTTCATATTTTTGCTTGATTTATCGTTATTTCCTACGGAGAGTTTTGTATTTGGGATCGTTTGCTTTTGGATTATTATTTAAAAAATCCGAAATTTGCTCTTGACAAATCAAATCTTCTGTTTTATAATGTTGTCAATTTAAGAAGCGAAAATGCTTTACCGAGGAATCGTTATGAAAAAGACTCATGCTTTCACAAACAATTTCAGCTTTACATTTAGCTTTACCTGGTTTAACACGGGTAGGGTCGATTTGCTGTGCTGAAAGATGTGTGAAACAGGATAAATTCATTCACATTAGGCGTGGCACTTTGACCGGGTGCCGCGCCTTTATTTTATTTCAAGGAAGGAATAACCGCTATGATCATCGTATTAAAACCAAGCACTACACCAGAACAGCTCAGTCTTTTCACCGAAAAACTGATAACCGATTACGACGTGACTATCAACCGCTGGGACGGCGTTCATTCCACCGTTCTCGGACTGATTGGAGACACTACTCAGGTCGATATCGAGTACATTGAAGCGCAGAGCATCGTTGAAAGCGTCAAGCGCGTTCAGGAGCCGTATAAAAAAGCAAACCGCAAGTTCCATCCCGAAAACACCGAGATAAAGATCACCGACAGCGTCACTATCGGCGACGGAAGTCTGCACATCATGGCAGGACCCTGTTCGGTTGAAACCGAGGAACAGATCGTCAAAATCGCCGAGAGTGTCAAAAACTCAGGCGCGACCTTGCTCAGAGGAGGCGCGTTCAAGCCGAGAACCTCTCCGTACGCTTTCCAGGGGCTGAGAGCCGAGGGACTCGATCTGCTTAAAACCGCGAGAAAGCAGACGGGACTGCCGATAGTTACCGAGATCATGCGCGTTTCTCATATTGACATGTTTGAGAATGTCGATATCATTCAGGTCGGAGCGCGCAATATGCAGAACTTTGAGCTGCTCAAGGAGCTCGGCAAAACAGACAAGCCGATCCTGCTAAAGCGCGGCCTTTCCGCCACGATAGAGGAATGGCTGATGAGCGCCGAGTACATTATGGCGAACGGCAACGACAAGGTCATGCTGTGCGAGCGCGGTATCCGAACCTATGAGACCTTCACGCGAAACACGCTTGATATTTCTGCTATTCCCGTTATCAAAAAGCTCTCGCATCTCCCCGTTATAGTTGACCCCAGCCATGCCGCAGGCAAGAGCTGGCTTGTGGAACCGCTCGCTATGGCGGCTGTAGCCGCAGGAGCCGACGGACTTATCATCGAGGTCCACAACGATCCGCCGCACGCTTTGTCAGACGGCGCTCAGTCGCTCACTCCCGAGCAGTTTGACAGTGTAGCAAAGAAGCTTTTCTCGCTGAAACAGGCGCTTTAAGGCAACACCGCACAATTCAAGGCGCCCGGCTTGCTTGAATCTTATTCCGTCAGCTTGCCCAAAAAATCTTACTGCGCAATCCGCACACCTGAATTATGCGGAATTGCCTTAAAAATTTTTTCATAAAAATCTACAAACGCGAAAATATGAATATTGACAAGCGCGTTTTGACGTGCTATAATGCTGATAATTTAATAAACTAAACCGTTGAAGCGGAGATAACGGCAATCATGCCTTTACAGAGAGCCTGTGGTGCTGAGAGTCAGGTGAGAAACAAGTTGTCAAATGGACCGCTGAGGGCGCAGTCAAACGGAGCCTTGCTCCATAGTACTCTGCGACGTTGCAGGCAGACGTTACATTGCCGGGGATATGTTGGTATCCCGCTGAGAGCACGGGTCATGCCGTGATATTAAGGTGGCACCGCGGATAGATTATATTCGTCCTTAACAGAGAAGATTTACTCTGTTAAGGGCGTTTTTTGTTTTAGGGGGTTAATTATGATAATTTCACCATCGCTTGAAAAAGTTAAAGAGATCGCGTCGGAAAACAAATACGACGTTGTTCCGCTGAGCTGCGAGCTCCTTTCTGATTTCACCACGCCTATTGAGACAATGAAGATCCTTAAAAACGTTTCAACGCACTGTTATATGCTTGAATCGGCTCAGGCAAACGACCGCTGGGGACGATATACCTTTCTCGGTTACGACCCGGTAACGGAGATCACCTGCATCGACGGCAAAATGAAAATCGGTGCTGTAAGCGTTGATACAAACGATCCTTCATCTTATCTGCGCAGGATACTGTCGGAATACAAAAGCCCGCGATTTTCGGACTTGCCCTCGTTCACGGGCGGCTTGGTAGGCTATTTTTCCTACGATTACCTTTGCTACAGCGAGCCGAGCGTAAAGCGCGAGACCGAGGACAGCGAAGCGTTCAAGGACGTTGACCTGATGCTGTTTGACAAGGTCATAGCCTTTGACAACGTAAAGCAAAAGATCATTCTCATAGTAAATATGAAGCTTAACGATGTAGAGGTCGGCTACAATAAAGCCTGCACGGAGCTCAGACAAATGGCGGAGCTGCTCAAAAACGGAAGCAAGCGAAACGAACCGGGCGGCAGGCTTCTCGGAGAGGTCACTCCGCTGTTCAACAGAGAGCAGTACTGTGAAATGGTCGAAAGGGCAAAGCGGCACATTTTTGAGGGAGATATCTTTCAGATCGTGCTGTCAAACCGACTCAGCGCTCCGTTCGAGGGAAGTCTTTTCAACACCTACCGGGTGCTTAGAACAATGAACCCGTCTCCTTACATGTTCTATTTTTCAGGCACAGACGTTGAGGTGGCAGGAGCCTCGCCCGAAACCCTGGTCAAGCTTGAAAACGGCGTGCTCCACACCTTTCCGCTTGCAGGAACCAGACCCAGAGGAAAGACCGAGCAGGAGGACGCAGAGCTTGAACGCGAGCTGCTTGCCGACGAAAAAGAGCTTGCCGAGCACAATATGCTGGTCGATTTAGGCAGGAATGACCTCGGCAAAATCAGCAGATTCGGCACTGTCGAAGTGGAAAAGCTCCACAGTATCGAGCGGTTTTCACACGTGATGCACATAGGCTCAACGGTGCGCGGAGAGATACGCGGCGACAAAGACGCGCTTGACGCGATAGAGGCGGTGCTTCCGGCAGGCACGCTTTCGGGAGCGCCGAAGATACGCGCCTGTCAGCTCATCGGAGAGCTTGAAAACAACAAGCGCGGCATATACGGCGGCGCTATAGGATACATCGACTTTACGGGAAATATGGACACCTGCATAGCGATACGCATCGCCTACAAGAAAAACGGCAAGGTGTTTGTCAGAAGCGGCGCAGGAATTGTCGCCGATTCAGACCCCGAAAAGGAATTTGAGGAATGTCTCAACAAGGCAAAAGCCTCGCTGAGAGCGCTCGAGAAGGCGCAGGAGGCTGAGTTATGATTTTACTTATCGACAACTACGACAGCTTTTCATATAACCTGTATCAGTATATAGGTGAAATAAACGCGGATATCAAGGTCATCCGCAACGACGAAATGACGGTAGAAGAGATACTTGCGCTAAAGCCCGACAGGATGATCCTTTCACCGGGTCCCGGCAGACCCGAGAACGCAGGAATCATCATTGAAGCCGTAAGAGAGCTTGGAAGCGAGATACCGATACTCGGCGTATGTCTCGGTCACCAGGCTATCTGCGCGGCGTTCGGAGCTCAGATAGGCTACGCTAAACAGCTCATGCACGGCAAGCAAAGCGAGGTTACCTTTGATAAAAGCTGTCCGCTGTTCAAGGACTGCCCCGACAGGGCGAAGGTAGCGAGATACCACTCATTGGCGGCGGTTGACTCAACCGTTCCCGACTGCCTTTCGGTGACAGCGAGAACCGATGACGGAGAGATCATGGCGGTTCGGCACAAAGAATATCCGATATACGGACTGCAGTTCCACCCCGAATCTATCATGACCCCCGACGGAAAAAAGATGCTGAATAATTTTATAAACGGGATATAGAAAGGAAAACGAAAAATGATAAAGGAAGCAATTGTTAAAATCGTAAATAAGGAAGATTTGTCCTATTCGGAAGCGTACACAGTGATGAACGAGATCATGAACGGCGAAACCACGCCTACGCAGAACGCGGCGTTTCTCGCCTCGCTTTCAACCAAAAGCGCAAAAGCCGAAACAACCGATGAGATCGCGGGCTGTGCAGCGGCAATGAGAGATCACGCCACAAAGGTAGATGCAGGAACGGATGTGTTTGAGATCGTCGGCACGGGCGGCGACAATGCGCAGAGCTTTAACATTTCCACCACTGCCGCGCTTATCGCGGCGGCAGGAGGAATGAAGGTAGCCAAGCACGGCAACCGCGCCGCGTCGTCCAGCAGCGGCACAGCCGACTGTCTGGAAGCCCTCGGCGTCAATATCTGCCAAAGCCCCAAAAAGTGCGTCGAGCTGCTCGACAAGGCAGGCATGTGCTTCTTCTTCGCACAGCAGTACCACTCCTCAATGAAGTATGTCGGCGCGATCCGCCGCGAGCTGGGCTTCAGAACGGTGTTCAACATTCTCGGACCGCTCACCAATCCCGCCTCGCCCTCCATGCAGCTCCTCGGCGTTTATGACAGCTATCTTGTGGAGCCGCTTGCACAGGTTCTGATTAGTCTCGGCGTTAAGCGCGGTATGGTGGTTTACGGAACCGACAGGCTCGACGAGATATCTCTCAGCTCGCCGACAAAAATCTGCGAGATCAAGGACGGCTGGTTCAAATCCTACACAATACGTCCCGAGGACTTCGGCTTTGAACGCTGTCAAAAGGACGACCTAAAGGGCGGCTCTCCCTCGGATAACGCGAAGATAACGCGCGATATCCTCAGCGGCAAGCAGGGACATCAGCGCAACGCAGTGCTGCTTAACGCAGGCGCGGCGCTGTATATCGGAGGTAAAGCCGACAGTATGAAGGACGGCGTAGCCCTCGCCGCCGAGCTGATAGACTCGGGAGCTGCGAAACGCACGCTTGAAAAGCTGATAGACTACAGCAACCGTCCCGAGGTGGAAGCATGACGATACTCGACGAGCTCGCCGCTCACGCAAGGGAACGGGTGGCGGAAGCAAAGAAAAATATTTCTCTTGAAGAAATAAAACGGATGGCATACAGTATGCCCAAGGGCGAGCTTGCTTTTGAGAAAGCACTGAAAAAGGACGGGGTTTCCTTTATCTGCGAGTGCAAAAAAGCGTCTCCGTCAAAGGGTATTATCGCCGAAGCTTTTCCGTATCTTCAAATCGCAAAGGAATATGAAGCGGCAGGCGCGGACTGTATTTCGGTTCTGACTGAGCCAAAGTGGTTTTTGGGCAGCCTTGATTATTTAAAGGAGATCGCCGCAAATGTATCGATCCCCTGTCTGCGCAAGGATTTCACCGTAGATGAATATATGATATACGAAGCCAAGCTTGCAGGAGCCTCGGCGGTGCTGCTGATCGCGGCTATCCTTTCGGAAAATGAACTGAGAGAGTACCTCGCCGTCTGCGCGGAGCTCGGACTGTCAGCTCTCGTGGAAGCCCACACCGAAGCAGAGGTTATAACTGCGTTAAACGCAGGAGCAGGAATAATCGGCGTAAATAACCGCAACCTAAAGGATTTTTCGGTCGATACGGAAAACAGCCGTCGGCTCAGAAGCCTTATCCCGGACGAAATCCTGTTTGTTTCGGAGAGCGGAGTAAAAACCGCCGCCGACGTTCGGGCGCTGCATGAAATAGGCGCGGACGCGGTATTGGTAGGGGAAACGCTGATGAGAGCGGAAAACAAACGTCAAAAATTAGAAGAACTGAGAGGTAAGCTATGACTAAGATAAAGCTGTGCGGATTATCGCGCATGGAGGATATAGAGACGGTAAACGCAATAAAGCCCGATTTCATTGGCTTTGTGTTTGCCGAACGCAGCAAGCGGAGGGTTTCTCCTCTGAAAGCCACAGAGCTGAAAAGCAAGCTGGATCCCGATATAAAAGCGGTTGGCGTGTTTTTGAACGACGACCTTGACATGGTGGCAGCCATGCTCAATCTCGGCATCGTAGATTTGGTTCAGCTTCACGGCGCTGAGGACGAGGATTATCTCCAAAAGCTCAGAAAGATCACGGACAAGCCGATAATCAAGGCGTTCATCATCCGCTCCCCGGAGGACGTGGAGCGCGCGGAAAGCTCGACCGCCGATTACATTCTGCTCGACGGCGGCAAGGGCGAGGGAAAGAGCTTTGACTGGAGCCTTATCAAGGACATAAAGCGCCCGTATTTTTTGGCAGGCGGCTTGAATCCCGACAACGCCTCCGAAGCGGTAAAAACGCTCAAGCCCTTTGCGGTAGACGTGAGCACGGGTATCGAGACGGACGGAAAAAAGGACAGCGAAAAAATGACGGCTTTCGCCGCCGCTGTCAGAAAGGAAGATTGACATGACAAATCCAAGGGGAAGATTCGGCGTTCACGGCGGACAGTATATTCCCGAAACGCTGATGAATGCCGTAGCGGAGCTTGAATCCGCATACGATCACTATAAAAACGATCCTGATTTCAACCGGGAGCTTTCCGAGTTGTTCAATAACTACGCCGGCAGACCCTCGCGGCTTTATTACGCCGAAAAAATGACAAAGGATCTTGGAGGCGCGAAAATCTACCTAAAGCGCGAGGATCTCAACCACACGGGCGCGCACAAGATCAACAACGTTCTCGGTCAGGCGCTGCTCGCCAAAAAGATGGGCAAGACAAGACTGATCGCCGAAACGGGCGCAGGTCAGCACGGAGTCGCAACAGCAACCGCCGCCGCGCTGATGGGCATGGAATGCGTGGTGTTCATGGGAGAGGAGGACACTAAGCGCCAGGCGCTCAACGTGTACAAAATGAAACTTCTCGGCGCGAGCGTTGTTCCCGTCACCACAGGCACGGCTACCCTCAAGGACGCGGTGAGCGAGGCTATGCGCGAGTGGACTTCAAGAATAGACGACACGCACTACTGTCTCGGTTCGGTCATGGGACCTCATCCGTTCCCGACCATTGTGCGCGATTTTCAGGCGGTGATCTCAAAGGAGATCAGGGAGCAAATGCTTGAAAAAGAGGGCAGGCTCCCCGACGCTGTGATAGCCTGTGTGGGCGGCGGTTCAAACGCCATCGGCAGCTTTTATCACTTCATCGGCGACAGCGGAGTTCGTCTGATCGGCTGCGAAGCGGCAGGCAGGGGTATCGACACCTTTGAGACAGCGGCGACCATCTCAACAGGCAGGCTCGGGATTTTCCACGGAATGAAGTCGTACTTTTGTCAGGATGAGGACGGACAGATCGCGCCCGTTTATTCGATTTCGGCAGGCTTGGATTACCCGGGCGTAGGTCCCGAGCACGCTTATCTGCACGATATCGGAAGGGCTGAATACGTCGCGATCACCGATGAGGAAGCGGTGAACGCCTTTGAATATCTGTCGCGTACAGAGGGCATAATCCCTGCAATAGAGTCGTCTCACGCGCTGGCTCACGCGATAAAGACCGCGCCCTCGCTCGACAAGGATCAAATCATAGTCGTCACCGTTTCAGGCAGAGGCGACAAGGACTGCGCGGCGATCGCGCGTTACAGAGGGGAGGATATCAGTGAGTAATATAGCTAAGGCTTTTGAAAGCGGAAAGGCGTTTATCCCGTTCATCACCTGCGGCGATCCCGATTTAGAAACAACGGCTGCGGTCGTCAGAGCGGCGGTTGACAACGGAGCTGATCTTATCGAGTTGGGGATCCCGTTTTCCGATCCCACTGCGGAGGGTCCCGTTATCCAGGGGGCAAATTTACGGGCGCTGCGCGGCGGAGTTAAAACCGACAAGGTATTTGACCTTGTAAGAGAGCTGCGCACTGACGTGACCGTTCCCATGGTATTCATGACATACGCCAACGTTGTGTTTTCCTACGGCGCTGAAAAATTCATTTCGACCTGCGCCGAGATAGGAATTGACGGATTGATCCTGCCCGATATCCCCTTTGAGGAAAAAGAGGAGTTTCTGCCTGTATGTCGCAAATACGGAGTAGCGCTGATCTCCCTGATCGCTCCGACCTCTGAAAACAGAATAGGCATGATCGCAAGGGAAGCAGAGGGCTTTATCTATCTTGTGTCCAGCCTCGGCGTTACGGGTATGCGCAGCGAGATCAACACTGATCTGGGCTCGATAGTGAAAATCATCAGAGAAAACACAAGCGTTCCCTGCGCGGTCGGCTTCGGTATTTCCACTCCGGAGCAGGCTGGAAAAATGGCGGCGATCTCCGACGGCGCGATAGTCGGCTCCGCGATAGTCCGCCTTTTGGAGCAGCACGGCAAAGACGCCCCGAAGTATGTCGGAGAATTAGTAAAAGCTATGAAAGAGGCGCTTTGATATTTAGAGAGCCTATTGACTTCATCTTTTGTTGATAATATAATAATATCATACTACCCGAAATCATTAGGAGTTGAAGTCGAATGAATCATATAGGGTTATTAAAAAAATCATTATCTGCTGTATTGATGTCTGCGCTTGTGTTCTGCGCAGCCGCCTGTTCGACGGGCAATAACGGCAGCTCTGCCGAGACTTCCGCTTCCGTTGACGAAGCGACGACCGCTGTTCCGACGACCGTTGCCGAAGCTCAGATCACAGCCGCCGATCCCAAAATCAAATCATCGCTCGAGGCTCTCGGCGAAATGGATTTCAGCGGTGTTTTTTACGCCGAACGCGACGGCAAGCCGATCGCTTCCTACGCAAACGGAACCTTATACGACGATACGCCAATCACGCTTGAAACCCCGATGCCCATAGGCTCCGTTTCCAAGCAGTTTTGTTCGGCTGCGATCATGCTGCTTCAGGAGCAGGGAAAGCTGAGCGTGAACGATAAGCTCGACAAATATTTCCCGGAATACAAGGAGGGCGGCAGGATAACGCTTCACGATATGCTGTCAATGCTTTCGGGTATCCCCGATCTGCCCGAAAAAGAAAAGGAAGTCAAGGCGCTCAGAGAGCAGATAAAGCTTGAAAATACCGACGAACAAAACACTGCGGCGCTCAAAAAGTATATTTTCGGCAAACCTCTCGAGCGTGAACCGGGTGAAAGGTATAAATACTCCAACACAAATTATATCCTTTTGGGCAACATCGTTGAGAAGGTTACCGGCAAGGTGTATATTGATTTTTTGCGTGAGAGCTTTTTTGAACCGCTCGGCATGGAGCATACGGGTTCGATTTTTGAATTAAAGGATTCTCCCGAATGGGCAAAGGCTTTTCACTATGAGCCGTCCGAGCTCGGCTTCGGAATCGAGCCGGGAACTGCAAAGGGAGCAGGCGATATAATATCGACCGCCTCCGATATGACAAAGTGGATGAATATGCTTCCCTCAGGAAAAATCATCTCACGTGACAGCTATAAAGCCATGACGACCTCATACAGCAGCGATAATTACGGATACGGTATCTTCACCGAACTTAGCAGGGGAATGGGACATTTCGGTTCCATCGGACACTTTAATTCCGCCGAGAATTTCAACACAGACAAAAAACTAACCGTGTTTATGGCGATGAACACAGGCGGACAAACAATGGCGACAAACACTATGTTCAGTCTGCTCGGAGTTTTAGAAAACCTGTAACCGCTTTTCTTCACTGAACAAAAGACAAAGGGATCGGCTCATTTTTACTTTTGAGCCGCTCCCTTTTTGGTATGAATCCCCTAACGTTACAGAATGATAGTAATAACACAAACATTTCGTTCAGCAGCCACATAATTTTTTAAATCAAATAGTAACTGTCTGCCCTGCGGAAAGGTAATGCAGCCGCTGCATGTGCGGTTCCATAAGTCTGAACTGTTCTGTTCCCGTGCAGTGGAAGGTGTAAAACTCCGTGGGGAAAGAATCAAGCCGACGGGCGCAGTCTGTCAGCATTTTTTCATCGGTGATCTTCATAAAGTGGAACCCTCCCAACAGCACGTCGGGCTGAAACCAATCTGTCAGGTTTAGTATGCCTTTATGCGAGCAGCCGCTGACAAGCACCCTTTTGCCGTTTTCCTCTATCATCAGGTATTGCTCGTGGCAAAAATCCTCCGCGACAAATTTTCCGTCTTTTAACACGTTCAGATTGTCCGGGTTGATCTCAAACCGCTTTGGCTTTTGGTTGCAGGCGTACAGCGTCAAGCCATCGTCGATATGAAACTCCTCGCCGGTAAAAATCAGGCGTTCGCTGTCCTGCAGCTCCGTGTTCAGTCCGATGTATTTTTCCGTGCCGTTGTAATGCGGCTCAAAGGCGTGTCGGTTAAGAAAAACCGGTGCTTTTCGGTTAAGCTCCAAAAAGCGTTTCAAGCCGCCGCCGTGGTCGTAATGACCGTGCGACAGCACCGCGATATCTACATCCTTTAAGTCGATACCGAGTTTTTCCGCGTTTTCGGCAAATAAATCGGTCTGTCCCATATCAAACAATATTTTGTGTTCATTTGTTTCGATAAGAAGAGACAAACCGTGCTCACAGCCGATCTCTTCGCAGCATGATGTGTTTTCAACGATAGATGTGATTTTCATATTTCACCCTCAAAAAATCGGGCAGATAGATTTCAAAACCTATCTGCCGTTTATTAATCTCTGTCTTTGTAGTCCGCGTTGATCATCATAAGGTTCCTTTCCACGCGCCTTTTGTTGCATGAGATCTGGAACATTATGATCAAACCTAAAATACCTTCATAGATCAGGTTTATTCCAAGCATGATGATCAACACATCTCGAAGGGTATCATGGAAAATGATAGTGATCAAGCCTGCTGCCACTGACACAGCCGCAAATATAAAGAAAACGTACCATTTTCTTACGCCGAAATCCCTCAGGTGGAACGAGCGCTTTAGGTTCATTACGCCGTCAATAATGATTATGACGCCGATAATGACCAGCAAAATGTTGATGATCGTGTCGGGAGTAAACAGCGTGAACACGCCGAACGCCGCGGCTATAACTCCGAACACAAGTTCAAAAAACAGGTTTTCGTCGCTGTCTTTGTTAATTAGAAAGGAAATGATGTTGATCGCGCCGTAAATGGTCAGCAAAATTCCGAACGCGTAGCACAGCGTGTGTTCAACCTTTTCGGGATGCATTACCATATACACGCCTAAAATAATGTATACTATCGACGCGATGATAAAGGAACCCAGCAAATTACGACGGGGTCTGTCCTCGGGATGTCTGTTTAACATAAACTCACTCCTCAGTCAATTCGTTTGTCACAGTAATCGCACATCTGCATACCCAGCTTTTTATAGCTGCGCCGCGGCAGATACGCCTCATGCTGCGTAATACATTTGGGATTGCGGCATTTTGCGTCCGATAGTTCTGTTTCGCGCGAGGGGATCAAAAAGTCATCATCCTGGAGCAGAAGCAAAATCAGAGCCATCCTGCCGAACATTCCGTACTGAGCCTGCTTAAAATACAGAGCCCTCGGGTCGTCGTCGATATCGACGGTTATCTCGTTGACGCGGGGGAGAGGGTGCAGGATTATCATATCCTCGCGAGCCTGACCGAGCTTTTCTTTGTCAAGCACAAATACGTTTTTCTGAGCCTCGTAGTCCTCGGGACTCTTGAATCGCTCACGCTGGATCCGCGTCATATAGAGCATGTCCAAATCGCAGATCGCGTCGGCAAGATTGTTGGAGAGCTCGTACCTGCATCCGTTCTTTTCCAGAATGTCGATGATGTACAGCGGTACACCAAGCTCGGGAGTGGAAATCAGCACAAAGGAGTTGCCCTCGTATTTTGCGAGCGTTTTGATCAGCGAGTGTACTGTCCTGCCGTTGAGCAGATCGCCGCACACACCGATCTTCAGGTGGTCGAGCCTGTTTTTCTCACAGCTGAGAGTTACGATATCGGTCAGGGTTTGAGTAGGGTGAAGGTGACCGCCGTCGCCGCAGTTGATCAGCGGTACCTCGCTGTAGAGTGAAGCTGCCATAGCCGTTCCCTCGGTGGGATGACGAATAGCAATAATGTCGGCGTAGCCGCTGATGACAGAGATGGTGTCCTTGAGGTTTTCGCCCTTAGATACAGATGAATTCATCGGATTGTCAAAGCCGATGGTTCTGCCGCCCAGCTTGAGCATCGCGGTTTGAAACGACATCTGCGTGCGTGTGCTCGGCTCATAAAACAGCGTCGCCAAAATCTTTCCGTCGCAGGCGTGACGGTAGTCGGCAGGACTTTGCATGATTTTTTTTGCTTTTCTCACCAGCTTGGCGATCTGCTCAACGCTCATCGCCTCTAAATCGATCAAATTCTTGTTGGTCATAGGCACACAGCTTTCTTTCATTTTCTATATTGTATCAAATTTTGTGCCGATTATCAATAGGAATATGTTTTTTCTTGACGAAACTTTTAACATCTTTATCTTCATCCCAAAAACCAAAAATCGAAACAAACCAACCGAAAAATTTTTTACCATCATTTTCTGATTTTTTTGCATTTTCTAATTTTCTAATTTTTTTTGCATTATCTCTTGACAAATAAACCGACTGGTGATATAATAACTCCTGTTGAGTAACAATCGGTTATGCAACATTATGTAATAGTTGCGATGTTATCAACAAACACAATTTCATCTGCGAGTGTGCTGGAATAGGCAGACAGGCACGTTTGAGGGGCGTGTGTCTTTGACGTACGGGTTCAAGTCCCGTCACTCGCACCATTTTGAGGCAGTTT
>CADASG010000029.1 GCA_902790475.1 uncultured Ruminococcus sp. | reverse complement strand
TAACTATAGGCTCAACCTTTTGGCTGCATAACAAAAGCGCAGTAGTCGCTAAACTACTACGCTTGTTAGTATTAAGTCCAACTTTCGGGGGTCACGTCACAAAACGGTGTGTTTTTTCACGGCTTTTAAAGACGTTTGCGTCCCTCAGAATTGTTTTTGAGTTGGATTTGAAGAACGGTTATTCACGATATATTATTCTCCGAGTTTCTTTTTGTGCCAGTAAGCCGCGCCTGCTGCCGCGAACAGTGCAACCAGCATAATGACAGCGGGAACCGTTGAACCGGTCTGGATGCCCTGACCGTTTTCAGCCGAGCCGAGCTGTCCGGGAGTTGCCTCTCCGCGCGTTGCTTCACCGGGAGTAGCCTCGCCGGGGGTAGCTTTTTTGACAGGCTTTGTTGCCGAAGTAGCGTCCTCACCGTTTGTGGGCTCAACGCTCGCGGAGGTCTCTGCCACAGTGGTCTCCTCTACGGTAGTTTCCGTAGGAGCGGTCGTATCCTCAATAACGGAAGCTCCTTCGATAGCGGGGATCGTGAAGGTAAGCTTTACCGGATCAACCTCGCCTGTCTCGGAGGACTTGGCGTTAACGATAACGGTAACGTTGCGGTCAACGCCTGAGGGCTGCGCGATCAGCTCCCAGCTGTCCTGATTAACATCTGCGTTTACCGGAATGCTGCTGTAGGCTCTGGAGGTCTTGCCGTCGGAAGTCTCTACTCCGTTGGGGAGATCAAGGCTGACTTCGACATTGCTGAGGTCAACATCGCCCGCGTTTTTCAGATAGCTGAGAACGGATACGGGCTCATAGCCTGTGCCTTCTTCGTTGATGCTGAAGGAGCCTGCGCTCTTGTTGGCGCCAAGCACAAGCTCGGAGTTGGTGCTGACGTTAACGTGGCTCAAACCGTAATACATACGGCAACGGAAGCTCTGACCGGGAGCAAGTGTACGATCCTTCCAAATGCCGCTTACGGAGCTGTCGCCAAGGGAGTTATTTTCATTTAAATAAGCAATCAGGTCAAACGATCTGGCATTGTTCCAGTCGTTGAACTGAACGATGTCGGGCTTTTCGGAACCGGGCAGGAAGGTGCCTGCAGTCACGATCTTGGGATTGGAAAGGTCGTCGAAGGTATTGAAGCTGAGAGGAACATTGCTGCCCTCAAATTGCACACATTTTGTAACTGAACCGTAGTTCGGAACACGGAACGGCGCAAAGTCATTATCGCCCAGTTGGGTATCCAGCATGATCCTGGTGCTGAAGTTGTGGTTCTGTGTATCGTTATTGGTCGCTGTAACACTGACCTCAAGGGTGTCCTCCTGACCGGTCACGGTGTTGCCTACGATACGCAGAGTACGTTTGATATTGACATTTTGCACGTTGCTCTCAGCCGAGAAGCTTTTATCGGTAACGGAGGATTGCGGATTGGTGCCGCCGATCAGGTCATTATAGTTGTTGTCAACATTGTAAATACCCTTGGAGGTAAAGCTGTATAGGAGTTTGTTGCCGGACGCGTCTTTCATTGTAAAGTAAACCGAATCATCGGAAACGCTGATAATGCCGTTTGACATGGTGTTGTTTTCGATAACAACGTCGGTTGCAGATGCTGAAACCGCGCCGAAGGAAGCCGCCAGACCCGCAGCCAGAGCGGTAATGCCGATTTTTTTGATAAAGTTTTTCATAATGTCCTCTTTTCTTACATGCTGTTATATATTGCAATACTGCAGTTTTCTTATATGCTATTACATATTGCAATACTGCAGTTTTTTACAGGAAATCATTATACCACTTACGAATGACAAATGCAAGTAATTGGTTTCTATTTCTGCAAATGAAACAAATAAACCGTCGGTTTACAACATTTCTGTGCAAAAAAGACGGAGTATATACTATTTTAAATTAAAACACTTTAAACATATGTTAGCGAAAAATTTCGCAGAACAAGGCTGAGGACTCAGGAAACCTTACTGGTTCCGAGGACGACAACGCTGTTATGCGGAATTATCCGCAACAGATGTTGATGTTTTTTGATAGTGGCATTAATCATTTTGCAAAAATGGAGCTGTTCATCTTTGCATATACTGTTAAAAACATGCGCAAATAACGCCGTTCCGGCTTTTACACTGAAACGGCGTTCTGATTTTGTATCAGAGAACACATTTCACGGCAAAACCGCCGCTGAAAAAGTAGGTGTTCATCCAATACCCGTTTGGTGGAGGTGAGGGGAGTCGAACCCCTGTCCGAAAGATGCTTGCCGAGATTTTCTCCGAGCGCAGTCTGTGTTTTAACATTCCCTTGCCGCTTCGCCCGCAGACAGGCTGAACGGTTTGGTAGCTCCTAAGTGATGACGGGACTCAGAGCGCTTTCCCGTTCACCTTTACCTCTGATCGACGCTCCTTATGCGGCCGAGGTGCTCCGCACAGGAACGAGCTGCATTAAGCAGCTAATTTAACTGTAGTTTTGTCAGTTATTTTTAAGTTGCGGATTTTATGGCGGTTCCGCACCGCCGCTCGCTTATCAGGGTTTACATCCCCCGTCGAAGCCTTTACACCCCCGTATTTATAATTGTTATGATCTTCCGTGCTCCTTGACGGCGCGCTCCATGTCGCGCTTTGCGGCGCGTTTTGCCATATCCTCGCGTTTATCATAGAGCTTTTTGCCCTTGCACAGACCTACCTGAAGCTTAACGCGGCTGTCCTTGAAGTACAGGCTGATCGGAATTAGGGAGTAGCCCGTCTGCTTGACAACGCCGTAAAGACGGTTGATTTCCTTTTTGTGCATCAGCAGTCTGCGCACCCGAACGGGATCGCGGTTAAAAATATTGCCTTGCTCGTAAGGTGAAATGTGCATTCCGTTGACAAATATCTCGCCCTCGACAATGGAGCACCAGCTGTCCTTGAGGTTGACCCTGCCCTGCCTGATCGACTTGACCTCTGTGCCGCAGAGCTCGATGCCTGCCTCATAGCTTTCCTCGATAAAATAATCATGTCGGGCTTTTTTGTTCTGAGCGATCGTTTTTAGTGAAGCCATCAGATCTCATTCCTGCCTTCCAACGCCTTTGCCAGCGTGTATTCGTCGGCGTATTCCAAATCGCCGCCCACGGGGATACCGTAAGCCAGCCGCGTAACCTTGACTCCCATCGGCTTTAACAGCTTTGAGATGTACAGCGCCGTTGCGTCGCCCTCAACGGTGGGGTTTGTCGCCATGATGACCTCGGTAACGGTTTCGTTTGAAAGCCGCGCCAGCAGCTCCTTTATCGTGAGATCGTCGGGTCCCACGTCGTTAAGCGGCGAGATAACGCCGTGAAGCACATGGTACACTCCGCGATATTCACGGGTGTTTTCCACCGCAGCCGCATCGCGCGGAGTTTCCACAACGCAAATCACGCTTTGGTCGCGTGAGGGAGAGTCGCACACCGCGCAAAGCTCTCTATCGGTCAAATTGCAGCAGCGGCTGCAATAGTGTATCCTGCTGTGCGCCTGAGTCACCGCGTCGGCAAGCTGCGCAGCCTCCGCCTTGGACAGGTTGAGCACATAGTAGGCGAGCCGCTGCGCGGTTTTGTGACCGATGCCGGGCATTTTTTCAAACTGGTCAACCAGGTTTTCAAGAGGCGCTACGTTGTACTGCGCCATGATCAAAACATTCCCGGGATATTGAGACCGCCGGAAATCGTGTCCATCTTTTCTTCTTTTTCCTTTGAGGCGGCTCTGAGAGCTTCGTTTGCGGCTGCCATTACCAGATCGGCGAGCATTTCCACATCCTCGGGGTCAACGACCTCGGGCTGGATGTCGATCTTTGTCAGCTCCATTTTGCCTGTTACAGTGACCTTAACGGCTCCGCCGCCTGCGGTCGCTTCATATTCCTTGCCTTCAAGCTCTGCGGAGGCTGCCTCCATGTCGTCCTGAAGCTTCTGAGCCTGACGCGCCAGCTGCTGAATGTTGTTGGCGCCGCCGCTGTTGCTGTAGCCCTTGGGTAATCTTGCTTTCATATTATTGTCGTCCTTTCCTGTTTTATCCAAATATATCAGAGGTTTCTTTAGGCAATACCGCATAATTCAGGTGTGCGGTGTTGCCTTTATTCTTCCGTGACCTCGATGCCGCTGTCCTTCAGCTGATCCCTGAACGACTGCATCGGATCCTGAGTTTCCTGTTTTTGCTGCGGACGGCGATACGGTCCAAGCCGGTATACCCTGCCCGTGACCTCGCGCACGATCTCGCGGATCTTTTGCCGCTGAGAGCCGAGGCGCAGCAGCTCGAACGCCATTTCACTTTCGGAGTCGATCAGCAGATAATTACCGCTTTCATAGGCTGTTGTACCCGTGAAAGCCGCTGCTATAGTGCGTGAAACCGATTTGAGCGCGTCTACCACATCGACCCAGCCGGGGAACGGCTTGGCGTTTCGGTAAATAGCGTCGTAATCAGGCTCCGTCTGTCGGGGCGTTGTCTGCGGACGCTGCTTGGGAGCTTCCGTGTTTTCGGACTGTTTATCCTGCGCCGTAGCTTCCTTTGGCTTTTCCTCGGGCATTTCCCGGGGAGGCTGCTCCTGTTGTTTCGGAGAAACGGTCTCTTCGGTTTGTGCGGCAGGCTTTTCCTCCGGTGCTTCGATCGGCTGCGGAGTTTGCGGAGCGGCTGAAAAACCTCGTTTCACCGCTTTTTCCAGCGCGGTGATACGCGCTGCCGTCGCTTCGTTGGTTACGTCGAGCTCGGGTGAGCTGAGGGTGACCATTGCCATTTCCAGCTCGGTGCGGTCGCCTGTTCCGCGTCCCATTCGCTGATAGGCGCGTGAGAGCACATCCATATAGTAAACGATGTCCGCCAGCGATAAATAGTCGCACTGCGTTTTTGCCTGTTCAAATTCGTCGTCGGACATCACCAAAACAGCGCGTGGATCGCGCAGGGATTTGATCAGCATAAGTGCGCGAAAGTGCGCGATAAGCTCGTCGCAGAGCCGCGCCATGTCCTTTGACTCGGAATATAGCCGATCTATCTGTTCAAGCGCACGAGCGGTGTTTTTGTTTATCACGCAGACCGCCAGATCGAACAGATACCCTTTGTCAGCCAGCCCGGCGGCGTTTCGCACGACCGCTTCGTCTATATCCGGAGAAACGGCGATACAGCGGTCAAGCAGAGAAAGCGCGTCGCGCAGTGCTCCGTCCGCAACGGAAGCGATCAGCATGGCGGCGCTATCGCTCAGCTGAGCCTGTTCCTGTTCGGCGACATAGAGCAGCCTGTCTGCGATGACACGCGGAGGGATCCGGTGGAAATCAAAACGCTGACAGCGCGAGAGTATCGTCTGCGGCAGCTTGTGTACCTCGGTGGTCGCGAGGATGAAGATCACGTGCTCGGGAGGCTCCTCGAGCGTCTTTAGCAGCGCGTTGAACGCTTCCGTGGTGAGCATGTGTACCTCGTCCACGATATATACTCTGTAGCGGCACTTTGCCGGCTTGAACTGAACTTCATCAATGATGTCGCGTATATTTTCGATTTTGCGGTTGGAGGCGGCGTCCATCTCCAAAATATCCAGGATGTCGCCGCTGTCGATGCCTTTGCAGATCTCACACTCGCCGCAGGGATTGCCGCCCTTGGGCGAGAGGCAGTTTGCTGCCTTAGCGAGGATTTTAGCGCAGGTGGTTTTGCCTGTTCCGCGCGAGCCGGTAAACAGGTAGGCGTGGTTAAGTCTGTTGTTTTGCAGTTCGTTTTTGAGTGTGGCGGTAATATGCTCCTGACCGGCAACGTCGTCAAAGGTCTGCGGCCGCCATTTGCGGTACAGCACCTGATACATAACCTCACCTCCGCATAATCAAAAATGCAAGCCGCCAGCCGAAAACGGCAACCGTACAGATAAGTGAACGACAGACTGGCTGTATCGCATCGGAAATACTGCTTAATGCTGCTCGGTTCCCCGCCTGACATGGTTCACAGACCCCAATCGCACAGGGCCTGCCGCTCACTTATCTGAACGCAATGGCTTCTTGCATCTTTGTCATTATAACATATAATTATTTAAAAATCAATATCTTTTTTCGATTTTCCGAGGCTTAACGGCTTTTATCGTTTTTCGCGTTGATTATCAAAAATCCCTTTATCACCAATATCGTAAAGCATATTATTCCGGCGTAAGGCTGTCGGGTAAGAATGAAAACCGCCGAAAGGACGGTTGACGATACCGCGCCTGCGATCAGCACTATGCGGCTTTGTTCGGGTCGGTCAAAGCGGCTGAAAACCGGTGCGCAGATCCCGGCTGTGACCGTGATGCAGATAACTGCGGTATATACTATTTTTATCCACATGCCGGTCTCTGTCAGTCCGAACAGGGGTACGGAGGAGGCGTCCGCGCCGTTTCCGAACACGGGTATAAAAAGCAGCAGCGCCGTGAAAACATCGAGCAAGCCGCAAATCAGGGAGGTGTACTTTCCGACTGTTTCTCTTTTATCGTTTTCCGCAGCGGCGATTATTTCCTGCGGACAGATAAGCTCGTCAATGGTTACCGAGAAAAAACGGGATATTTCTTTTAAAGAATCAATACTTGGAAAGCCTCTGCCTGATTCCCATTTGGAAACCGCTGTCCTTGAAACATAAAGCTCCTTGGCGAGCTCCTCCTGAGTCAGACCCTTGCTTTTTCTCAATTCCTGCAATTTTTCATTGAATTCCATTTTTGTTCTTCCTTTCGTCCGCAATAGTCGCAGCGGCTTTGTAAAGCATAAACAGTCCAAAGCTCAGTAATACGGCGCCGATAATATCCGTAGCCCAGTGAACTCCGGCAGTTGCTCTTCCGATCACCATAAAAGCCGAAAAAATCACCGAAAGCGCCTTTATTGTCTTTTTTGCTGTCGGATTTTTTGCCCTGCGGTCAATCTGAAAATTCAAAGTCGGCATTACGCTTAAAACAAGAAGCGTAGTTGACGAGGGGTATGAAGCCTCCAAAAAGCCGTTGATAAGGATCGGTCTGTAGTTTATCGGAACCATTTCAAAAAACAGGTAGCCGAAGATCACCAAAACATAGTAAAGTCCCAACAGAATGATGTCGGCATCGACTTTTATAAGGCTTCTCCGTTTGATTAGCTGACACAGCCCTAAAATCCCAAATACAATACATATGAAAACGGGAACCAGTCCCAGCCAGTCGGTGATGTTGTAGACCGTCATGTGTACGCCGCATAGCTTGTGAAACCACATGTTGAACGACGCGAAGCCGACTTTTGTTCCTTCGGGTCCTGCTGCCTGAACATCAACGTTTGTGATCAGTATTGTCCAAAGCGCAAACGCGCACAGCAGACCGATTCCTGTGAGTAAATCTTTTTTACATTTCATGTTGATCCGTCCTTTCGCTTATCGCTGTTTTGAAGGTAACAGATTTTTATGAAGAAGTAAAGAACCGCCCCGTCACGCTGATGATACGAAGCGTGTCATACGTTAAAAACCCGTTTTTACGCGGTTTTCAACGGAAATTACCATAACCTATGATAACAGAAATCACAGGTTCTGTCTACTGTGAAATACAGAGAACCTTTAGATAAATTATTGAATAATCATATCTTTTGAGGAGTGTTTTTGTGTTTATGTGAGAATTCCGATTTTGTATATATAAACACTGGTTTTAGTGTATTAATTGTGATATATTAATAATGCTGTTTTTTCAGGCAAGACATATCATACTAATGATAAAATCATAATAATTCTGTAATTGTGGTGATTGCCTGAAAATCAAAAAATGAGAAAGAGGGATTGAAATTAAGAAGTCAACACGGATAGTAAGCATTCTGCTTGCATTGCTGATGCTTGTATCCGGCGTACCTGCGATTGAATTAAGCGCGGTCGCAGCAACAACCACGAGCACATCTACGGGAGCAACTCAGCTCTCAAAGTGTACCGTCACGCTTGCAACAACAAGCTACGTTTACGACGGCAGCGCCAAAACTCCCGGCTATACCGTCAAGAACGGCAGCAAGGCGCTTACAAGGGACAAGGATTTCACTGTGTCTTATCAGAATAATGTGAATCCGGGCACGGGCAAGGTTGTTTTCAAAGGCAAGGGCAGCTACACCGGAAGCGTGACCAAAAGCTTTACTATCAAGAAAAACATCGCGAATACTACGGTCACGCTCAGTACAACGAGCTATGCATACGACGGCAAGGCTAAAACCCCTGCGGTAACAGTAAAAGACGGCACCGCTGCTCTTGTAAAGGATACCGATTATACTGTATCATATTCCAACAACGTCACTATCGGTACAAATACCGCGAAAGCGGTTGTAAAGGGAAAGGGCAGTTACGGCGGAAGCGTAACCAAGACATTTACGATCACCAAGAGAAATGTTGCCAACTGCACCGTGACATTTGACAAGTCGTCATTTGAATACAACGGAAAGGCTCTTAAACCGAATTTCAGCATCACCGACAGCGTTACAGGCAAGCTTTCTCCCGGCAGCGAATACATATATACTTACCGGAACAACCTCAACGCCGGAACCGCTGAGGTTATCATAACCGCACAAAACGGAATGCACACCGGAACAAAGACAGCTTACTTCACGATCAGCCCCAAGAGCTTTTCGGGCTGTACACTGACCGTGGACGCGAGCAGCTATACTTACAGTGGCTCGGCTATCGTACCTGTTGTAACCGTTACAGACGGTACTGCGACAGTCGCATCCTCAAATTATACGGTTTCCTGCACAAATAATGTGAACGCCGGAACCGCTACAGTCACCGTTAAAGGTAAAGGCAACTACACGGGAACCCTTCAAAAGACATTTAGGGTCGATCCCAAGAATATTTCAAACTGTACTATTACCGCAAGTCCGGCTTCCTACACCTATGACGGAACGGCAAAAAAACCCGCAATCACCGTAAAGGACGGAAGCAATACCGTTCCTGCGACTAACTACAGCGTAGCATATTCCGACAATGTAAAAGCCGGAAATCTAAAGGTTACCGTTACAGGTAAGGTCAATTACAAGGGTACTGTAACAAAAACCGTAAAAATCAACCCCAAGAGCATTTCAGGCGCAAATCTTGCTCTTGAAAAAACATCATACGTTTATAACGTTAACGCTATAGAACCTGCCGTGACTCTGAAAGACGGCTCCAAGGTTCTTGTAAAAGGCACGGATTATAAGGTTGAATACAAGAATAACGTTAATGCCGGAACCGCGACTGTTATCGTAACCGGTATCGGCAACTACACGGGAAGCAGAACAGCGGGCTTTACCATCGTTCCTCAGCAGCTTTCCGACAACAAGATAAGCGTTTTGCTCGGAAGCAGCGTATTTATCTACGACGGCTTGGAAAAAGCTCCCAAGGTAACTGTCAGAAACGGAAACTATGGTCTTGCGGAAAATAATGACTATACATATACAATAAAGAATAATGTAAACGTCGGCGACGCTGTCGTTACAATCACAGGCAAGGGCAACTACAAGGGCACAAGAGAAGAAAAGTTCCATATCATCGGCAGAGATATTTCCGATGCAGTCGTTACACTGTCATTAACTAAACTGTTTTATGACGGAAGGGTAAAAACTCCTGTGCCGACGGTAAAGTATCAGGGCAATACTCTTAAGGGAAAAAACGACTATACTGTTTCCTATGAAAACAATGTGAAAGTCGGAACCGCAACTGCTATTGTAACCGGTATTGGAACGTTTAGAGGAGAAAAGAGAGTAAACTTTCAAATTGCCGTTACAGATATTTCCGAGTATAATCTGAGTGTAAAAGAACGAAATCCGGGCACTGACACGACACCCTCTGTTAGCGTGTTTAAAGGCAGTATAACGCTAAAGGAAAAACAGGATTATGAAGTAGAGTATTTAAACAATTCGGGTATTGGAACCGCTTCGGTGAAGGTTAGAGGAGTTAATAACTGCAAGGGAACTCTTGAGGGTTCTTTTGCAATCACCAAATTTACTTACGGAGTTAACAACTGGAGCTTCAGTAACAGCGATACTCATTGTTTCAGCGGTGAATGCGAAGGAAGCACTTTTTATGGCAGATATAAATATGTAGGGATTGTCAGCGAACTAAACAGACAGAGACAGTGGTTTGACGAGTATTACGATACAAAGTATAATGAATCAATTAAGGGATACATATTAAATACGCAAAATAACCAGCTCAATATTAACAATGCGACGATTAGTCTTGTTTCAGATGTTGTAATTGATTATGATGATTATGTAAGTGAATACAATAATGAAATAGATGAGACAGGATTATTGAATCATTTACGAAATAAAACAAAAATAATTGTTCGTTCCGGAAATACTGTTTTCAGATCAGATTTAGAATATAAAGACTCGGATTATACTGTTTCTTTTGAAATTCCCAACAATAAGGATTTGAGCGGTTCCACGAAAATTGGTGTTAAGCTGACCGATAGAAATGGAAGAAAGCCAACTGACAGCAAAGGAAACGAAAGAGTGTGGACGATAGAGCTGCTTACACGTTCTAATATGTCGAGTTGGTGCTGGGATTCAGTTATTGACAAATTTGAGAATCATTATTTTTCTAAACTTCAAAATAGCGCAAAGAATACTATTAGAAAGATTATATACCAAAAGCGCCTGTTAAAATGGACAGGCTCATGTTCAGGAATGGTAAATTCAGCTATTCTATTGAATCAGGGCGATGCAGCTTTTATACAGCTTTTTGAAGAATATACCGGTCAGACTTTTGAAAATGTTTATTCTGTTAAGCTTGATGATAAAGTAATTTCAATAATTAATTACATGCAGTTTATTAATAACGGTTACTATAATTCTGAAGTTGACAACTGCTTTCAAAAGAACGTTCTCAATCGTGATGAATCAAGTTCTCCTGTTACGATATCAATGAATAAGACATCGAGATATAATATGATTACGAAACTTGAAGAATTGGTTAAGAGTCAAAATCATTTGGTGCGAATAGCAGTCAAATGGTACAATTATAGTGATAGTTATAGTCATCATATAATTGCTGCCTATGGAATTGAAGATTGTAATTATTATTCCAGTATTACAGAATTGAAATATGACAAAAGAATTCTGATTTATGATCCAAACATGGACCCAAATAATAATCTTGTGCATAGTCACTGCATTTATTATGATTCGGAAACACATAGCTATTTTCGTCCGGTAAATTCAAATAGTTATTCAGAACTTTATTGGACAAATGAGTCTGAGATTCCTGAAAATGACAATACAAAAGGCGATCCCGAAAAGAAGGGCGTTATAAAACATATTTCAATTTTCGGTAAAAATTAAGACGATGCAGTATGATTTAGAATTGCTGTAGTGTCTGAAACAAGCCTTTGAGAAAACCCGTTGAATAACACATTACGAAAATCCCTTTTTAGTCCCTAACGGAGCTGCCTGCTCCGTTAGGGGCGTTTTTTATTACCCGTAAAGTGCTGAATAAAAAACCATGATTATGTATATTATGGCAAAAATGTTATTGCGGTGTAGTATTTGTAATATTTCTGTAACTTATTTTCCCTATTTAGAAACAATATCTTGTGAAGCTGATTTTTTCGATCCCCATATATAGTGTTTATTTACAAATGCAACCGAATCGCTATGGTGATATATGCTAAAATCACATACAATTTTTGATATATTTTGACAGAATCGAACTTCTTTTTTTATGTAATCACAAATACAACACATAATCGTCAAAAATATCAAAATGCATATTTGCGTAACACGATTGTAAAGTTTAAGTCGAAATTAGAAATATTTTTTTAATAAATAGCAAGAAAACATTAGAAAAAGGCAAAAAAATAGTTGATAAATATGTCAAATAGAAGTATACTTATTTTCGTAAAAGAAAAATATGTAATAATTCCTTGTAAATTATTACATTCGCTTTACCGAAATTACAGCTGCATGAAACTGTCTGTTCAATGATTAAATGCGTTTGGGAGGTATTGAAATGACGGATCGTGAACTGAGAAAGATGTCGCGCCTGGATTTGCTTGAGGTGCTGCTTACACAGAGCAGGGAAATCGAAAAGCTTAAATCCGAAATAGAAGTGCTTAACAGAAAAATTGATGACCGCGATATCGTAATGAGTCATTCCGGGTCGATCGCGGAGGCTTCGCTGGTTATCAACAATGTGTTTGAAGCGGCGCAAAAAGCCGCCGACCAATACGTTAACAGTGTGAAATTCCGTTTTTCCGCATAATCATAGCGCAGAATTTTTATGGAAGGTAGTATGATTTGTGGCGAAGCATTTTAAAAATCACGGACCTTTCCGCAGTGAACCCCAAGGAAAGTATTATGAAAAGCCGGCTGTTCCCGAGGAATCAGAGGGAAGGCACTATGAAAAGCCGGACATTCCCGACGAAATACAGGGAAGGCATTATGAAAAGGCCGCAGTTCCTGCGGAAGCTCAGGGAAGGCATTTTGAAAAGCCGGACGCTCCCGCAGAACCTCAGGGCAGGCATTTTGAGAAGCAATCCTCAGCGGAAGAACCTCAGGGCAAGCATTATGTAAGGCAATCCGGTCAGGGAGAACCGCAGGGGAAGTATTTCAAGGCGGAAGCTCCTGCCGCAGAACCTGAGGAAAAAAATAATATTACGGAAACTCCTTCGGGGGAGATTCAGGGAAGGTATTATAAAAAGGATACGCCCGACAGCAAATCCCAAGGGGAACAGCAAAATAAAAGCAACGCAAAAACCTTATGGAAAAAACCCAAGCGAACATGGAAAAAGCCGGATGTTTCAAAGCTTGCAAATACAGTCAAAACCGCTTGTTTAACATTCGCCGAAAAAATATCGGCATCCTTCAAACGTGCGGCTGACGTTGTTTCTTCAAAATTCAAGAGCTTCCGTTCCGGGCATTTCGGAGAAAGCGGAGAGAACAAAGAACGGTTCAAAATTACCAAGCCTGCCTTTTTCTCAAAAAAGGATACTCCCGAAAACTCGGAGCCCGATAAAAAGCTCAGCAAAAAGCTAAAAAAGGAAGAAAAAAAGAAGAAGTTCTCAAGCGAGAATCTTCCTTCCTCCGAACAGCTTGAAGCCGAATTGAATTGGGAGCGCAACAAGAAAAGCAGCAACGGCTTGTTGAGAAACACGATATTCGCTTTGATCACCGTCGCGGCGGCAGCCGTTCTGGTGGCAACGCTGTTTTTGCCGATCCTTCAAATCTACGGCACGTCGATGACGCCGACTCTGACGGAGGGCGAGGTAGTTGTTTCGTTTAAGCGTTCCGATTTCGGCAGGGGAGACGTAATATCATTTTACTACAACAATAAGATCCTTGTAAAACGCGTAATAGCATTTGAGGGGGATTTTATAAATATAAAAGACGACGGCACTGTTTTGGTCAATAATAAGGAGATAGACGAACCTTATTTGACCGAAAAAGCGTTCGGCGAATGTGATCTAAAATTACCTTATCAGGTTCCGGCAGGAAAAATATTTGTTCTCGGCGATCACCGTGAAACCTCCATAGACAGCCGAAGCAGTGTAATGGGCTGTGTTTCGGAGGAACAGATCGTCGGAAAAATAGTTTTTCGGGTTTGGCCGCTGGATCGTTTCGGAGGAATCGGTTAGCAGGGAGTCAAAGCCAAACGGACTCTGAATAATTCGTTCACAAACAATGACGAGGAATAATAGGGGAGGTGTTTAAGCTGAAGTACTCAAAAGACAAAAAGGAAAAAAAGCGCACGTCGCTGTTTTCGGGTCTGCTTGCGTATGCCAAGCTCAACAAGGTAGTAAGAAGAAGCTTTGTCGCGTTTGCCGCGGTCGTTATCTTTGCTACTACATACGCAATGATTTTGCCGGCTATCACAATTTCGGTTCCGAAATGCGGAGTTGAGGAACATACTCACGCCGAATCGTGTTACCGAAACGAGAAAAAGCTGATTTGCAAAATCACCGACGAATCTCATGAACACACGGATGAATGTTACACTGAGCAAAAGGTTCTTGTTTGCGACAAAGAGGTACACGTTCATTCCGACGAGTGTTATGAAAAGAATACGGAGGAAGCGACTTCGGAGCCTGCAAAAACTTCGGCTTTACAAACGAAAGAAGAACCGAAAAACGGCAGCTTGGGCGCATCCACGGGTGGCAACACCACGTGGGACGAAGAGGAGCTCTCTCAATATACAAGTATTGAGGAGTATTTGAAAACTACCGGAGGAAAAATAGAAAGCGTACTGTATGATTCCAATAATAACATTATTGAAAACATATACGAGGCTTCCGGTAAGGGCTATACCTACAGCTTAGAGCTCAGATCGCCATACATTATGCCGGGCACTTATTACTACCTCCTGCCGAAAAGCATGGATGTTGAATTCTCATCCAAGACCGGAAACATCTCAAACAAGGGTGGTGCAGTGATAGGTGAATATAGGATCTCAGAAGATTCTACCTATATGTTTTTCATCTTTGACGATAATGCGGCGGAGTATCAGGATATCTGGGGACAAATCAGATTGTCGGTATACTTTGAGGAAACCATCGACGCTTCGGTTGCGAAAACAGGCTGGCTCGTTTCTCCCGAGGGAGAGCTGGACGGATACTTCCACTTTAAGATCTCAGCTAAGATCCCCGCTCACAGAGAGGGTCTCGCAAAGAGAGAGTGGAAGCTTACCGACCGTTCCGAGATCACCTATCCGTGGATGTACGATTTCTCGGATCCCTTATACGCATCCGGCGCGACCGTCAGCATTACTTTTGACGGCAAGGAAAAGCGTGTTATCCACGATATCAAGGATGTTTATAACGACAGCAGCGAGAACATTGCCTATTATGTTGACCCGAACGACAGAAATAAAAGCTTCTATCTGGTCAACCGCTGCGAGTGTACAGACAGTGATCTCTGTATCGAAGAGAAAAACGACAAGTGTTATTCGTCCAAGCTCAGCGAGTATCCCGGTTGGTGTACCTGCTGGAATCAGGGTGATAACGCAACACTGGAAATCGAGTACAAAAACGCTGTAAACGGCGCTAACGGTGAAATGATCCTGCAGGATCAAAACACGATCTCGGATAACGGAACTATGGTTTACGAAAACAACGTTACGCTGACAGGCAGCTGCATAAACTCTTCCGGCAAGCTCACCGAGCTGGTTATCCGCAAAGCAAGAGCGGATGTTCAGTACGGAGAGATGTTTGATAAGACCGAGAAGGTCAAAGCCTCGGGCGAAGGCGGTTATGTCAGTGAATTCCGGATCACCTTTAACAAGGAAGGCGCCGATATGTCCAAGTTTGACGCGGACGGAGACGGAAAATACGATTCCGTAGTCGTTTTGGAAGACTCCATGGAAAACCTCAAATATCTCGCAGGTTCCATGAAGATCACCGCAGAGGATGACGAAGGCAACCTTATCGAATTAGTCGCCGGAACAGATTTTGACGTAAACACACATCAGACCGAAGACGGCTGCAATCTGGAGATCAAGCTGTTCAAGCTCGGAAAATACCTCTACTATATTGATTATGAGACCCAGGTATTTGCGGATTCTTCGGACAAGATGATAGAAATCAGAAATAAAGCGATGCTGAAAAGCCGTACTTCCTCAACTTATAACTACAAGCGGCGCTTCGCTTATGAGGAAGACTGGGACTTTGTTAAATACGAAGTCGATGTTCTAAAGGTCGATTATGAGAATGCTCAGAAATACCTTGAAGGCGCGGTGTTCGCTCTTTGCACCGAGGACGGGGAAGAGATAGCACGCCATACGACCGACAAGAACGGTAAGGTTTTATTTGCCACCAATGCCAACGAGGGAATTGTTTTCAAAACCGATACCTTGTATTATTTGGAAGAAAAACAGGCTCCCGAAGGCTACGATATCAATACTCATAAATACTGGTTCTATTTCAGCAATTCAAAGAATTCTGAATTAGAGAGTGAAATGAAAGCAAAATACCCGGGCATTGATATCAAAAATGTTGTCCCGAAAAAGGAAAACAGTAGTGAAGGCGATGATGGACCCGATTTCATTATCACCAATGAAAAGATGTTTACGCTGCCCGAAACAGGCGGAAACGGCATCATCATGTATTTCTCGGCAGGAGCGTTTTTGATCGCTCTGTCAGCCGTTGGAATAATTATACTCAGGCATAGGTTTAAAGGAGGGTATAGAGGATAGGTTTTACTTCTTTTAAACTGTCAATAATCAATATTTTATTATGAAAGGATGCAAAAAAATGACAATGGCAAAAAAAATGACAATGGCAAAAAAAATCACAGGGATCATGATTGCAGTCGCGATCATCGCTCTCAGCGCAATCTCCGTATTCGCGGCAACTCCCGCAGTGGAAAGCGAAGTTCTTTCCCACAACTTCAGCGCATATCAGATTTTCTCGGCAGAGCGTGTCGATGACAATCACGTAACAAACGTAGAATGGGGCAGCATGTTCGGTCGCAGCACCGTTATCAGCAGCTTCCTCGCAGACATCAAGGGAAGCAATGATTTCGTTGACAACGGCAAAAATGTATTTGCCGGCTGCACAACAGCCGACGACGTTGCAAGAGTACTCACCGATTATCAGGACTACAGCGACATAGCTAAGGCTTTTGCTGACCACGCTTCTTCCTATGCCAACATTCCCTTCAGCGCAAACGGAAAAACAGAATTTAAAAACGGCGATACCCTCGGCCAGGCAGGTTACTACCTCTTTGAAGACGTTTCATCCTCCACTGCAGTCGTAAACCCCATCATCCTTAAGATGGCTGCTGACAGCAAGGTTGAGATCGAAGTTAAGGCTTCCGTACCTCAGGTAGAGAAGAAGGTAAAGGAAAACACCTATAACAACAACTACAACAGCGAGACTATCTATGTTCAGGAAGGCAACGCGGTTATTCCTTTCACCTATGCAAACGGTTACAACGACGCAGCTGACTACAACATCGGCGATCTCGTTCCCTTCGAGCTGATCGGTACTATTCCGGACAACTTTGACGAGTACAGCAAGTTCTACTATTCCTTCGAGGATACCCTCTCCAAGGGTCTTACCTTTGACGAGTCTGTTGCTGACCTTCACGTTTACCTCTATGACGTGAACGGCGGAAAGTACACAAACAAAGCAGATGTAACCTCTTACTTCACAGTATACGCAAGCAAGCAGAGAACAGGCGAGACTTATCTCAGCGTTACCTGCAACGACATTCTCGGCATCAATCCTGCCCTGACCTACAGCAGCGTTCTGGCTGTTGAGTACAACGCAGTTCTCAACGAAAACGCTACGATCGGTCTCGACGGCAACATCAACGAAGTATACCTCGAGTATTCCAACAACCCCAAGACTCCCAACAGCCACGGTCAGACTCCCGTTGACACCACCATCGTATTCACCTATAAGGTAGAAGGTTACAAGTATGACGCAGCTCACGAGAAGAAGCTTGAGGGCGCAGGCTTTACACTTAAGAGCGTAGAGACCGGCAAGTACTATTCCTCAAAGGTTACTCCTCACTGGGTAGACAGAGAGGCTGACGCAGAGGTTGTTTACTCCGACAAAAACGGCGTATTCGGCTTCGTAGGTCTTGACAAGGGCGTATATGAGCTCAACGAGACAGAGGCTCCCAACGGCTATAAGGTTATTGACGAGCCCATCTACATCAAAATAAGCGCGAAGATCCTTCCCAACATTTCCGACGATGCTGCTCAGCACTGGAACGGCGAGCCCTCTCAGGCACTGGTTAGCCTTGATTGCGACGTAGCTCTGGACAACAACTTCAGAAACGAGCATCCCAACGTTTACGACTTCGGCGTTATCGACACAAGAGCGGGCGTTAAGCTTGACGTTCTCAACACCTCCGTTTATGACCTCCCCGGCACAGGCGGAATGGGTACTACATTATTCTATATCGCAGGCGGCGTGCTTTTGGCTGCAGCGGTAGTTCTGATTATCGTTAAGCGCAGAGCAAGATAATCAACTTGTAAGAACTTTGTTTTACAGCCTGATTTTCAGGCTGTAAAACAGCAAGGAGAACCCTGAGATAATGAAAAAAAACATTTTGACAATTTTGATTTTTGTAGTATTGATCTCAGGGCTGTCCTTGCTGTTGTATCCGATGATGAGCGATTACTTTAACAGCGTGAGCCGCGCCAAGGACATCAGCGAATACGCGGAGTCCGTAGCGGAAATCGACAAAGAAAAATACAAAAAAATTTGGGACAATGCCGTTGAATACAACACGCGGCTTGCGAAAAAGCCCGCTCACTGGAAGCTGAGCGAAAAGGAAACCAAGGATTACGAAAGCCAGCTTGATATCGCGGGCAGAGGTATTATGTCGTATGTCGAGATCCCAAAGCTCAACTGCTCGCTCCCCGTGTATCACGGAACAAGCAACGCGGTGCTTCAAATAGCTATCGGCCATCTGGAGGGAACCTCCCTTCCCGTAGGCGGAAAGAGCACGCACTGTGTTTTATCGGGTCACAGAGGCTTGCCGTCGGCAAAGCTTTTTACCAGTCTTGACAAATTGGTTGTCGGCGACATTTTTTCCATCAGAACTCTTGACAATACGCTGAGCTATGAGGTTGACGAAATCAGCGTCGTTCTTCCCGGAGAGACTAAGAATCTGCAAATCGTCCCCGGTGAGGATCTGTGTACACTGATGACGTGTACGCCATACGGCGTCAATACGCATCGGCTTCTTGTCAGAGGTCACAGAGTAGATAACAGCCAAAGCTCTGAGATCAGAGTCACCGCTGACGCGCTGCAAATCGACCCCACGCTGGTCGCGCCGTTTTTAGCGGCTCCGGTTTTGGTTGTACTGCTTATATTCGTTTTGACATATAAGCGAAAAAGGAAGGTGCGATAAGGAGCGCTGACGGAAATGTGAGTGTTTCCTTAAAAGAGGAGGGATAACAGTGAAAGATTCCAAACAAAGAAGAAACGCATTATCGGCTCTTTTGATCGGTATTCTTATGCTGATTTGTTCCGTATCCGTTGCGTCGGGTACGGAAATGAGGGAGAAAACCGGCTCGATCACGCTGGCTTATGAGTTCAGCGGAGTGCGTTTTCAAATATTCAAGGTCGGAACGATCACCGACAGCGGTATCGTAGCAGCCGAGAAATTCAAAAAATACCATGTTGACCTGAACGGCGAAAACGCCGCTCAAACTCTGGCGATGTATATCGAGAGAGACAACATCAGACCTAATGCGGAAGTCCTTACCGACAGCGACAAGCTGGCTGTCTTTAACGATCTGGAAAAGGGCGTTTATCTGACGGTCGGTGAGAATACCGCGTATGACAACGTGCGCTATACCGTTATGCCGTCACTTATAAGTCTCCCGTATCCGGCAGACGACGTTGAACAGTGGGATCTGCGCGCCGAGGTCAAATTTGAAAAAACGACCGATTCCGTTACACAGGTCAGCTGTTTGAAGGTTTGGAAAACCGCTTCGGGTACCCCGAAATATCCCAAGGTAACAGTCCAGCTGCTCAGAGACGGCGAGATCCATGATTCTGTTGTTCTCAACGATAAAAACGACTGGAAATATACCTGGACGGATCTTGACCCCCAATATAACTGGACGGTGACCGAAAAGGAATTTGACGCGGATTACAGAGTTGATATCAGCAAGAACAATCATGTTTTTACGATCACCAACTCCACGGATATCCCTTCCGAGACAACCGTTCCCGAAACGTATCCTACAAAGCCTACGTATCCCACAAAGCCGACTGTCGAAACAAAGCCGACCTTTGAGACAAAGCCGACTGTTCCGGTAAAGTCCACCGTCTCGACTTACCCCGTGACGAGACATACGACAACAACGACGACTCGTATTCCGCAGACCGGTCAGGTCAAGTGGCCTGTGCCGATCCTCAGCATCGCGGGCGTAGCGCTGATTTTGATTGGTGTGCTCATTTTAAGGAAAAACAGGTATGAAAAGTAAAATAGGTGTTTTTATCATAATTGCGGGGCTGCTGTGTTTAACAGCAGCTCTCGCGTTTTTTGTTTTCAATAAGGTAGAATCGGATCACGCAAAGGAATCCTCCGAAAAAATCGTTTCGGCTTTGCAGAGCAAGCTTGGAGAAAGCGAAAAAAAATCGGCGGCAAAGGAATTCCCCACCGATAATCCGGATCGAAAAATGCCGGCTCTTTCATTAGAAGGCAGCGACTACATCGGCATCCTCTCTATCCCGTATCTTGATTTGGAGTTGCCGGTTTTATCGGTTCTGACCGACGACGCGCTTCAAATAACGCCCTGCCTTTACAGCGGCTCGGTGTACGGAAACGATATGGTCATCGGAGCGCACAATTACGACTCCCACTTCGGAAATATCAACTCGCTCGTAATGGGCGCAAGCGTTTTTTTCACCGACGCGGAAAACAACCTTTATGAATATGAGGTTGCAAATATAGAAACGCTCCGACCCGAGCAAACCGAGGAGCTTACCAAAAAGCAAAGAACAAACGACTGGGATCTGACGATGTTTACCTGTAACTATTCGGGAAGCGAACGAATCACCGTGCGCTGCAACAGAATAAAGTAAAGGCAACTCTGATAAAACCCTTGATTTTCTTTGTCAAAAGATTTATAATGAGGTATCAAGAAAAACGGAGGAATCAGGATGCAAGGAAATGTAAGACCCGAAAACATGGAAAGAATCACCACTCCCGAGCTTGCCGATAAGTTTATCGAAGAGCAGGTCAGTGAGTTAAGAGAGCAGATCGGCGACAAAAAGGTTTTGCTGGCGCTCTCAGGCGGCGTAGACAGCTCGGTTGTCGCAGCGCTGCTGATCAAGGCTGTAGGCAAGCAGCTTGTCTGCGTTCACGTCAACCACGGTTTGCTTCGCAAGGGCGAGCCCGAGCAGGTTATTGACGTGTTCCGCAATCAGATGGACGCCAACCTCGTGTATGTTGACGCGGTTGACCGCTTCTTGGACAAGCTCGCAGGCGTAGCTGAGCCTGAGAAGAAGAGAAAGATCATCGGCGCGGAATTTATCCGCGTGTTTGAAGAAGAGGCGAGAAAGCTCGACGGCATCGAGTTTTTGGCTCAGGGAACGATCTATCCCGATATCCTCGAGAGCGACGGCGTAAAGGCTCATCACAACGTCGGCGGACTGCCCGAGGATCTGCAATTTGAGCTGGTAGAGCCGGTCAAGCTGCTGTTCAAGGACGAGGTAAGAGTCGTAGGCAAGGCGCTCGGACTTCCCGATAATATGGTGTTCCGTCAGCCCTTCCCGGGTCCGGGACTCGGCGTGCGCTGCTTAGGCGCGATCACCCGCGACAGACTTGAGGCAGTGCGCGAGAGCGACGCTATCCTGCGCGAAGAGTTCGCCAAAAACGGACTTGAGGGCAAGGTATGGCAGTACTTCACCGCAGTACCCGATTTCAAGAGCGTCGGCGTAAAGGACGGCAAGCGCACCTTTGCATACCCCGTGATCCTGCGCGCCGTCAATACCAAGGACGCCATGACCGCCACCGTTGAGAACGTACCTTTTGAGCTTCTCCAACACATCACACAGCGCATCACAACCGAAGTGGAAAACGTAAACCGAGTCCTCTTCGACCTAACCCCCAAGCCCTGCGCCACCATTGAATGGGAGTGATATGTAAAACGCCGAAAACCCAGTATTTATGCGGGGTTACGAGCCTTTTGCGTTGCTTTTGATAACAATTTGATAACAGTCGCTATTACCGCAATTATTCTGTGAATCAGGTGGTTGTGGGGTAAAGGAATAATCATTCTTTGGATTGTGACTGTAAAAATCCATATGATGAAGCCCTTAGCTGTGTACAAATGCAGCTAAGGGCTTTT
>CADASG010000028.1 GCA_902790475.1 uncultured Ruminococcus sp. | reverse complement strand
TTCTTCCGGTTTGATTTTCCTGTTTTTGGACATAACAATGCTCCCTTCATGGTTAACAGTGTTTTTTATTTCACTGTCTTCCATAAAGGGAGCATACCATTTTGCGGCAGCCCTTACTTAATAGATTTTTAGGATACGTGAGTTAGTGGTTGTACAGCATGACTCCTGCTGCGGCGAACGGGTGTGGATCAGACGTTGAATCTGAATAAAACGACGTCGCCGTCTTTCATTACATAGTCCTTGCCCTCGCTTCGGATAAGACCCTTGTCCTTGGCTGCCGACATGCTGCCGCAGGCGATAAGGTCGTCGTAGGCGATGACCTCGGCGCGAATGAAGCCGCGCTCAAAGTCGGAGTGGATCTTGCCGGCTGCCTGGGGAGCCTTGGTGCCGTTTTTGATAGTCCACGCGCGCACCTCCTGCTTGCCGGCGGTGAGGTAGCTGATGAGTCCGAGCAGCGCGTAGCACTCCTTGATAAGACGGTCGAGTCCGCTCTCCTCGAGTCCCATGTCCGCTAAAAACATTTCCTTTTCCTCGGCGTCCATCTCTACGATCTCTTCCTCGATCTGCGCACAGATGGGCAGTACGCCAGCGTGTTCCTCAGCGGCGATCTGCTGAACGGTCTTGTAGCCTTCGTTTGATTCTATGCCGTTTGCAAAGTCGTTGTCGCTCATGTTGGCGGCATAGATGACGGGCTTGCTTGTCAGCAGAGCCACCTCGCCGAGAAGGGCTTTTTCCTCGTCGTCGCAGTCTACGCTGCGCGCAGGCTTGCCCTGCTCCAGCGCGTCGAGCACACGCTGATAAAAGTCGATGTCGCGCTGATACTTCTTGTCGCCTTTAAGCATTTTTTTGGTCTTGTCGATACGGCGCTCCAGCATTTCAACGTCGGAGAGGATAAGCTCTAAATTGATGGTTTCAATGTCTCGCTTAGGGTCGATGCTGCCCTCGACATGGATGATGTCGTCGTTTTCAAAGCAGCGAACAACGTGAACGATAGCGTCGCACTCGCGGATGTTGGAGAGGAATTTGTTGCCCAGACCCTCGCCCTTGGACGCGCCCTTGACCAAGCCTGCGATGTCCACGAATTCGATGGTAGCAGGGGTGTATTTGTCGGGATCGTACATTTCGGCAAGCACGTCAAGGCGCTTGTCCGGCACGCTCACCACGCCCACGTTCGGCTCAATGGTGCAGAACGGATAGTTCGCGCTCTGTGCGCCCGCGTTTGTGATCGCGTTAAACAAGGTGCTCTTTCCCACATTCGGAAGTCCAACGATTCCTAATTTCATTTATCTTCACTTCTCCTTTGTTAATCGGTTTTCTATTTATTATATCACGAAAGATCCTTTCTCTCAATACCTAATTTTGATTTCTGTTAAAATCTATGATTTGTATGATAAGTTAATTGATGATGAAGTTTTCAAACTCCTTGTGTTTCACCAACCTTTTTTGTACCGGCGCAGAGGGCAAACGGACAATTCGGAGTATAGATTGTGTATTTCCTGCTCAAAAAAAGACCTCCTATGGTAGCTCTGTTCTGCCATAGGAGGTGCTGCCTTTTCTGTTGTCTGCTTTTTTCAGAGCTGTTCATTCGCAGGTCGGGAGTTTTTTAGTTATCGGTTATCAGCGCCAAATCCTTTGGCAGTATGCTTTGAGCTACACTTAATGTGAGAAACGGACCACCAATGTGATCCAGAACATAATTGCCGCCCTTTTTGGCAAATCCAAGCTGATATTCGCCCTCACGGAACTGCAGCTCAATTAAGAGGGGTTCATTTTCTTCGGTAAGGTATTCAAGGTATTCGAGGTTGAAGTCGAAGTCGTCAAACGGAAAATACGGTTTAATGTCATCAATTGTTGTTTTGCCTTTTTCGATGCCGCATTCCTTTAAGGAATACAGTTTGTAAATGCAGTAGTGGCAAATCTCTATCCCGCTTTCATACTCGCGATAGATAGTATCATCAACAGCGCCTTGTTGTTTCAGCTCCCGAACCTGCCTGTTGATGTCTTGTAATTGCTCATTTGTAGAACATCTTGCATATCCGTAAATCATGATTATAATTCCTTTCGAGAAATATGATAATTATATTATAAGATATAAATAAAAAGAATTATAAAGTCTTTTATTTGTTTTTCTATCTCGAAAAACTATTAACGAAAAGAGATGTTTGTTTTGATATAGAAAAACCACGCAAGAGTTAGGAAGCTCCTGCGTGGTCAAAACCTATTCGATTGTATTTGAGCTACGAGATCGGCTTGCCGATGCCCACAGGACAAGCAAGCTGTACCAAGTATCGCTGAATGCAAGTTGCGTCGTTAATAGTTACAGAGCCGTCGCCGTCTGCGTCTGCCGCCGGTTCATTGTAGGAACTCATAGCCAGTTCTGCGATATGACGTTGGATACAGGTTGCGTCAACTATAGTTACACTTCCGTCAGCATCGACGTCGCCACATATGGTTGTATAGCTTATATCATCTAATAGTTTAAATACACTCAGAGTAGGATACCCATTGTCTCGTAGATTCCAGATTGTATCAGAAATCCAACCTAAATTGGATTTGAACCAACTTTGTGATTGAATACTCGACTTATCCAATACATTTCCGTTATAAACTGGATTTCCTTCAATTTTGATGTCATAGTAACAGTTCGATATGGAATATGGAGCGAAAAGATTGTCAGGAACGATAGTTCCTGATGTTTTTTGACCGTTTTCGGCAATAACATTGCCTATAACAAATGAATTTGAGATTTTGGTTTTTTAGTATTAGAATAGTCTATAGAGTCTATAAAGCCCAATAATCCACCTGCAGAGCTCACTTTACAGCCGTTGGCTCTTACCTCACCAATAAAATAACAATTATCTATATTTGAGACTTCGCATATTCCTATTAGACCGCCAGAAGATGCCTTCCAAGAATTAGGCATAGTACTATATACACTTCCGTACGCATAGCAATTTGATATAGAGGTTCCTGTTGCTTTTCCAACGAGTGTTCCTGCAGCGGCTATATATGGTGGTTCTTTTGCAGTATCAGAAATATATACATTTCCTTTGGCAAAGCATTTGGAAATAGAAGAATCTTTAGAAGTCCCACATAATAGCCCGCTGTATATTATATGTTGTCGAACGATACTGATGTCAGCACAATTGATTCCAAGACACTCAATAGTTGCATTTGATAAACTACCAAATAATCCAGCATGAGTCAAAACTGAATTATTAATACTAAGGTTGTAGATGATATGTCCCGCGCCGTTAAATCTTCCACGAAAGTCTCCGATAGGAGTCCATGCAATATGATTCAGATCGATGTCAGCAGCCAAAGAGAAACACTTTCCTTCGTAAGTATTACCATTATTGCATTGCTCTGCAAGATAAGCAAGCTGTGCTGCTGTTTTTATGACATAAGGATCACGAGAAGACATGCCGTTTCCGCTGTCAAATCCGTCTGCTACAGCGCCGTTCCATACATCCTTCTCACGGAATGTACATATTAAATAAATACTTCCGTCAGACTGCGGAAGAGAAGAATTTGCAGGTATGCCATTGATACTGGCATTTGGCTTTGTAAAGAAAACACAGCTATCCTTTGGCTCAAGATATACATACACATAGTATTCTTTCCCTCCGACAAACTTATCGTTGGAAGTCATAAACTTTTTTGCAGTAACATCATACCATGCAACGCCGTTTTTTATGTTGCCTGAATTAATCTCAGATACCGAATAGTCCGTTGTTCTCGCAACTGATGCGGAGTAAACCGGTGATACACCGGTCTTTGGAGGGGTTACACCCGATACGGTAACGCTGGAGATGATCTGCTTCCAATGAGCGTATATGGTAGTATTGGAAGAGAACGCTTCGGATGAAGTTACTATGGAACCTCCGTTTCTTTGGGTATACCATCCATCAAATATATATCCGCTGCGAGATGGAGTCGGTAAATAGCCGATAGGACTGTCGGGTGTGATTGTTATTCTATAAGGAGATACTGTTTCCTCGACTGTTCCTCCGTTAGGATCAAACTCTACATATTGATATTGGATGGGCTTCCAATGAGCGTATATGGTAGTATTGGAAGAGAACGCTTCGGATGAAGTTACTATGGAATCTCCGTTTCTTTGGGTATACCATCCATCAAATATATATCCGCTGCGAGATGGAGTCGGTAAATAGCCGACAGCATGATCCCTTAAAATTTCTACATTATGAAATAATACTTCTCCCCCGTTAGGATCTAAGGTTAATATACAGGTATCTATTCCACCGCTGTTGCCGCCGTTGCCATCGCCGTTGCCATCACCGTTGCCATCGCCGTTGCCATCGCCGTTGCCATCGCCGTTGCTGTTGCCGTTGCCGCCGTCGTTGCCGCCATCTGTGTTCTTTATATCGATATAGAAGTAATATACATCGGTAAGGATTTCATGGAACGAAGTTGGAGCTTCATATGTATACTCACAAATGACCTTTACGGTACGGCTTGTATAGGCAGTAGCTATAATCTCGCATTGAGTTACACCTTTCCGTTTGAATTGTATACAATTTGAATTGGCGACCCATTCTGATCTAATCGCATATCCACTGTATTTTGTAGCCACGATCAGAGTAAATGTGTCGCCAACGTTCAGTGAATGTGTACCGCCTCCAGCGGCTACAGATTCATCAAATTTATTATAAGCACCAGTTCCCTGAGTTTTCTCTTTTGAAACGTTTTTGACAGACTGTCCTGAAGCAGAACAAGGTATAGCGATTATAAATATAAGTGTTATGATAAGTAAAAAAGCTATAAATTTTTTCATTGTCAACCCTCCTCACAGAATTGAAAAATATTTTTAAATAAGTTCAATAAATTTTTCAGGACTGACCTGCAAGGCTATGCAGATTGATCTCAAATCATCTGCATATAGTGTCCTCTTACCGTTCATAATTGCATTGAAAGTCACATTAGGTATGCCTGCTCTTTCGGCGACTGTCTTTTGCTTCAAACCCTGTTCGTCGATATAAGCTCTTACCTTTTCATAAACTCTCATTATCACCACATCCTTTTACAGAATTTCTGTATCTAATTAAATTATAATATTGAAATTATGTAATGTCAATATATTTTTACAGAAATCTTTGATTTTTTATTGATTTTTTACATAGGAAGGGTATAATACATATTGAGGTGAGTGATGTGAGTAATTCAAAATATGAAATCGGTGCAAGGATAAAGAAATACCGTGAAGATAGGGGCTACAGTCAACGAGAATTTGGCGATATGATAGGAGTAAGCAACAGCAGGGTATCAAATTGGGAGCAAGGTGTTAACCGTCCAGACGCCGATATTCTGGCAGATATATGTGTAGCCTTGAATGTATCTCCAAGTGATTTGCTCAACGTCCGTTTAGCTTCCGATGAATTGAATGATAAAGAAAGAAAAATCATCACAGCGTACCGCGAGAAAACAGACCTTCAAAAAGCTGTCGATATATTGCTTGGAGTAGAATCAATATAATCAGAAACCACCTCAAATAACAGAAAAACCTTATATATCTATGAACATATTAACAATCTGTATTTCATATATGAAAGGGTATATAGAGTATGAAAAGAATTCTTCGAGACAACTCTAACAACGAACAAGCGAAAAAGGTTTACGAGCCTGCACAGAGCGAACAGCAGCCAATTACAGGCTCGACCAATTCACTTGAATTATTCACAGCAGACGATATTATGTCTTTGATGTCTTCTGTGGACGAACTGAAAGATTTGCTGATACAAGCCGTGAACTGCGGCGACGGTCTGTGGGAGTTTATGGTTGGTGACAACACCTATCAACTTTCCACCCGCCCACTAATGCTCTGATACCATTGTCTCGTGTTTAACGAGCAAAGACCATTGAGGCGTTGATTCGTCCCAATGGTCTTTGTTTTGCTTCTTACAGAAAGGTTGATTGAAATGTAGTTTGAAAAAATCTCGGTCGATTTCACAGGATAACTGTGGTTGAAAATACAAAAAACGGCAGTTCCCACCCGACAACGAGCAAGAACAACTGCTATAAATACAATGATTTAGCGATCATCTATCAACTGTCAATCAGTTATAAATGATCGCTATTTGTTTATTTGTTGTTTACGCCATTCGTTACGCCATTTTGTTGTGTAAATATCAATTAGATACAGACGCTTATGAATCATCAAAATATCTGAGTTTTTAAGTGATATTCATAAATCATTTTTTGTGAACCACTTATGTTAAGATACAGTTATCGCCTGATTTATAACGATTCCTAATTTCATTTATCTTCACTTCTCCTTTGTTAATCGGTTTTCTCTTTAGGCAATACCGCACACCTGAATTATGCGGTATTGCCTTAAATATCGGAAGCTGTGATGGCAATGAAAACGACGTTTCCTATATATGTCATTTTGTTATCTTGATGACTGTTTTATTACAAAATCAGATTTACGTGTTATCGTACAAAAACATATTGCAAAATGCGTATGTAAATGATATAATAGCTGAAAAGAAATCAACAAACCAAAGCATAGAAAAGGAGAGTATATATGGCTATTGATCTTGTACTTGACGGCGCGGAAACAAATGACGCGGCGCCGTCCGCAATAACACCTGCCGTGACTGCCGAAAGCGTTCTCGCCGAGGTGGAGCAGCTCACTCCCGAGGAACAGGAGCAAATCGAGCAGTTTTCAGACAAAATCGACATCCATAAGACGGATATCGTAATGAACTACGGCGCAACTATCCAGAAGCAGTCCGCAGCCATCGCAGGCAAAACGCTTCAGGACGTCAAGACCAAAAACACCGGCGAGGTGTCCTCGCTGCTTATCGAGATGGTCGGCGCGATGAACGGTCTCTCGGGAGGAGAGGACAGAGGCGGCTTTATTCACAATTTTATGCAGAAGGTGAAGGGCAAGGCGATCACCGTCCGCACCCGCAACGAAAGCGCGGAAAAAACGCTGGAGCGCATCGAAAAGCAGCTTGAGGGTCATAAGCTCACGCTGCAAAAGGATATCCAGATGCTCGACGACCTCTATGACGAGAACTGGGAGACGTTCAAGGCTCTTACGCTCTATATCAAGGCAGCCGAGCTTGCGCTGAACAAGGCGCGCGGCGAGGAGCTTCCTGCGCTGTACGCCAGAGCGGAGGAGACGGGTCTGCCCGAGGACGCAATGAAGGCGGACGAGTTCGCCAAGCAGTGCGACCAGTTTGACAAACAGGTACACAATCTGCGCCTGACCCGCACCAACTGTCTGCAATCCGCGCCGCAGATCAAAATGATCCAGCACAACGACATGGATATGGCGATGAAGCTGCAGTCCAGCATTGTCAACACAATGCCGCTTTGGCGCAAGAAGATCGCTATGTCCATCGCCATCAACAACAATATGCAGGCGGTCGAAGCTTCAAACGCCGTGGACGATCTCACCAACAAAATGCTGCGTGAGCAGGCTGAGCAGTTCCATCTCTCGGTCGTCGAGTCCGCCAAGGCTTCACAGAGAAGCATCATTGATATGGAAACCATCGACTATGTAAACAAAGAGGTTACCGGCGCTGTCCTCGATTATATCGCGATCGAGGAGCAGGGACGCAGGGACAGACAGAGCGCTGTCGCCGTTATCGAGCAGTCCGAAAGAGAACTGGTGCAGGGCGTTCTTTCCGCTTCCGCGCAGAGGAAACAGTAACTTAGTGACAGCTATCCGTAAAGGAGCGCATAATGTCTCGAATTCCGAAAATACTGGGCGCAGTCCTGATCGCGCTCGGAGCCGCCGGCATACTGGCGACTAACATGGCGTCCTCCGCGCTGATCGTCTCCGTGGGGGTTCGCGTGATCGGGGCACTACATACCGCAGGGATCATTGTCGCAGGAGTCGGCGCCGCGACCGTTGCGGCAGGATTTGTTCCCGATATCAAAAAAAGAATAGAGAGCAGCAATTCCCAAAAGCTGCTCAAAGGCAAAAAAGAAGAAAAACAAAAAACCTTTGACGCGTACGCCAAGGACAGTCTGAATCCTCTGCGCACCAGAGAGCGCCTGGAGGATCTAAAGGAAAACAACCGCAGTCTGACTTCGCTGACGGACCGCTGCCTGAACCAGATGGATCGCATGGACAAGCTGCAGGAGCGCTACAACACGCTGCTGGAGGCAAACGACGCTGTTTATCTTCAGGATACCGTCGGAGTCATCAACGACGCGGAGACCCGTCTTTGCCGCAACATCCGCAATATTATCAACTGCTGCATTCTGGTGGAGGACGGTTCGGATGCATTTTCGGATTTTGACAACAAAATCATCGGTCAGTCCCTTGCTCAAAATGAAAACGAGCTGCAAAACGTCAGCACCCTCATCCACTACGCCGTCAGCTATATCAATAACTATCAGCAAAACGGCGTCAGCGATATGAGCGAGCTAAAGGCATGGCTGGCGGTTATGCGAAAAAACACGGAGGAGGATCAGCATGAAACTTTTTAAACGTGTTCTAAGCGGCGTTTGCTGCGCGGCGCTTCTTTTGACGGCGGCAGCAGGCTGCACCAAGTATGAAAAAGGCAGCGAAAAGGTGTACTCCTATGACGAGGCGATCACCGAGCTCAATGCCTTCAACAAGGAGATCAACACAGATACAAAGAAGCCCAAGCTCGATATTTACGACGACGACACGACCAACAAAGTGCTGGCTGATATCAAAACCTTCCCCGTCAAGGTGGAGGGCAAAGGAGAGATCAACCTCGAGATCGCAGCGCCGAGCGAGCTTTGCGGCGATACTCCCGACGACTGGCTGAACATCGTCGCCGAACGCTTTAACGAAAAGCGCGAGACCGTCGGCGGCAAAACCGTCAGTATCACGGTTCGCAAGATCGCCTCGGGCGAAACTCTCACCTATATCACCGAGGGCGATTACCGTCCGCAGCTCTATATCCCCTCGAGCTTTGCGTGGGGCGATATGCTCAAAGCGAAGGGCGTCGGCGTGGAGAAGCTCTCCGACAGGATCCTCGGCAATACCGCAGGCATACTGATGGAGAAGGGCACCTACGACGTATTTATAAAGAAATACAAGAGCTGCACGCTTGACAAGGTCATCGAGGCGTCGCTCGCAGGCGATCTGACCTTTGCCTACACCAACCCCTATACCTCCGCGACCGGTCTGAACGCGCTCGCCTCAGCCCTCTATGCTTTTGACAACAATGATCCGCTGTCCGATTCTGCGCAGAAAAAGCTGCTGGAATATCAAAAGCAGTCGCCGCCCGTCGCATATACCACGGGTGTGCTGGTCAATCAGGCGAGCAAGGGCATCATCAAGGCGATGGTCATGGAGGAGCAGGCGTATATCAACAAGCCCGAGCTGAAAAACTACGTCTACACTCCGTTCGGTATCAGGCACGATCATCCGCTGTACACCTTCGACTATGTGACCGAAGAGGAAAAAGAAGCGGCAAAGCTGTTTATGGATTATTGCCTTACCGACAGCTCTCAGCGGCTCGGCAAGGAAAAGGGCTTCGGTAAGCACGACGATTACAGCAGTCAAAAAACAGGGCTTGACGGCGCGGGTTATCTCGCGGCGCAGGGCATCTGGAAGGAAGCCAAGGACGGCGGTCAGCCGATCATCGCGGTGTTTGTCGCCGATGTTTCAGGCTCTATGGACGGCACTCCGATCCAAAGCCTGAAGGAATCGCTGCTGTCCACCAAATCATATATCGGCTCCGACAATTACATCGGATTGGTGTCCTACGCTACCAACGTACACATCGACCTGCCGATAGACCGCTTTGACGCTCAGCAAAAGGCTTATTTCTCGGGAGCGGTCAAGGCGCTGACGGTGGAGGACGCCACCGCAACCTATGACGCGGTGCTCGTTGCCATGAAGATGATGATAGACAAAAAGGAAGAGGTGCCGAACGCCAAGCTCATGCTGTTCGTGCTTTCCGACGGCGATCAGAACCGTGGCTACAGCCTCGATCGGATCGCGCCGATAGTGGGCGGATTAAAGATCCCCGTCTATACAATCGGCTACAACATAAAAGACGACACTAAGCCGTCAAAGGAGCTTTCGCGTCTGTCCAATATCAACGAAGCCGCCATGATAAGCGCGGATTCCGAAGACTTGGTAAATCAGCTCCGCAATCTCTTTAACACACAGCTTTAAATTAAAAAAACTGTCAGGGCAGTACCGCGCGGTTTGAAAACACGGTGCTGCCTTTTTGCGGAAAAAGATAGACAAATGAGGTCTTATCCGCTATAATAAAGAAAGATATCAAGTACGTTGAAGCAGGGTGTGCTTCCGTTCAAAGGAGTAGGGAGAAATGAAACACGTGCAGCATGAACGCACCGAGCTGGAGATCATCAGATTTCAAACCGGGCAGATCATAACAACAAGCAACGAATCAGAGGACAACGAATTGCCGTTGATGACAAATCCGCAGCCGTCAAACTGACGGGAACCTCTGTTGGATTTTTGGAAATAAGAATAAGAGGAGATCATTTATGACCGAAAGCAGAAAATCAATAATCGACCGCTGCGCGGATAAGCTGTTTGGCGGTATAGATATGAAATGGTGGAAGGTGATCGTCTTTGCGGTTGCAACGGCGGTCGTCACCTTCATTTTTTTGGTGTTTCCGATTTTTTTGAATACATCATTTATAAGAATGGGCGAGACCTTTGAGGCGTGGATCCTCTTCGCGGTCATTATCATGTCCAACTGCAAAAAGCCGCTTGAATCCGCAGTCAAGACCTTTGTGTTCTTTCTTGTCAGCCAGCCGCTGATCTATCTTTTTCAGGTTCCGTTCAGCGATATGGGCTGGGGACTGTTCGGCTATTACAGGTACTGGTTCTTCTGGACGATCCTGACCTTTCCTCTGGCTTACGCAGGATGGTATATCCGCAAAAAGAACTGGCTCAGCCTGCTTCTCCTGTTCCCGGTGATCGTTTATCTGACATTTACTTATGTCAGCTCCTTTCAGTTTACATTCAAGCACTTTCCGTATCGGCTTGTCATGGCGCTGTTCTGTTTAGCTCAGGTGATAGCGTATCTTTATGTGTTCACTCCCAAGCTGTGGCAAAGGCTTGTCGGCTTTTTCGTGCCTCTTGCGGCGATAGTCATTTTGACTCTGGCGACTCCTGCGGTTCAGATGCAAGCGACGACATTCCTTCCCGATGATCCCGTTTTGACCGATTCTGCGGTCGCAACGTCCGGCGACAGCGATATCGCGGTCGTGACCGTCAGCACAACCGGAAAGGACAGTATGGTTACGATCACGGCAAATAACTACGGCTTAACCGAGTTCACAATCGCGGACGGCAGCAAAGAATACCGCTACAGCCTTGAGATTTACGAGGACGAGGGCGGACACGCGCAGACGCGCATCACTCCTGCAGGGCAAAAGTGAACAGGCTTCACGGCGGAGAGTGATCTGAGGCGTCTTAAAAAAACACCAACGATCAAAGGAGTTCCGCTGAAATGGTAAAGGCAATACCGCACACCTGAATTATGCGGTATTGCAAAAAAACAATTACTGGTGATTTGATGGAGAAAAAAAGCGTTTCAAAAACTATCAGAGTCGAGGAGGAGCAGCTTGCCTGCGCCGTGGGCAGCGGCAGTCTGTTTGTGCTTGCGACCCCTGCGGTGATCGCGCTGATGGAGGGCGCCGCGTCTGCGCTGGCTCAGGAGCTGCTTGACAGCGAGGAGCTGACAACAGTCGGCACTCAGATCAGCATAGAGCATACTTCTCCGACGCCATTGGGCGCGGAGGTTACCGCAACAGCCGAGCTGACAAGGACGGACGGCAGGTTCTTTTACTTCGACGTATCGGCACGCGACGCCAAGGGAGAGATCGCGCGCGGCACTCATACGCGCGTCAGCGTGAAAGCGGTAAAATTTCAGGAGAAAGCCGACGGTAAATTCGATGAAGTATAAGTACATTCTTTTTGATTTAGACGGCACGGTGAGCCAAAGCGCAGAGGGTATCCGCGCTTCGCTGGAGTATTCCCTCTCCTGTCTCGGAGTTGAGCCTCCTGATTTAGACGACTATACCAAATATATAGGGCCTCCGCTGCTCGACACCTTCCGCAACCTGTGCGGACTTGACGAGGAGGACGCGGATCGCGGCGCGGAGATTTACCGCGGCTATTACAACGAACACGGCAAGCATATGAACAGGGCTTACGACGGTGTGAGAGAGCTGCTGACCGCTCTTAAAGACCTCGGCGCGAAAACTGCGGTCTGCACCTCAAAGTACGAGCCCCACGCAGCGGAGATTTTGGAGATACTCGGTCTGCGCGACATGTTCAACGCGGTCTGCGGCTCGAACATCGACGGCAGCCGAAAGGATAAGAAGGACTTGATCCCCTACGCCGTCCGTTCGCTCGGCGGCATGTTTCCTCAGGACGCAAAAAACGCCGTGATGCTGGGCGATACATGGTTTGACGCTCAGGGCGCGAGACTGTGCGGAGTGGATTTTATCGGCGTGACCTACGGCTACGGCAGCCTTGAAGCAATGCGCGGACAGGGCGCGGAGGTGTTCGCCGATTCTCCCGAAGAGCTGCTGGCGCTGCTCGAATAATACGCATAATCCGCCCCTTCGCCGCGAATAATAGGCTGCTGCATGAAACGGTTGTGTTATTATCAACATTCGGACAGGAAAAAAGCGTATGTCGTCGCGCCAAAGCCTTCTCTTGGGAGAAGGTGGCACGGCACCTTGAGCCGAATGTCAAAATCAAATAGTGCTTTCATAATAAAACAAACAACAAATAACCCCGAACCTTTGAGGTGACGTGACGGAAGAGGGTCTTGAACGACGCTTTCCGTGTACAAAGCGGTTTGACAGGATAACCCGGCGCAAGACCCTCTTCCGTCACACCGCCGCCGAAATGCATTAAATACCGTACATTTATTTGTAGGGAACATTTACCAAATCCGAAACATCATCGAAGGCGGTGTGCCACCTTCTCCCGGGAGAAGGCTTTTTGTTCATCGCCATACGTTAGGCTATATAGAATAACGTTCAAAACAAAGTAAAACAACTTTTGAAAATCAGATGACGGTTACTTCCCCTGCATGGGCAATATTTGAAAACATGCATAACACGACCCTTCTCTGCGTATAATTTTGCGGAGGGATAGCCGTGTTTGTTTTCAATATCAAGCTCTCGCGTTCAAAAAAGCTGCTGCGTTCGGCGGCGCTGACTGTCGCTGTGCTGACCGCAGCGTGCGCGGCGATGTCGGTTTCGGCAGGAAGAAGAGCGGATACCGCGACCTGCGACGAGGTCGGGGCGTATTCGCTGCGTGTCAAGGACGACGGAGATGCAAAGGCGTTTTTAAAGCAGTTCGGCTTGAACGCCGTGAAAAAAACAGGCGAGGAGCGCGTGGTGATCCCCGAACGCTTCAATTCCGTTTACGAACGGTACAACGACCTGCAAAAGCGCGTTGGGCTCGATCTGACGCGGTACAAGGGCAAGGCGGCGCTTAAACAGACGTATCTATTGAAATCGTCAGGCTCGCGTTTCGCGGTGCTGCTGCTGTGTGACGGCAGAGTAGCCGGCGGACACCTGACCTCACAGGATTACGGCGGAAAGGATTTGCCACTGGTGGCTGAATATGGACAGACTGGATAAACTGCTTGCACAGCGCGGCTTCGGCAGCCGCAAGGACGTTCAGCGGCTGATTCGCTCGGGAGCCGTGACGCTCAACGGCGAGACATGCCGCACACCCGATTGTAAGCTCGATTTGGAGCGCGACGAGGTTTATGTCGGCGGCGAGCCGCTCGACAGGGATAAGTATGTGTACATAATGATGAACAAGCCTGCGGGCGTGGTGAGCGCCACCGAGGACAAGCGCGAAAAGACCGTGCTCGATATCCTGCCCGAAGAAATGCGCCGCCCGAACCTGTTTCCGGCAGGACGGCTGGACAAGGATACCGAGGGCTTGCTTATCATCACAAACGACGGTGATTTTGCCCACCGTATGCTCTCTCCGCGCAAAAAAGTGTACAAGCAGTATGAGGCTGAGCTGGACGCGCCGGTTACGGAAGAGATGAAACGGCGCTTTGCCGAAGGGATAGAGTTTACAAACGGCGAAAAATGTTTACCTGCGGTGCTTTCCGTACCCGATTCCGGGCTTGAACGCACGGCTTTGGTAAAAATATGCGAAGGAAAGTTCCACCAGGTGAAGAAAATGTTTTCCGCTTGTGGCACAAGAGTTGTGCATCTTAAACGAATTTCTATCGGGAATTTGTATTTGGATAGCAATTTGACCATAGGAAGTTGTAAATTTTTGACAAAATTGGATATTGAGGCTATTTTTATCGGCAATATACACTAAAAATCAGGTGAAGTTTTTACTGCTTATTGATTTTAAATAAAATCTGGAGTTAATCTTTAGTTAAAATCGGTATAGTAAAAAAATATCCGAAGTGGTATATTATTATATGTAAATAATAGTTTTTACTATATAAAACGGAGGTTATTACTTTATGGCAAGTCTATCTTTAAGACACATTTACAAGATCTATGACGGCAATGTTACCGCCGTTAAGGATTTCAACCTTGAAATCGCAGACAAGGAATTTATTATTTTCGTAGGTCCTTCCGGCTGCGGTAAGTCCACGACCCTGAGAATGATCGCAGGTCTTGAGGATATTTCCAAGGGTGAGCTTTATATCGGCGACAAGCTGGTTAACGACGTTACTCCCAAGGACAGAGATATCGCGATGGTTTTCCAGAACTACGCTCTTTATCCTCATATGTCCGTTTATGATAATATGGCGTTTGGTCTGAAGCTCAGAAAAATGCCTAAGGAAGAGATCCGCACCAGAGTTGAGGAGGCTGCGCGCATCCTCGGCATCGAGCAGTTCCTCGAGAGAAAGCCGAAGGCTCTCTCAGGCGGGCAGAGACAGCGTGTTGCGCTCGGCCGTGCTATCGTCCGTGATCCCAAGGTATTCCTTCTTGACGAGCCGCTGTCCAACCTGGACGCGAAGCTCCGTGCTCAGATGCGTACCGAGATCTCAAAGCTCTATCAGAGACTGGGCACTACATTTATCTATGTAACCCACGACCAGACTGAGGCTATGACAATGGGTACCAGGATCGTCGTTATGAAGGACGGTATCGTTCAGCAGGTAGATACGCCTCAGAACCTCTATGATATGCCCTGCAACATGTTCGTAGCAGGCTTCATCGGATCACCCCAGATGAACTTTGTCAACGCTACCATCGGCAAGAAGGGCGGAGACTACACCCTCAACTTCGATAAGTATGAGATCCCCCTGCCCCCCTCAAAGAGCGCAGGCGGCAAGCTTGACGCTTATGTAGGCAAGGAAGTTATCTTCGGTATCCGTCCCGAGCACGTTCACGATGAGGAAGACGAGCTGATGAAGGCTACCATCAAGTTCGACGCCAAGGTTGACGTTACCGAGCTTATGGGCGCAGAGATCTATCTGTATGTGACCATCGCAGGTCAGCCCATCACAGCGAGAGTTGAGCCTACTTCCAAGGCAAAGGTCGGCGACGACATCGACGTTTGCTTCAGCCTCGAAAAGCTCCATATCTTCGATAAGGACACCGAGCAGGTCATCACCAACTGATATTATTGATTTCGATTACAACGGGCGGCAGCTTTGCCGCCCGTGTTTTTTATGCTTTGCGATCTTTGTTACCAAACGGAAAGCCCGTTGTGCCGACGGTGTTTTCCTGTCCGCATGTTGATAGAAACAGAATGTTTTGCGCAGCACTCTCGGGAGGACGCGCAATGCGCGCCCCTACGCCGAGGTTTGGTGATTTTCGGACAATTGCGCAAAAATTCAGCCATTTTTTGCAATACTGACAGTTTACCTCCCGATGTCATTTCGACCAAGTGGAGCGAAGCGGAACGCGTGGAGAAATCTCCCCGGAGGGGAGCCGTGGTTCCCTGTCAGGGAGATTTCTCGGCTAAATCACTTCGTGATTTTGCCCTTCGGGCACCGCTCGAAATGACATATGGAGGTAATAATCCAACCGTACAAAACAGCAGTACATTACCAATACAACCCGTAGGGGCTTGCATTGCAAGCCCGTTGTGCCGAGGTTGTTTTCCTGTACGAGTGTAGATAGGAGCATTACGTCTGGCGCAGCAACTGCGGACGCGCAATGCGCGCCCCTACGCTGAGGTTTGGTGATTTTCGGACAATTGCGCAAAAATTCAGCCATTTTTTGCAATACCGACAGTTTACCTCCCGATGTCATTTCGACCAAGTGGAGCGAAGCGGAACGCGTGGAGAAATCTCCTCGGAGGTGAACTGCGGTTTCCTGTCAGGGAGATTTCTCGGCTATTCGCTGCGCGAATTCGGCTAACGCCGACCGCTCGAAATGACATGTGGAGGTAACGTTGTTTCCATTGCCCTCACAGTTTCCGATATTTCTATTCTATCCCGCGAAACGCCGACGTGACCAATATACCCGACACAAAGTACGCGAGCCAAAAAAATTACAAAATTGTCACACTGTTATCACATTTGGGTGTTATAATGCGATTTGAAAAGTACAAAACTGCTCTGTTTGTCATATTCGTGGTATATTTTCCAAAAAAAATCTAAAAAATTTGTTGATAGAGGTTGATTTTTTCTTCATTTTTGTGTAATATGTATATGAGAAGAATTGTAACCATTACAATTGAAATATTTAATATGCATGAAAAAAGAGGTTGAAATTATGTCTAACAGATTATTTCAGGGTATTGTACATCAGATGAAGGACGCCGTTGACAGAACCATCGGCGTTATTGATGAAACTTCCGTTGTCATTGCCTGTTCGGAGCTTGGAAAGATCGGTGAGGTAAACGAGAGCATCAACTCCGAAACCCTCAGCTCCACCGCTCCGTTTGTTATCAACGGATACACGTATAAGTCCTTTGGAAGCAGCGCAAAATATGATTACGCAGTGTTTGTACAGGGCACTGACGAGTACGCGCAGAAGTACGCTCAGCTCTTGTCCGTATCCTTTGCCAGCATCAAGCAGTATTACGATGAAAAATACGACCGCTCCAACTTTATCAAGAATGTTATTTTGGATAACATCCTTCCGGGCGATATCTATCTTAAAGCGAGAGAGCTTCACTTCAACAGCGAGGTGTCGCGCGTTTGTCTGCTGATCAGGATAGTATCAAAAACTGACGTTTCCGCGTATGATATCGTTCAAAATCTTTTCCCCGATAAAACAAAGGATTTTGTTATCAATATCAACGAGGAAGAGATCGCACTTGTCAAGGAGGTCAAGCCCGACACAGAGAGCCGTGACCTTGAAAAGCTGGCGAGTTCGATCGCGGACACCCTTTCGAGCGAGTTCTATACCCACTGCGTTGTAGGTATCGGCACCACCGTGACCGGCATCAAGGATCTGGCGCGTTCCTTTAAGGAGGCTCAGTCCGCACTTGAGGTCGCAAAGGTATTCGATACCGAGCGCACCATCGTAAGCTATGACAATCTCGGCATTGCGCGTCTGATCTATCAGCTGCCCACGACTCTGTGCAAAATGTTCCTCAAGGAAGTTTTCAAGCGCGGTTCAATCGAGAGTTTGGATCAGGAGACCCTGTTTACGATCCAGCGTTTCTTTGAAAATAACCTCAACGTTTCGGAAACCTCGAGAAAGCTGTTTGTACACCGCAATACGCTGGTTTACAGACTGGAGAAGATCAAAAAGCTCACGGGACTTGATCTGCGTGAGTTTGAGGACGCGATCGTGTTCAAGGTAGCGCTCATGGTTAAGAAATACCTCAACGCAAGCCCCACAAAGTATTAATGCACAGCAGTCCTGAGCGCCGCTTTCGCGTGGTGCTCAGGGCGTTGATGTTTTTGCGGCTCAGCGTAACCCACGCAAAGGACACAAAAACAAATTATTCTCTTTTAGAAAAATAGTAGTTTCCACACAAAAAGGTGAATTTATGATTGAATTTGATAATGTATCCAAAACATACCCTAACGGCACCCACGCGCTGTATAATGTCAGCCTTAATATTGACAAGGGTGAGTTTGTGTTCATTGTCGGCGCTTCGGGCGCGGGCAAAAGTACCTTTCTGAAACTGATCATGCATGAAGAGACCCCGTCCGAGGGACGCATCGTGATCAACGACAGCGACATAACCCGACTCAGACGCCGTGATGTTCCCTATCTGCGCCGTCACATGGGCATCGTCTTTCAGGATTTCCGCCTGATCGAAAAGATGAACGTGTTTGACAACGTAGCCTTCGCGATGCGCGCGGTAGGCGAGAGAAGCGCCACCATCAAGAAGCGCGTGCCTTATGTGCTCGATCTGGTGGGGCTCAAGGATAAGATGAAGGACAAGCCCAGCGAGCTTTCGGGCGGCGAGCAGCAGCGCGTCAGCTTGGCAAGAGCGCTGGTGAATAACCCCGAGATCATCGTCGCCGACGAGCCGACGGGTAACGTAGACCCCGAGCTTTCGCACGAGATCTTGGAGCTGCTCAACGAGATCAACGCAATGGGCACCACCGTGCTGGTGGTAACTCACGAGCACGAGCTTGTGCGCGAATTCCACCGCAGGGTCATAACTATCGACAAGGGCAGAGTGGTGTCCGACACAGCAGCGGATATAAACGCTCAGACCTATTCCCGCGAGCCTGCTTCGGCTGATTATTACGCTCAGCCCGGGCAAGCGCAGGAAGAGGCGCTGCCTGCCGAGGAGTTCCCGACCACAGCATATGCGCCTGAAACGGCGATGTTTGACGCCGAGCCGGATTCTGTTTCAGTTCCCGACAGGGAGGATCTGGTCGATCTGAACGCGTTTGCTCAGGAGGTTTTGGCTCAGGAAGAGGCTGACGAAACAGACGATTACACGATCGACCAATACAAGGGAGCGCATTTTGTCGAGGAAGAGGGGGATTCTCCTCAGTATCCCGACAACGTTTTGAGAATTCCCGAATAATTCGTAAAGGTAATACCGCACACCTGAATTATGCTGTGTTGCCGTAAATTCCCCGAAAGGATTTAATTATATGAAAGGCTTTGGCTATCTTGTAAAGGAAGGCGTTAAAAACGTCTGGAGCAACCGCATTATGAGTATCGCGTCCATCTGCGTGCTCGTAAGCTGTCTGGTGCTCACGGGCGCGGCGGCATTGATGTCATTGAATGTTTCCGAAATGGTTGACGCCGTAGGACAAAATAACGAAATCACCGTGTATATCAAGGAGGACTTGAGCCAGATCGAGGCGAAATACGTCGGACGCGATATCGAAAAAATGGACAACATCAAGGAAGTGATCTTCGTTCCCAGCGCGGAGGCGCTCGCAAAGTATAAGGAGCAGCTCGGCGACCAGCTATTTGAGCGCTTGGGAGACCGCAAAAAGGTGCTTCCCGACGCGTTCCGCGTTCAAATGCTCGACCTGTCAAAATACGACGATACTGTAAGGCAGATCAAGGCGCTTCAGGGCGTCGATACGATATCCGACAGAAGAGAATTCGCAAAAAAGTTGACAAAAGTCAGTAATCTTGTTAATATAATAGCGGTGGGTGTTGTTGTGGCGCTGATCGTTATATCTCTGTTTATCATCGCCAACACCATTCGCGCCACCATGTATTCAAGACGATTTGAAATAAGTATCATGAAATCCGTCGGCGCGACAAACATGTTCGTGCGAATGCCGTTTTTGATAGAAGGTATGGTCATCGGCTTCATTTCCGCCGCATTGTCAACGGGCGCTTTGGCGCTGCTGTACAATGCGCTGGTCAATGTGCTGGTGCGCACCGACCTGCCTATTGATTATATCCCGTTTGCCCGTGTTGTGGTACCTCTCATGCTCGCGTTTATCATTGTGGGCGTGCTGGTAGGCTTCTTCGGCGGTTTCATTTCCATCCGTAAATACCTCAAAAAGGAAGGCAATGAAATTCTCGGATGGTAACCATAGAAAGGAGTAATATATGAGAAAGGTCAAAGCGATCATATGCGCTTTGCTCAGCGTGTGCATTTTCGCGTGTCCGTTCGCGGCGTCGGTCGCAGTTACGGGCGCGGAGGATATAAACTCGCTCGAAAGCCAGCTTGAACAGCTGAATAAAGACAGCGCCAAGTATCAAAAGACTCTTGACGATACTCAGACCGACATCAACGAAAAAGAGAAATACAGCGACGCGCTCGTAGGAAAGATCGAGACGCTCGGCAAGAAGATCACGGTAACCAATCAGGCGATCAGCAAGCTGAACACCGACATCGGCGAGAAGCAGAAGCTGATAGATCAGGGCAACAAGGACATCGAGAAGCAGCTCGACGCGCTTTGCGGAAGATTGAAGGCCATCTATAAAGCAGGCAGCGCCAGCGATCTGGAGATCGTTCTGGGCGCGAAGGATCTGTCCGACTTTATCGACAAGGTAAACCTTGTAAAAAACGTGTCCGCGATCGACAGAGAGCTGATCGACGGCATCAACGAAAAGCTTACCGTTGTCAACAAGCAGAAAAAAGAGCTTGAAAACGATAAGGCAAAGCTCGATAAGGATAAGAAGGATCTGCAAAACGACCGCACCGATCTCAACACCACGCTTGAAAAGAACGAGAATCTCCTGAAGGATCTCTATACCGAGAACACCAACGCCCAGAGCAAGCTCAACGGCGTCAAGGGACAGTACACGGAGCTTGAAAAGCAGATCGCCGCTTACTGGGAGGCAGACAGAAAGGCGAAAGCCGCCGCGTCCTCCACAGGCAGCGCCGATGTGAGCGAGCAGGTGCAGCGTGTCGAGAAGCGCAGACAGGCTTCCCGTCAGCAGTCCTCGTCATCTCAGTCATCGTCCGGCGGCTCCGCTTCCCGGTCATCCTCGGGCAGCAGCAGTCAGCAGTCCTCACAGCAGCAGTCGTACTATGAGGAAGAGCCGGAGCCGACCCCGACGCCGGTTTATTCGGACGGCTATGTATGGCCGTGTCCCGGTTTCTACTATCTGTCTTCTCTGTTCGGTGAGGACAGAACCAGCTATGCCCACGGCGCGATAGATATCGCGGGCGGCGGCATCATGGGCGCTACGGTAGTTGCGGCAGCGGACGGTTATGTTTCGTCTACCTGTACATACTGCACTCATAACTGGGGCAAGAGCGGCAGCTGCGGCTGCGGCGGCGGCTTCGGAAACTATGTGTGGATCGACCACGAAAACGGCAAGGAGTCTATCTATGCTCACCTTACCAGCGTGGTTGTAAGTCCCGGACAGTACGTTACGGCAGGACAGGTCGTCGGCTATGTCGGCACCACCGGCTATTCAACGGGTCCCCACCTCCACTTTGAGTGCCGCTACAACGGCGTGAAATACGATCCAATGAGCGAATTTGAATAATACACCGAGGGAGCCGGCTCAAAACCCGATCAGGTTTTGAGCCGGCTCTCGGAGTTGTTGAACAAAATGCTTGTGCTATCACCGGCATTCGTATAAGATAATAGCGTTTGTCTTTCGTTCAACGACTTACGTTAGGATTAGCACCAAAGGCTCCTTTAGTAAAGGAGCTGTCAGCGCAGCTGACTGAGGATTCCTGCGCCGTTTTTTCCATAACGTCCGCTTTTTCCTAATTGATTCCAACGTTAGGATTCGCGCCAAAGGCTCCTTTAGTAAAGGAGCTGTCAGCGCAGCTGACTGAGGATTTCTGCGCCGGTTTTTCCGTAACGTCCGCTTTTTCCTAATGGAAACCAACGTTAGGATTCGCACCAAAGGCTCCTTTAATAAAGGAGATTCCTCCGTTGGAGGAAATGTCGCGCAAGCGACAAAGGTGGTGCCGCCTCTGCAAGAGGCTGTCAGCGCAGCT
>CADASG010000027.1 GCA_902790475.1 uncultured Ruminococcus sp. | reverse complement strand
TCGCAGGACTTAAAATATATTCGCGGACTTCAAAGGGCGCGACTGGCGCGTCATGGCGTTAAGCTTCAAAAAACCTACGGACAAGCCAAGAAAGACATCGAGGGCAATGCGTGGAAGCTGGACTCCGACACCAGCTATGTTACCCGAATTCCGTTTAAGCGCCTGCAAGCCGGCACCGAATATATCTCTGACCGCGCAAAAAAAATTGTTAACAAAACCAAGACCATGTACGGCTACGCCGTTTGGCTTAACGGTCAGAAAAAGCCACAAAAGGCATACACCTGCCCAAACTGCGGCGCGGTCAGCACCATCCATCAGCTTACCGAAGGCTGCTCATTCTGCGGCACTCGGTTTTTGATGCGCGACTTGTACCCCAAAATCACAGGCTACTATACGCTTGAAACTCCCGACCGCGTGATCACTCCATTCCCGATGATGATACTCGGCGCCCTTGCGGCGGGCGGAATATCCGCGTACAACTATATGATCGACAGCGCCGGAAAGTCGATTGTCGAAATCGTTGTTTCGGTGCTGATAGCGGCAGGTGTGGGCGTGATTGGCGGAATTCTGCTATTCATCGCAGCTATTCTGGGAATTGCCCTTGTCAGAGTGCTGCGCAACCTGTCAAAGATCAAGAGCTACAGCAGAACGAAAAAGAACCTGCCGCCCTTTATGCGCAAATATGAGCCCGATTTTTCGATGGATTATTTTATCGGCAAGCTGGTCAGCCTTACAAGTACTATGATTTATTCGGATAAAGCCGATAATCTGTCGATTTATGAGGGCGAGTCTCCTGCGGCGAGTCTGCACGACGTGGTTGACGCGGAGTGGCTGGGCTATCTTGCGCTAAACAAATCGTATGAGCAAGACGGGCTGCTGTATCTTGACATGGATATTCACATGAACTGTATGCACTTTAAAAACGGCAAATTTTCAAGCAAAAACCATATGTTCAACCTGCTGCTGAGCAAGCGCGCAGAGGCTAAGACCGACTACGATTTCAATGTTCAGGCAGTGAACTGCAACAGCTGCGGCGCAAGCTTTGATGCCCTTCGCGAAAAGCACTGCCCCAACTGTGACACCCCCTTCCGCATGACCGACTACGACTGGACGGTTAAGAGGTTTGTGAGTCTTTAAGTGTACGGATATAGTCAACAACAAAACAATATATAACTAAAGCTTCACCCTCGTATCTTGCGCACTGCAATTTACGAGGGTGATTTTTGTTTTATACTAATCTCAGATAAAAAGTGGACAAAGATTGAGGACGCCGCAAGGCTGTCGCCTTGCAAGGACGACAACGAAGTATTGCGGAAAATAGACCGCAAAGATTGTCTATTTTTTATTTGAGTTTAGTATTATGTATTCTTTCTTTTCGTAACGCTCCGGAAAAACGGATCCCTATTAAGGCAATACCGCATATAACTTTACGATTCGGGCTGCAAAATGCAGGGATTTTTCAAGCAAGGGATTTTCTTTCATAACTTCGTTCCCTTTTTAATGAATAAAGAATAGTGAATAATGAAGAATGAATAATACACCGGAAACGCTCTAAGGGTTCATCTGATTATAAATTATTCACTATTCATTGAGCCTCACGTCAGTGAGGCGTTTCTGTCCTATGTGTATAAAAAAGATTTTTTTCGCCGGATTCCCTTCCGTGATATACCGGCTGCCTCTATCCGGGAGATTCTTCGGCAAGCTCAGAATGACAGCGATAATTTAAACTCCGGCCGGCTTTGCACGGTCATTGTGCCGCCTGCTTCTTCTGCGCTGCGGCGCAAAGATAACAGTCCGCCGCTCTCGGCGATCTCTCCCTTCGGCGGTTTACCGTTATTGGTAATGACGATCTCATTTTCGCTGAGCGTCACATTCAGGCGGTCGCCGCCTGCGTGCTTGACCGTGTTCGCGGCGCACTCCTGTATCGCGTGAGCGAGGATCGTGCGTGCACTTGCCTGTTCGGGCAGGCTGCCGTTGATATCCACCGTAACGCCAATCGACCGCGCCATCCACAACACTTCTGTCAGCAGATCGTCCTTATGCCCGGTCGGCTCTTTGTACTCGCCGAGCAGAAATGAATTCATCTGCGTCGTTGTGATATAGACGAGGTTCGCGTCGGTGTCGTCGGGGTGTTGTAAATAATGCCGCCCCATGAGCAGGACTTGTCCGAGCTGATTGTGCAGCGCTGCACGCGCCGCCGCTTCTTCCTGCGCGACGAACATATCGCCCGACAGGTCGGACACCGCCTGCATACGCCGCCTGATCTCCTGCAAATGCGCGTTCTTCACTTTCAGCTCCTCGGTCACGCGGTAGCGTTCGGTCACGTCGATCGCCGTCAGGCAGTTGTATTCCCTGCCGCTCTCGGTCAGGGCGCTTTGCACAAACTGACAAACCTTGCCGCTTTGGAGCTTGACAAAAATTCTGTCGTTTTGTTTTTCTCCCTCCGCTTCGATTTGCGCCGTGAAGCGGTTCGCGTCAGAGAGAAGGTGTCCCGTCAGCTCGCGGCATATCGCGTTCATTTTAAGATTGGAGAGCAGGACGGTTCCTTTATCGTCGCTGATACAGATTCCCGCAGGAAGCAGGTCGACCGTCTGACGTATCGCGTCCGGGGTGAGGTGCGTGTTCCGATATTTTAAATTGCTGCGGAACAGTAGGATCAGAACAGCGGCAGAGATCAGCTCTCCGCATACGATCCACAGCCACGGCAGAGCGAACAGCGCCCATTCAAACTCCTGAAACTTCCATTCGTCCTCCGGCGAGATGAATCGCGTCATGGCAAAGTCCATCATAACGATCAACAGCGCAAAACACAGCAAAGAGTTGATTAAGGAAACGATCAGGTGCTTTTTTTCTCGTTTGTATCGAATCGCCTGAAACAGCTCGGCGGTCTGACCGATCATAAGCAGGATCGAAATAATGCCGATCAGATAATACAGCAGCGATCCGCTGATCGACTGCAAGCTCGTCATACAGCCCCACCTCCCGTCACGTTGATCGTCAGGAAGGTGAGATCGTCGCTTAATTTGCGCTCGACAGGCAGCAAAGTCGGCGGCAAAGCGGGATCGCGCTCCGATTCTATCGCCAGACGAATACCGTTATTTGTCAGCGAGGCGGTCATGCGCTTCATGCACGGCAAGTAGGCTTCGATAATCAGTTCAAAAGTATCGTACAGATCATGAATTGCGGATAAGGGCAGATCGGAATACTCCTCGCCGACAGCCGCCGCCTGTATGCCGCAGCACTCCAAGAATCGGGCGCTTTCCTGCAAGGAAAGAAACAGCTCGCGGTTATTCTTCGGGAGCGTTTCTTCGGACAAAAGGATCAGATTGCTCTTGCGCTTGGAATAGGCGTTGTAGACGCAGCATTCGGCAAGCGCCTTGCTGAACTCCGGCGTGTCCGGCTCAATGTTGGCTAAAAGCGATTCTATCATCTTCTGCTTCGGATAGAGCGCGCGGGCGATCTTATCATACACCTGATTCTGCGCTTCAAAGTGAGCCTGCTTCTCTTTCAGCTTATTCTCTACGGCGATCAGGTCGTTTTCTTCGCTGAGGATATCGTTCGCGTCTTCCAGACGGCGGTTCTCACGGTGCAGCTCGGTCTCGTCCTCTGTCCAGAAGGCATAGCCTGCCTGTATCGGCATACCCGACAGCCGCGTATCGTCATCAAGATAGACCGGCGCATTTACGGACGCGGATAGCTGTTCCGCCGACGCCGCGATCGGAACGACGGATTTGTAAACAGGCGCAAAGCGCTTGTCCGCGATCATCACGGGCAGATCGAGCTGAGAGAAAAAGCCGCTGTGATTTTCGTTATATGGTATCAACCGCTCGCGTATACAAATTTCCATCACGCCCAGCATGCAGAAGATGTGTACCTCCGGCACGTTGAACATAGCAGGAATTTTATGCTTATTGAAAAAGAGAACACAGACTAAAACCAGCGTTACCCATGCCGCGAGGACGACGATCAGCATGACCGTCATGCGGACGGGGTGTTTTCTCGTTTCACGGAACAGCAGGATAAAACCCGCAAGCGCCGTCAGACCCATCCACGCATACATCAGGTAAAAGCCGAGTCCGAGAGAATAGGTGCCGGTTTTGACGGCAAATTCCAATAAATCGACCTTTGGAGCGTAGACAAGTCCGTGCAAATCGTTTGTCATCACCATCAGCGAAAGCGCTATGGCGGGGATCAGGAGCAGCATTTCACGGTGCGGATCGTTCTCCCGTTCTCCGCGGCGGATCCGGATACAGGTCATAAGAAACAGCGTCGGGATCATCACCTGCGGTATCCAGTAGGCGTACACGGCAACCCTTGACGGTATCGCGTCGGCTTCGGCGATCCGATATTTGAACACCCGCAGCGTCAGATACAGCAGCATGAGCAATGCCGCAGCGAGGATATACGCGCGCGCCTTTGTCGGCAACAGCCTTGAACGGACTGACTGTATCCAGTAAAGCAGCAGCCCGGCGTAGATCAGAAAATTCGCACTGAACATAACTGTGTTCAGAAACAGACTGTCCGTGCCGGTGAACAGATAACATACGCCCGACAAAATCAGAAAGCCGATAAACACAATTGTCTGTTTGATTTCTTTTCGGTCACCCATGATCAGCCCTCCTTTCAGCTTCTATATGTAAAATTATAGCTGAATCATGAGATAATTGCAACCAAATCGGTTATATAAAAAGATACAGACACGTAAGACATGTACTGACCCGACCTCCGAAACTTAGATTCTTGGTCTAACTCTCGGGGGTCGGGCCATTTGTCGTTCTTCTTCTGCCTGTACTGATTCAGATATTTCCGGATTCAGCGGTTTTCCCGCTGCGATTTATCCTAAATGATCGATGATCTGCGCAATGTATTTTTGAATTTGCGTCGCGTCGGAGATATCCACTTTGCCGTCGCCGTTTGCGTCGGCGGCTTTCAGGAGATTTCCTTCCAGGGTGATTATCTGCGCGACGTGCTTCTGAACGGTCGTGGCGTCAGATATCGTGACCTTTCCGTCGCCGTCCGTGTCGCCGGGAAGGTATTTCTCAAACAAAACGTGCCGTGCGAGTGTCTCGCCGTCAGATTCATAGACCTTGCCGTATTTTTCGACACCGTTCTTGGGAGCGGTCATGGAAAGCTCAGGGGCGACGGTCAGTCCGCCGGTGTAAACCGCGCTGTTGCTGCTCTTGGCTTCCACGCGGTCGACGCCGCTGCCGATGATCATTTCGGTCGGACGCGCGATACCGTACATTTGCTCACCCTCGGCATAGAGGCTGCCGCCGCTGACGGTAAGCGTATCCGAGCAGTAGATGCCCATGTTGGTTCCCTTGAAGGCAAAATCGCCGTTCAGGGTAAGATCGCCCTTCCTGACGGAAATGCCGTACTTTGTATCCGCAGAGGTCATATGACAGCTGCCGTTCACGGTCAGGTCGATGCTGCTTGAATAGATCTTATAGGTATTGGTGCCGCTGACAAAAGCGCCGCTGATAACGGGATCGCTCAGCGTCAGGGTATTGGTGACCGGATTGAACTTCGCCTTGCCGCCGTCCTTCAGAATGTCAGACATATTGGAGGCGTCGACCTGCACGCCGCCGAGCCAGAGCTCGTACTTCGTATCGGGGACAAAGGTGTAGCTTGCCTTTGCACTTGTTTCGGAGCCGGTGAAGCTGTTCGTCTCATTGCCGTTGACAGACGCTTTTGTTCCGCTTGAGCCGTAGACGAACCGATAGCCGGATTCTGTAGAGAGCGAGACCTCGACCTTGTAGATATGACCCTCTTCGGCGATCGCGGAAGAGGAGAGCCTCTGCGGCGAGGAGCTGCCGTCGGTGAGATCATACCACGAGACCCTTACTCTTGAATTTGCAAGCTTGGCGCCGACTCCCGTGACGATTGCGTCCGGAGTCAGGGTGCTGCCTGCTTTCGGCTTGCCGACCGTTATTTCAACGTTAGCGACGTTTCTGCTGCTTACGGCGCTGATATCGTTGGTGGTGACCAGATACCAGCCCTCGCGCTGCGAATAAGGCTTTGTCCATTTCGGATCGACGAGCTTTGTGTCTCCGTTGATGTAGACAGATACGGGAGATTTGCTCTCGTTGAACAGGTAGGTATCCCGGGGCTTGATGTAAAACTCGGCGTAATACTTCTTGCCGCTTTCGAACTGATCGGATGAGGTCAGGCGCTTGCCGTTGTCAGCGCAGACCCATGTGTATTCGTTGACGGTATAGGTCGCGCCGGAGGGGAGTTGTATCGCACTGTAGCCCGGCGTGCAGCCGATCACAGGCTCAAGAATGTTATCCAGCCTGATCTCCCTGATCGACTTGGTCACCGCTCTCAGGGTTACGCTGTTCTGCGGCATCATGATATAGTTGCTGTTGCTGTAAATCCCTGACTGCGCTTCGAGCTGCTGCCGGATAAGTCCGCTTGCGTCCTCTTTGACCTCCCAGTGATGGAAGTCGTCCCTGTCCTTATAAGAGATCTTGACCTCGTTGCCTGCGTTAACCTCCATATTCGCGCTCTTGCGGGTGGTGTAGGTCTTTTCCCATTCTGCGGTACCGCCGCCCTCGATGCTGAGACTGTACTTTTCGGGAGATTTTCTGATATTCGATGTGATCGCAACCGTGGGAGCGGTGAACTCTGTGCCGTCTGCGTCTATGCCGGTGATGACCAGCGTCTCTTCTGCGCCGTCATAGTCCCAAACGCTGTTCATGTTTGCCGTTATCTTTACCTTCGTGTTGTCGATGATCTCGGCTGTGTAAGCGCAGTCCTGACCGAATTCAGTCAGATCGATGCCGGTGATCTTCTTGATTTCGTTTTTGCCGACGGAGGTAAAGGTGACATACTGCGGCTCGACCTCGTCGCCGTAGGTGAAGTCGAATTCGACGAGCTTCTTATCGGGGCTTAGCTCGTAGTCGTCGCCCACATAGCTCGTCACGCGGCTCTGAGTAACGCCGCAGTGCTTACACTGGCGTTCTTCAAAGCCCTTGGTATCCACGGTTGGCTCCTTAAGGATCACCCAATCGCCCCAGTTGTGCGTACCGGGCGCCTTGATCGGGTCGCCGTAGCTTATTTCGCCGCACAGTAAGCACTGATGATCCTGCTTGTGTCCGCTAATAAAGCAGGACGCCGGTACTGCGTTATCGAGCTCCTGCCACCGGTGCTTCTTGCCGTCGTCATGCTCGTGCTCCTTGCCGCAGTCCAGGCATTTTTCGAGATAGATAGCCGGAGAGTAGCAGTCGCCGTCTTCGATCCACCTTACGAACCTGTATTCGTGCCCCTTAGGGTCGATGCGGCTGAGCTCTTTGACAACGCCGCTGCACTTGCTGCAGCGCTGCACCTCCATGCCGTAGCCGGTGCATGAGGGCGCTATCGTATCGTCGTACAACCGGCAGCCTTTGTGGTCGCACGCCCTCGTGAAGAAGCCGAGCGCTATCGGGCCGTCCGGCATCGTAAAGGTCGCGGTATATGTAGTTGCGTTAGTGGTGAATGTGTTCCGCAGCGTTCCGCCCTGCTGATTTTGGTACGGGACAAAGATTCCGCGGATATCCAGACCGTCGTTGCCCGTGACCTCGTTGAGCGACCAGCCGTTATTGGGCGCGTTCTTCAGATCTGGCACAAAACCCTCGAGCATCGTTATGGTCAGCGTGACACGCTCGCCTGCGTTCGCCGAGGTGGGACCGTTGATGATCGCGCCGCCCCAGCCCGACGCCGTATCCATGCTGAATATCTCAGTCTGGATAGGCCATTTTTTCTCGAATTTGACCTGCTGGCTGTGACCGCAGGTGTAGCAGTTGCGGCACAACACGCCCGGATGGAACTCTCCCTTCCGGTCGGTATAGCTGCTGAACATCACTCTCCATGAACCGTAAACATGCTTTTCCTTCTCGAATGAGGTACAGCCGGCACAGTATTTGTAATGATACTCGTCGTCGGTTTTGCCGTTCGGAGTTTCGTATCTTCCGAACTTCGGCTTTTTGAGAGTCTTGAAGTCGTGGGTGTGCGGCAGCTTTTCAGTGTATTCGTACTCCTGATAAAAACAGGTCACACATTGGCGCATTCGCTGACCGGATTTGTGCTCGGTAGCCTCGAACACTGTCTTCCAGCCCTCTCTGAAATCATGAGGCTGGCTTGTCGAGGTCTTTTTGCCACACTTGCACTGTTTCCAGTGCTCGGTGTTGTTGTGATTCCAGCGGTCGTACTTATGTACGTGACCTTCCTCTACCTTGGCTATCGGATAATACTCGGTATAGCCGCAGTCTACGCACTGTCTGTGCTCCCAGCCCTGTCTTTCGGTCGTCGCGAGCTGATCGACGACACAGGCGCCGAAGCGGTGCGACTGAGCGTTTCCGTATGTGACCTCGCAGCCCCAGCCGTTGCACTTCAGGATATGGGTGTCTTCGTCGACTTTATAGTACTCATTGAAAATATGCTGTGCGTTCAGCTGAGCATAGCGCGTAGACAGGCTGCCCTTCGGGTTGGATACCACGCACCAGTATTCATAGTGAGAATCGCTGCGGCACGCCGATTCGTCTACAAAGACCGTCAGGCGATCCGATTTCGCGCCGTGTACCGCCGGCTTGCCGCTGAGAGCGTAGATATCCTCATCGCCGATCTCGTCGGTCAGCTTGTGGGCGCTGCCGCCGTTTATGCGGTAGTACCACTGATAACTCAGGTTGTCGCCGTAAGCCCACACCTTGAACGCGGCGTAGTGCGGCTTATAATCGTCGCCGTCCGAAAGATCACTCACCAAGCCGTCGTAGTCCTTGGGCTGAGAGAGGATATACGGCGAGCCGTCGTTTGTCGGCACGGCATAGGGTATGGATATCCTGCCCATGTTTTCGCCGCATATTTTGCAGTTGATCTTCGCGATACCCATGGTACGCGTGAGGGCGTTCGGCTCCTGTATGGTAACGGGGTTGCCCGCCACGTGTGGCTCGGAATCCACGGACGAGCCACAATCCCGGCAAACGTGCCAGTGGGCGGCGGAGTTTCTCCTCCAAACGCCCGTAATATTATCGTGCTCGCAGTCGTCCTCGTGATGACAGAACTCGAGGCACTGATTATCTTCAAAGCAATAGTGATCTGCAAAGTCGGGACTCTCTACGCAGAGCTCGTGGTCGCAGTCCATATCGAGGGTGTTTTCCTCACAGCACTCGGAGCACAGCTCGCAGTACTCGCAGAACTCCTCCATATCGAAGCAGTTGCCGCAGTTATCGCATATATGATCCTCGTAGGCGTCGTCCTCGGGACAGAGGTCGTGCTCGCAGTGCTCGCGGCAATCCTCGCACATGTGACATAACTCGCACAGCTCGTCAAGCTCGAAGCAATTGTCACAATTTACGCAGAGGTGCTCTTCCCATTCAATATCGTTGTCGGGGCAGATATCATGCTCGCAGTGATAACTCTCCGCACAATCCATGCAGCGTCCGCAGTAATCGCATTCCATATCCTCGGTGCAGCTTGCGCATTCCACGCAGAGATGCTCCGAGAACTCATCGGTTTCTACACAGTATCCGTGCTCGCAGGGGTACAGCTCGGTGACCAGTGCGCAGCACTCTACGCATACTTCACATGTGCTGCAGAACTCGGTGCCTTTTCCGTTAACGCACTCCTCGCATATCCCGCATATCCATCCGTTTCCCTGGCAGCAGTCTACACAGTGTTCTCCGCCCTGCTCGCACTGATGATAATTGTCGTCGCCGTAGCACAGGTCGCACGCGGGACAATGGTTGCCCTTAGCCTCGATACAATCCTCGCACAGATGGCAGTCGTCGCATACAAACAGATCGTCGCCGCAGGAGCCGCACTCCTTACAATGCCCGTGAGCCGTAAGGACAGAGTCATCCTTGTAGCATGTCCGGCAAATCTGGCAGTTCTCGCACCATTCTTCTCCCAGATACTCGGCGACATTATAAAGAGGTCCTACGGATACTACGTTGTTGCAGGCGACGCAGCGCTCGATATCATCCCAGCAGTTTTCGCAAAGCGATTCCAGACCGGGCAAAGCCAACTCATGATGACCCGTCAGATGGATGCCGGATTTAGTGGATTCCAGACGGCACTCGCCGCATACGCTGCAGTAATAGTCCTCAAGATGACAATCCGCGCATAAGATAGAACCGCACGATGAGCACTCCGGCACTTCTCCGGATTCCATACAGCCGCCGCATTCTCCGCAGTGCCAATCGGGGGCGCATTCTTTGCAGTGGTCGCAGTCATGGGGGAACAGATATGTGATAGTATCGGCAGCGGCTTGCGCATGGTCGCCGTCAGAAAACGACTCCTCCGCGTAATGTCCGCAGTATTCGCACTGGACGTACACGGTGCCGACTCCATGCTCGTCGTCCCACTCGACGTGGTAATCCTTGCCGTCTAACTCGTAGTCCGACGAACCTCCCGCGTGAGCATGCAGCTCGAATGCCGGAAACATCAGCGCGACAAGCGTTAAGCTCATCAGAATACTGACAACGCGCCGTGGGAGCGTTCTTCCGGTTTTGGTCAGTTGTTGTTTCATGTCTTTTCCTTTCATTTTAGCCTCCTTTGTTTGGGATCATTTGTGCGTTCTTTATCGCTGACGACCAAGCCGAGGGATTTCGCGTTCATCGCCAGCTCCAGACGGCTTTCATAGCCGGTTTTCTCCATGATGTTCCGGATATGCCGCTTGACGGTATTGGGAGAGATATGCAGCCGCTCCGCGATCTCGTCGTTTGACAGGCTCTCGGTCAGCCCGCGCAAAACGTCAAGCTCCCTTTCGGTCAGGTCTGCCCGCGTGACCTTGCCGAAGCTCACCCTCGGCGGATCATCGGGATAAACGGATTCGCCCGCCATCGTCCTGTCCATCAGGTCGATCAGGCTTTCGTTCTCGTACTCCTTGTACCAAAAGCTTTCAATGCCTGCCGCGCGCGCCTTGTCCTCCCAAGTCGTTTCGACTGCGGAGGTGGTCAGGATGATCTTGATTTTCGGATGTTCGCGCTTGATCTGCTCTGCGGCGGTCAAGCCGTCGATCCCGTCCGCCATCATTACGTCCATGATCAGGAGGTCGAATTCATGCTCGTCGGCATAGGCGACTGCCTCCCGCGCCGTGCGCAGCCCTGCCGTCAGCGTATAGCCGTTCGCCGCGCGGACGAACATTTCAAAAAAGCCGCGCGAGATATTCTGATCGTCCGCCACGACGACCCTTACAGAAGCATTCACAGCCTCACCGTCCTTTCATTTGTGTATACTCATTAATATTATACCATGCCAAAAAACGTGTTGTCTATCACCCAAAAGTACCATTTTTGCAGCGTGAGGCTGCACCCGGTCCGCCTTTGGAAAATGGTGTGTAATGAGCGCAGGCAAGATAAATATTCTTTTCATAATAATATAATTGTCGTCCGTTATGTTGTAATCAGCAGCCTAACGTGGTATGATATAAATTAATACCAACAGTCCAAAGAGGATATGCGCAGAAATTGGAAATTTGAAACTCTCGACAATAACGGGAATGTAGTGGAGGATATCATCGTTAAAGGAGACTGATCATCAGAAATGAACAGAAATATACGGTCCGCTCTGCCGGACTATAACAACTGTCTTGTGAACCTATCCAATTCCATATTGAAGAAATTCGGCGCGCGAACAACAGCCGGGACACTTCCCCTTGCGGATAAGTATCTTGAAGGGGAGTATCAGAATGTGGTTCTTCTTATTCTGGATGCGCTGGGAACATCAATCGTTGAGAGGCATCTTGAAGAGAACGGTTTTTTCAGAAGCCATATGGCAGGCGCGCTTGATTCAGTATATCCGCCTACAACGGTCGCCGCGACGACTTCGATTCTCAGCGGATTATATCCGAATGAACACGGATGGCTGGGATGGGACGTCTACTATCCGCAGATCAATAAAAACGTGACCGTTTTTACGAACACAGAACAGCTAAAGGAAAAAGAAAACGCTGTTCCGTCTGCCACTGATCCGGATGGAAAAAAGATGTGGGCGGAGGATTCGTTGGAGGAAGCATTACCCGCAGCGGCGTACAATGTCGGCTTTCAATACACGCCGTACAAAAATATCGTCGAGATCATAAACGAGTCAGGGGGCAGCGCCTATGCCGCTATGCCGTTTATGCCGCCGTATCCTCAAAGCGCGGACGCGATCTTACATCGTGTGGAGAAGTTATGCAATGAACCGGGCAGAAAGTTCATTTATGCCTATTGGAATGAACCGGACAGCACCATGCATAAGACGGGAACGGGAAGTCCGGAAACGCACAGGATCGTGACAATGCTTGAAAAAATGGTAGAGAAAACAGTATCGGGATTATCTGATACTTTGTTTCTGATTACTGCGGATCATGGTCACATAGACAGCGAAAATTTTTGCTTGCTTGATTATCCTGAAATCATGCGCTGTCTTGTTCGTCCGCCTTCCTTTGAGCCGCGCACACTGAATCTCTTTGTGAAAGATGAATACAAGGAAACCTTTCCGAAGATTTTCAACAAGTATTTTGGAGATTCCTTTGTTTTGCTGACAAAAGATGAGGCTCTTTCCGAGAGATTGTTTGGAACGGGAAATGATCGTGACGGCTTAGAAGATATGATCGGTGATTATATTGCATTGGCGATCTCTGACAAGAGCATATTTAATACCCATTTTGAGGCACAGGAAATGCCCGGAGTTCATGCAGGGCTGACCGAAGCAGAACGAAAGATCCCGTTTATCGTGATTGAGAAGAAGTAGGGAATTCCCCAAGCCTTTAACAAAGAGAAGTTATCGTCACAATTATGTGATACATACTCTGATTTGACGAGATCAAATAAACAGTTACGGAGGATAACAAAATGAAAGATTTAGGAGCAAAAGCGTTTTCTTCCGGATACGCCTCGCCTGTATTGATGGCGGCGACATATAACGATGACGGTACAGTCAATGTAATGAACCTGCACGAGGTCGCAAGAACCAATGCCGGAGATCTGGCGTGCTGTATCGGTAAGCCGAAAAAGACGCACGAGAACATCGAAAAGAGGAAGGCGTTTACCCTTACCCTCGCAAATGAAGCGTTGATGAAGGAGATCGACTATCTCGGTACAGTTTCCGGATATAGGGTTCCCGACAAATTTGAAAGGACAGGCTTAAAGGCGGTAAAAAGCAAGCATGTTGACGCGCCTGTCATCGTTGGCAGCCCTGTGGTTATCGAATGTGAGCTGATAGAGTTTGTTGTGACAGAGAACTTTACAACAGTGCTTGCCAAAGTAATCAATATGGCGGCAGATGAATCCGTGCTTGGCGAAAACGGTAAAATCGATACGGGAAAGATCGGTATGATTTTCTACGAATCCTTCAGCAACAGCTATTACAAGCTCGGTGAGAAAGTCGGAAAGGCGTGGAGCGAAGGAAAGGTATTTATGGAATAACGGATATGACGGAATCATCATAATCAACCGCTACCGCAAGCGTTTTTGATTTTTGTGTCCAAATAAATAAGCTAAAAAAATATCTGAAAAACCGCATAAAATCAAATAAAAACAAAACTTCCTGTTGATGTCCGAATCCTCAAGGGTTCAGATTTCAACAGGAAGTTCACTTGGTGCGCCAACAGTATGTTAGATTAATGCGAGGACTTCGCACTCGCTTGCTGCTTGGTTGTTCATAGCTAAAAGTTCATCAACGCTCTCCTTAAAAACGCTCCCCCGGAGCGTTTTTACCTCGCTTCGCTCGGCACAGTTGCCTTCGAGCCCCTGTTGGCGCGTAATCATAGGAATAATAAATCCGAGGTACCCTTTTGAGGGTACCTCGGATTTATTACTGGTGCACCGCTCGGTGTCAAATCCGAACTCAGAGACGAGTTTTCTATTTCTTCCATTGTGATGGTTTTACCGCCGTCCTTGTAGTTGAAGGTAAATATAACTTTGTCGTCATAAAGATAGATCGCGTTGACAAAGCTATCAATCAATCGTTTCCTGTGTTCCACTTTCGTTGTATCCATTTTGCGGAAACGATGAAGCCAGAACAGAATTTTGTTTTTGTCAATCGGCGGCTTGATAATTTCTTCCTGCGCGATGCGGATTTGCAATTCCTCTTTTTGCTGTTCAAGGGATTCCAAACGCTCTTTGGTGGACGGTGTGAATATACCTGCCTGAATTGCGTTGAGTATATTGTCGATGCCTTTCTCTGTGTCCTTCAACTGTTTGCGAAGCTGGGGCAGGAGAGGACTTTCCTGATTGACATATTCAATCAGCTCGTCCGCGAGGTTGTTGAGAAGTTTGTCGTTGAAAATAATCTGCTTCACCACTTTAATGGTTAAATCCTCAATCCAATCCTTCTTGACGGTTTTCTTGTCACAGCCTTTGTGGTTCTTCACGCTTGCGCATTTATAATAGCGATACTTCCGATTTTGCGTTTTGCTTCGACCGCTTTCGCCGACCATGAATGACTGACACTTGCCGCAAAACAGTTTTGTGGTGAGAAGATATTCTTCCTCTGCCTTTTTACGGGCAGGGGCTTTTTTGTTTTTCGCCAGCCGTTCCTGCACTCTGTCAAACAAATCCTTCGGAACAATCGCGGGAATGCCATCGGGGATTACAACGTCCTTAAAGCTGTACTCGCCGATATATTTGCGGTTGTGCAGAATCCTGTCGAGCATCGTGTAGGTGAATTCCCTGCCATTCTTCGGTTTAATACTTTTCCCGTTGAGATAATCGCGGATTTCCTTAATGGTAGCACCTTCGTCATACATCGTAAAGATATCGAGGATTACAGGAACATACAGCGGATCAACGTGGATGTATTGTTCGTCATCGGCGTAGTAGCCGAGCGTTAGATAACCTCCGTTGTATTTGCACTTCAAGGCGTTTTCCGTCATGCCTCGCAGTACCTTTTCTGCCAAATCCGCAGAGTAGTATTCGTTGTAGCCATCAATCATCGACTCAAACATAATGCCGACAGAGGAATTCATAATCGGCTCTGTAGCGGAGAGAAGCTTGACATTATTTTGACGAAGCAGTTGTTTATATAAAAGTGAATCCAGACGGTTGCGCGCAAAGCGGTCAAACTTCCAGACCAGTACTACATCAAACAGTTTCTTTTTACTGTCAGCAATCATATGCTGAAATTCTGGACGGTTGTCTGTTTTGGCAGAGAATGCGCGGTCAATGTAGGTGTTCAGAATTTTGATATCGTTCTTTTCTGCAAATGCCTGACATTCGCGCAACTGACCTTCAATGCTCTCCTCACGTTGGTTATCACTGGAATAACGTGCGTAAATTACGCCGTTCATAAAACCACCTCCGTCCGCATTGTAGCGCGGAAAAGCGAAATTGTCAACGGGTTCGACAGATATAGACAAATCATTATTGGAAGAAGGAAACAAGTAATGAATTTAGGATTTTTATTTGACGATTTGTCAGTTCAGATGAGGCTCTGTTTTTTTCGCGAAACTCGTTTATTACAAGCTGTAAGGTTTCAATTTGATTTTGACTTAATCCATTTGTATTTAAGGTTCTATGCTTTTCTTTACCTACAAGATAGTCTAATGAAACATTAAATACATTTGACATATCGACCAAAACATCCAGCGGCGGAGTTTTGATGTTGTTTTCATAACTACTGATTACTGGTTTGCTCCTTCCTACCCGCCTGCCTAAAGCCTCCTGTGACATATTATGAGATTCCCTCAATTCTCTGATTCGCAGACCAAAATCAAACATAAAACGCCTCCCTTAAATGTTTTAAAAAAATTTTAAAGTTTTTCATATAAAAACATTTTAAAACACTTGCGTTTTCAGAACAAAAACTATATAATATAATTGTTCTTATATCGAAAACATTTTATTATTTGTGTTAAAGATTCAGAAATACGCAAAATATAGATTGTTTTTATATGGAAAATGAAAACGGAAGAGAAAAAACGAAAGGAGTTTTTTAAATGAAAAAGTGGAAAAAAATAATCAGTGTTGTTATGTCTATCGTAATCACAGCATCATTGGTTAGCATAAGTGCGATAAGTACAAGTGCTGCATCCGTTGTAGAAACTGCTATTTCATGGGCAATATCTATTGCAAATGATAATTCTCACGGTTATAGCCAACAAAGCAGATGGGGTCCTGACTACGACTGTTCTTCCTTTGTTATTTCTGCGTTTAAGTATGCTGGAGTTGATACAGGAAGTGCAACTTATACAGGTAACATGCGAAGCCAGTTTACAGCACATGGTTTTCAATGGATTCCGTGGAGTTCAATAGGCGGTGTCGGAAATCTTCAGCGCGGAGATATTTTACTTAACGAAAAAACGCATACAGAAATTTACTTAGGCAATAATCAAAATGTTGGAGCGCATTCGAATAGAGGTTATCCACAAACAGGTGACCAAACCGGAACAGAAGTATCGGTATCTGGTTACTACTATCATCCGTGGGATGGTGTTTTAAGGTATGCAGGTGGTTCGGCTCCTTGTACTTGCTCGACGGATTATGCCGGTGATTACATTGTTAATACTAATAGCCAGCCATTAACGATGAGAAGTGGCCATGGTACTGGTTATGGTGTAGTAACCACAATACCCAAAGGCTCACAGGTTTATGTAAGTAAATCCGATGGATCGTGGGCACATGTAGAGTGGAACGGTTATAATGGTTACTGTAGTATGGATTACCTAAAAAAGATGGAAGATAGAAGTTTTAATCTTCATGTTTGGGTATCGGACACAGGTATGGGCGATGTTCCGTCTAATTTTCACACAGGAACAAGATACTACATTTGCTATGAGTTGATTGATTTATCAACTGGACAAAGGGCAACAAACATAAGTATTAGTGCAAAAGAGACAGTTAGAAATTCCAAGGGTGTTGTATTTGAACACACATATGAAAACAGCAATAATAATTGGATTTCTTTTGTTCCGGATTCAGAGGATACTTATTCAGGTACAGTAACGATAACTGGAGATACTGATGTTTCTTGTAGTGTATCATTCAATGCATGGGCAGATACAAGACCGGCCGTTAAAGTATGGGCGTGGGAAGGAGATCAGTCCAATGAAATTAGCTCACTTGGTGTTGGGCAAACAGCTTATATAAGTTATTTGATTAGAGACAATAATACCAAAAGCAATCTAAATGATGTCACAACCTTCTGGAATCAAGGCGATGGATATACTGTTCGGTTAGAAATCCGTACATCTAATAATGTTCTTTTAGAATCGAAAACATATAAAAACAATGATTCCGCTTGGATAAGTTTTCAGCCATCTTCTCTTGGAGAATACAAATTAATAGTTATTGTAAGCGGAAATATGAACGGTACTCAAGAAAAGACCTTCACAGCTATAGAAAAGGAACACGCATTTGGTATATGGCGAACCACACAGCCTGCGTCTTGCACATCATCAGGAATAAAAACAAGGGAGTGTATTTTGTGTGGTCATAAAGAAACACAAACAATTCCTGCAACCGGACACAGCTACGGGTCGTGGGCAGTGACGAAGGAAGCGACTTGCACAGCATCAGGCGTTAAAACCAGAACCTGTTCCAATTGCGGAAACAAAGAAACTCAAACAATCTCAGCAACAGGACATAGCTATGGTTCATGGACAACCACAAAAGAAGCAACTTGTACTGCTTCAGGAACAAAAACAAGAACTTGTTCCAAATGTGGTAATAAGGAAACACAAACTATTGCCGCTACAGGTCATAAATATACAACCACTGTAATTGCTCCCACAACAACAGCCAAGGGATATACGCTTCATAAGTGTTCTGTTTGCGGTGACAGCTATAAGGATAATTATACTGATCAACTTAAGCCGATAGATACAAATGCTCCTCAAATTATTGTTGAAAATAAGACTGTAGCTCCCGGTGGAACAATAACCGTATCTGTCCAAATGAAAAACAACCCAGGAATAAACGGATGGGCATTTGATTTAACTTATGACAATAGCGTGTTGGAATTAGTAAGCTGTGATGCGAGTGATTTTGGAGAGATTACAACTTCCAATCAGCTTACAAAAAATCCATATCATGTTCAATGGTATCATTTGGATGATGTTAAAACCAATGGTGAGATGTGTAAGATTAAGTTTAATGTAAAACAAAACGCGAAAGAAGGCAAATATACGCTTAATCTCACATATGACGAAGAAGAAATCTGCAACCAAAAGGAAGAAAATGTTCATTTTGATGTTACAAATGGTGTAGTTTCTGTTAGCAAGCATTTGCCAGGAGACGTTAACGATGATGGTAAAGTTAATCTAAAGGATGTAATTAGATTAAATCAATATGTTGCCGGTTGGAATGTTACGGTAAATAGTATTTCAGCGGACGCAAATAGTGATGGAAAAGTTAACCTTAAAGATGTTATCAGACTTAACCAATATGTTGCTGGCTGGAATGTAAGCGTTCAGTAAAAGGAGGTTATCCAAATGAAAAAAACTATAAGTTCGTTATTGGTATTAACTCTGTTAGTGAGTATGTTGATGTTTTCTCCCCAATCAATTGGTGCCGTTGAAGTGGATAGCGAAAGCGTTGCTGCCAGTACTGTCAAAACGCGGGATGAGGCAGTAGCATGGTTGAGGGCACAAGAGGGTGCGCGATATGACATTGACGGAGCCTATGGAAGCCAATGTTCGGATTTTACATCTGCATATGTAAATTATTTGTTAACAGGAAATCCGTATGGAGGAAGAATAGGTGTATACAACGCAAATCAGTATTCAAATGCAGGTCTTTATCCCAGTGATTGGCAGGTTATTCAGAATACGGCATCGTTTGTTCCTGAGCCGGGAGATATTTTCATTGTTAATGGTTCTGATTCAAGATATGGTCACACTGGCGTGGTCATATCATCAACTGTCAATACAGCAACAATCGCCGACCAAAACGGAATGAGTGATTGGAGTTTAGATTACGGAAGTCCCGCACACATTCATAATATTACATGGACAGGCTCGGGAACTTGGGCGCCTAAATATTTTATAAGACCGTGTTTTGGAACATGGCACAACCCTGAAGGTGTTGTTGACATCATTGAGGGCGGTGAAGGAAAAATTCACATAAGAGGCTGGGCATTTGACTCAGACAACTTGAACTCAGCTCTTGAAATCCATGTCTATATTGGAGGACGTTCCGGAGATTCTAACGCGGAAGGACATAATGGAATAATTGCCAATGCTAGCCGTCCGGATGTAAATAATGTTTATGGTTGTGGCGATTGGCATGGCTTTGACGCAGAGATAACAACCTCAAAAAGAGGCAATCAACCTGTTTATGTTTATGCCTTGAATATTGGTGGAGGAAATGACAATCCGCAAATTGGTGAGGGAACAGCTACTGTAAAAGAGCCTAATGTGTCGGTTACAAGTGTTACACTTAACAAAACAACGCTTATTCTTGAAATAGGAAAATCCGATAAGTTGATAGCGACAGTTACCCCCACGAATGCAACAGATAAAACTGTCAATTGGACAAGCAGCGATTCAAAGGTAGCCACAGTTTCCAATGGAACGGTAACAGCAGTATCCGCTGGAACAGCGACCATTACAGCAAAGACAACTAACGGAAAAATAGCAACATGCGCTGTAACTGTAAAAGCAGCAGACGTTGAAGTTACAGGAATAACACTAAACAAATCCATTTTTTCACTTGATGTTGGCAAGTCCGAAACCCTTACGGCAACAGTTGCTCCGTCTAATGCTACCAATAAGACAGTAACGTGGATAAGCAGCAAACCGGAAATAGCAACCGTTTCCAATGGTGTTGTTACTGCTAAAGCTGTCGGAACAACTACAATTACTGCAAAATCAGCTAATGGGAAGACAGCAACTTGTCAGGTGACTGTAAAATCGGCTGTGAGTCCCAACGCACCGCAAATTGTAGTTGAGAATAAAACAGTAAGTGCAGGAGTTGAGTTTTCTGTAGAAATTGAAATGAAGAACAATCCCGGTGTTAACGGTTGGGCGTTTGATATTGGGTACAATTCAGATGTAATGGAATTAATAAAGTGTGATAGTGTTGCGTACAACGACATTACTACTTCTGAAAGTCAAAATGCTAATCCCTATCATGTTCAGTGGTTTGGTCTAAAAGATGATACTACAAACGGCGTTATCGCTAAGTTGACATTTAAGGCTAAAGAAAATGTTGAAGAAGGCGATTATCCGATTGATATTACCTATGACGAATACGAAATAGGAAACGAGAAGGATGAGCAGGTGCATTTTGATGTTGTAAACGGAATTGTAAAAATTGCAAAACATATGCCCGGCGATGTAAACGGTGACGGACGAGTAAATCTTAGAGATGTTATACGTCTGAATCAATTTGTGGCTGGTTGGAAAGTAACTGTAGTTGATAATTCAACAGACATTAATGGTGACGGACGAGTTAATTTGAGAGATGTTATCAGATTAAACCAATACGTTGCCGGATGGAAAGTTGAAATTCAATAATACCATGAAGAAGGAAAGGAAATGAATATCATGAAAAAAATAAAGGTAATCGTTGCATTGACTTTGATTATGTCAATGATTACAATAGGAACAGTATTAAAAATCAATGCGGCGGAGACACCTACGTTTGCATTCAATAGTTCAAGTGCCAATGCAGGTGAGGAGGTAGAACTGACACTTACATGCTCAAACAATCCTGGAATCAACGGATGGGCTGTTAATATTGGATACGATAGCAGTGTTATGCAAATCGTTAGTACTGATAAAGCAAGTGCATTTGGAGAAGTAACAGTTTCGCAGAATCTATCGGAAAATCCTTTTCGTATCCAGTGGTTCGGCTTAAGTGATGTCACCACAAACGGAAAAATGGCGGGATTAACTTTCAAGATTGACGAAAACGCTAAGTCAGGCGACTATATTGTATCTATATCCTATTCTGAGGATGAAGTTGTGAATCTGGATGAAGATAGTGTTCATTTTGACACAATCGATGCTACTGTCAGCGTTAACGGGAAAAGTGAACCAGACACTGTACATACCCACAACCTCACAAAAATTGAGTCAAAGGTATCAACCTGTTTGGAGCAAGGCAACAATGAGTATTTTTACTGTGAAGACTGCGGTAAATATTTTAAGGACACCGAAGCGACTACAGAAACAACCGTTGAAGCAGAGAAACTGACTTTGGCAAATCATAATTTTATTGAGAATGCAAAAGACGAGTACTTGAAATCAGAAGCAACATGTACATCTCAAGCGGTATATTATAAGAGCTGTTCCGTTTGTGGAGAAAAATCCAATGAAACCTTCATATATGGAGAATTAAAATCACACGACTATAGTGACGAATGGAAATTTGACATCAACGGTCACTGGCATGAGTGCAAAAACTGCGGAGACAAACATGATGAAGCTGCTCATATTTCCAGTGGTGCAGCGACAGAAACCGAAGATGAGGTTTGTACCGTATGTGGTTATGTAATCGCGCCAAAGAAAGAGCATACACACAACCCTATACTTGTTGAGGGTAAAGAAGCGACCTGTACGGAAGAAGGACAGAAAGCATACTACGAATGCGAAGGGTGTAATAAGTGGTTTGAGGATGGAACCGCATCAATTGAGATTACAGACAAGAACAGTATTATAATTCCTAAAAAAGCGCATACACCTTCAGCATGGATTGTAGATAAGGAAGCAACAGAAAAAGATAAAGGTTCGCAGCATAAAGAATGTATTGATTGCCATACTGTTCTTACTACCGAGGAAATCCCTGTAATTACTCCTCAGCCTGATACGCAACCAACCACAAATCCGGATGAACAGATCACAACAAATCCAGACGAGCAATCTTCAACCAACCCTGACGAACAAACTACAACTAAGCCGGATGAACAATCCACGACAAATCCTGATGATCAGTCCGAAACTAAGCCTGAAGAACAACCTACAACTAAGTCAACAGCCACAGATTCCGAAGCTCCAAATAACTCCAACACAAGTTATAGCAATTCAAATTCTGGGGCAATTCAGACAGGACAGGCAAGTTTTGCGGTATTGGCGTTAATTGTACTGATTTTTGGTGTAATACTTGCATACGCAGTAAATATCAAAAAACATCGTAATTAAATATAATTGATTCAATAGCGGCGGCAAGTTTTCCGCCGCTATTCTTCAGGAGTAAAGTATGAGAACAACAAAACTAATCATATGCATAATTGCCTTATTATTTCTATTAAGCGGATGCCACGATAAAATAACAGATAATTCTGTTGTGTCTCAACCGGTAGAAAGTAAAGAATTAGATGAGCTATATGGTATATGGGCACTCGACAATCATACGAAGTATGAGTTTGATGGATTAGGAACCGGCGAATTAATCCTTTCAAATGACAATTACTATTTTACGTATGAAATCAAGAAAGAGGTTCTTTCAATTGATTTTTCAAGTAGTAAAGCAAAGGACTCAGTCTATAAGTTTTCAATAAACAATAACCTATTGATATTGGATAGCCAAGACAATAATAAGGGGAAATATACCTTGAAAAGAGAGGATAATAATTGACTGTGTCATAATCTAACATCGAATAATTATTCCTCTGGACTTTCAAAGCAACCTGTGGTATTGTGTGTTGCTTGAAAGGACGGTGACAACAATGACCACGCTTGAAAATCTTTACTATGGCAACATAGCTCCGCATGAATATGAGGTAGTGCGCGGCAGTGAGTACGACACTACCGCAAAGCTGGTGATTCGTCACGAGCAGGAATTATCGGCTACGCTTACGGAGCAGCAAAACGCAATCCTTCAAAAAATCAAAGACAACCATACAGAGCTTATGAACCTCGGCGAGCGCGACGCGTTTGTCCGGGGTTTCTCTTTGGCTGTCAGGCTGATGGTTGAAGCGATGAGCAGCGAGAAAATCTGACACGCCCTGTTTCGCCCCGTGTCACGCAAACAAAATGTTGGGTAAATGTATCCCACCTCGTCGAACAAAGCCCACACAGCCGATTTGTCGCGGTTTGTGGGCGAAAAAACACCGCCTGATAATGTCACACATTTTCAGGAAACGGTTTCGGGTTGTCATATCAAAAAGCGGACTTTTTAAAATATTTGACATTTATATAGTAGAAGGATAATTTGTCGGTTGACGGTTTTAATTTGTCTGTAAATAGTATAACCGGCTTAAAAAATATTCCACAATATAATTTAAGTAAATCTCCAGTGCAATCCAGACAGGAGAATTGTAAAAATTGTTTCAATTCCCGTCACCGCTAACAATTGACGCGAGTTTGTAAAATCCGGTATAATAAAAACGAAGAGAAGAAATCAATCATCCCTATAGCTTGACAAATGGCAAGTTATAGGGATTTTTCTATGCAAAAAAACTTAAAAGGAGCTGATGTTTATGATTGTTTGCAAATATGAATACTACTCCCACTTTTTAGTGTGGGAGCGTTGTGTTTCACAAAAAAATCTTACAAGAAAGGCTGTGACAACTATGTCAACTACAAACGCAACAACTCAAGAAAGCCTTGTACAGTATCCGTCACCGTATAAGGTGGTAGACGGCAATCTCTGCATTGAGGTTACCGAAAAGCACAGCAAGTATGACAAAAAGCTGAGCAACTTCACGCCGTACATCGAAAGCGAGCTGACGATTGATGACGGCGCGACGGAAACAAAGTATCTGCGGTTGGCAGGTAAACACGCAAACGGAGAAGCACTACCCGAGATTGAGGTATCTGGAAAGGACTTTCCGTCGTTCAACTGGCTGTTTGAAAAGTGGGGCGCTAAATGTATCTTGGAGGTTGGCAAGAACATCAGGGAGCACCTGCGCTACGCCATACAGCAGACAGCGGAGTATGCCGAGCAGCAGTTTATCTATCAGCAGACAGGCTGGAAGAAAATCAACGGCGAGTGGTTTTTTCTTCTGCCCGGTGACAGCAAATTCAATGTCAGCTTGAAAGGAAAGCTCGAAAGCTACTGCGGAGAGCAGAATTTTTCAAAGTCGAATTTGGAAACGGTCTATTCGATAACCAAAACGCCTCCTGCGCCGAAAGAGATTATTTTAGTTCTGCTGGCGTTCACCTTCCTGACTCCACTGATTGAGTTTCTCAGGCAGGCGCAGTGTATGCCGAAATTCGTGTTGAATATCATCGGAAGCACCGGTACCCGAAAAAGCACAATGGCGGCTTTGTTTCTTTGCTTCTTCGGAATCTTTAACGCCGGAAATCTGCCCATGTCGTTTCGGGATACAGCGAACAGCATTATTCAGAATGCCTTTGCTCTGAAGGACGTGCTGACCTGTATTGATGATTTCCACCCATGCGGCAGAGATGACGAAAGAAAGCTGACAGGTACCATGCAGGCGCTTGTCCGTTCCTACGGCGACAGAACCGGTCGCGGCAGGCTGCGGAAGGATTCCTCTCCAATGGAGTCGCGTCCGCCGCTTGGCAACGCGATTGTCACCTCGGAGTTCCCGCCCAATATTGGTGAGAGCGGAACCGCACGGTATTTCCTTTTGGAGTTGAAGGACGGTGACGTCAATTTGGATATTCTGTCCTCGTTTCAACAGTATGCGGAGCAGGGAGTTTTTCGCAGAACGATATTTGGCTACACGGAATGGATTAAGAAAAAGTTTCTTCAAGTAGAGAAAATTGAAAAAGGCTTTGTGAAAATGCTCAAAGAATCTTTTACCGCCTATCGAAATGATTTTATTCAAACAGGTATTTCCTGTCACGGCAGAGTGCCTGAAATGGCAGCGCAGTTGAGAATCGGCATGAATATGTTCCTGTGGTTTTTAGAGGAGCATAAGGTTATCACAGAATCAGCCGTGGAAATAATTGACGGCGAATTTAAAGAAATCCTTTACCGCTTGGCACAGCGACAGAGCGAGAATATCAAGAGCGACAAGCCCTCGGTCATTTTTGTGAAAAAGCTCTACGCGCTGATTGAGTCCGGCGCAGTCGCGGTGACGCGCAAGGATTTGTCAATCGGCGAAGACCCGTATCCAAGAAACTTTGTTGGTTTCGAGGACGAGCATTATCTCTACCTCAACAAGGATATCGCTTACCGCCATGTGAAGGTGCTTTGTAACGAACAAGGAGAAAATTTCAGTCTGACGAGCAAGGCGTTATTGAAAACACTCGCTGAGGACGATTTGATAAAAACCTCTCAGGGCAGCAATACCGTCTCCGTTCGCTACGCCGGAAAGAACAGTCGATATATGGCTCTCGATAAATTTAAGGTGGAACAGATAGTGAACAGTACCTGATTTTTTCTGTGGCAACTGTGGCAGAGCCTTGAAAACGGCTTGTACGCTGAGAAAAATCTTTCTCTTTTTCTGTTGTACAACTGTGGCACTGTTGCAGTTGCGCCGCACTCTGTTGCAGAAACATACACCTACTGTTAGTAACAAAATACACATTCATGCGGGTTGAGAACGGCGTGAGTATATCTCACGTTTTACTCAGCTCTGCTGAGGCAAGCAGAGCGTCCGGCTGTCCGCCAAACGCAAAAAGCCGGGCGGAAGCCCGGAACCCACTTTTAATCAACCACGGAGGTAACAATTACGGCAAATAGAAAACGAAATCAAACACTATCAATTCGGTTAACACCGGCAGAAAAGAAAGAGATTACAGCCAAAGCAACGCAGGCGCAGATGACCTTGACGGACTATCTGATTGAGTGTTCACGCAACACAGAAATTAAGGTAACGGACTTGTCTGCGGTGCTTGTTGAGCTGAAACGCATCGGCAACAACATCAACCAAATCGCGCGGAAGGTGAATTCCAAGCGTTTCTTCTTCGGTAAATTCGATTCTGTTATCGAAGGTCAGCGCAAAATCTACGACGCGATTCTCAACTTGACAGGAGGTGATTAACGATGGCAACCATCATGTATATCCCCGAACACCGGCAAAACCGTTTTGCCATGCGAGCGGTCATCAACTACTGTGTGCAGGAATACAAAATTTTTGACAACAAATCCAATCGACAATTAATCAGCGGAGTCAACTGCGACGGAGCAAATTCCTTCCGGGAATTTATGGCGACGAAGAAGGTTTACGGCAAAGACAACGGCATATTTTTCTATCATTATGCGCAGTCGTTCTCACCGACGGAGAAGATTACGCCCGAGCAGGCGCACGAAATCGCTCTTGAATTTGCAGAAAAGGCGTGGGCTGGTCACGAGGTTCTGGTCACGACTCACTGCGACGCTAACCATATACATTCGCATTTCGTGATCAATTCAGTTAGCTTTGAATCTGGAATGAAACTGCGCCAGTCGCCGTCAACGCTCAAACATCTGCGCAAGCTCAGCGATGAAATCTGCGTTGCGCACGGACTTTCCGTTCTCCAACCATACGAGGGCGGCGGTAAAAGAATGTCCACCAGAGAGTACCGCGCGAGGATGAAAGGCGAAAGCTGGAAACAAAAGCTGGCAAATGACATCGACAAGGCGATGGAGTTCAGCGGCAGCAAGGACGAATTTATCCGCTCAATGTCCATTCTCGGCTACCACATGACATGGACGGATGAGAGAAAATATCTCACTTTCCATTGCCCCAACGGCAAAAGCTGCCGCGATATCAAGCTCCACGACGAGAAATATCTCAAGGATAATATCGAGCGTGAACTCCTGCAAAGAGAGTTTCCTGACAGCAGTTCAGGAGAGAAACAGCCGACAGGCTGGGAAGATTCGCGCGAGCTTTACGAGCAGCATCTCAGAGAACGTGCTCTATCCAAAGCCGAAATGCAAAGAATTGCGGACAGTTATTCTGATATTAGCAGCGGACTCAGCAGTCTTGCCGGAGCGGTTTCTAAAATTGTTGACAACGATTCTGAAGACCCTGACGAGCGCAGAAAACGTATCGAAGCCGAAGAAAACGGTTCCGCTCTCGGTGCTGTACTTGGTTTAGGCATCGGTTTAGTAACCAATGCAACCGCCGTCAGCCAAGCTGAAACGCTCAAACAGGAACCTGATTATGAACAAGAAGATTACAAAGCCAGAGAAGAAATCCTCCACGAAATCTTCGGTGCTGATGATTATGACTACGACGATTATGATGACAGCGAGGATGAAGATGAGGACGAGCGATTCTCTATGACACTCTAAAAAATAGATCAAACGAAGGGATTGATGTCAAATATGATTTGGCTATTGTTCAAAACCAACCTTAATCGCAATCATCAAATAACATTTATACGTCGATTATACTACGACGAGAAAGGAATATCAGCCATGAAAACAATAATCATTTTAAGAGAAATCACACAAAGATAAGGGGGAATCCGGAAAAACAATAATGCCGTGATGCCTTATGGCATCGAAGAAAACTGAAATTCCAAAGCATGAGCTTCAGGCTCTCGCAAGAGCATTCGTAGATGATATCGTTGCCTTCTTTGAATCAGAAGAAGGTCAACGTGAGTATGAAGAATGGTTACGGCAGAGGGAAGAAAAAGACGACAAAGATATGAATTAATTGAAAGCAAGGCAAGGAGAAATAAACAGCTCCTTGCCTTGTTTATCAGTTTCTTAAATCAATAATCGAAATACCTGAAAGCGAAGATAAATAATAGCCGAACTCGCTTTCATACCAAGACTGGCTTTGCTGATTATTGTTCTTATTCTCAATTAGAACTCGAACATAACTGGGAATATCTCGGAACAAATGTGCAATTCCTTTCTCATTGTTAAATTGGTTACGGTAGTATGAATTTAAATTTAATAATATATTTGTAACTTCTTTAATTGTTTCCTTGGTATAGAAATCAAATATTGATATCCCAAATGATGCATTTACCAATTCAATCTCCGATATTCTTTTTCTGGGTGCATCTAAGATTTTTTCTTTAATCCAGTGAGCAGAAGATAAAAAACACCCATTAATACATGGTTTACACCATTCTAACGCGGATTTGTCTATGTATGATATGTTATTGATTTGTTTTTCTATTTCTGGTTTTTGGCAGGAATAAAAAGCATAAAATGGCATTGCGCCTTTTTGGGAAGCTGAATTTATCAGTAAATCGATTTGCATTCCATGCCTATTGTTGTATGATAGATTTGGATAGTTATCGGCATTTTCTTTTAGCTTTTTGGCTTGAATCAAAAAACGGAAAGCATAAGTTTCTGTTAATATCCACCATTCCCAATCGGAACCATTAAATGCCTCCTCATTGCGAGAAAACGTTTTGTATATTATTTTATCAGAATGAGTTGAAACAAAAAACAATAGCCAATCAGTTATTGATTCTTCTTTTACAAAAGGTTGTGATTGTAGCCAATCATAGATATATTTGGATGCATCGTGAAAAACCATTAATTCTTTCTCCTATGACAATTAAAAAAACGCAAAATGTTTTATTTATACAGTATTATTTTAATTGCGACGAACTTAATATACTAACGATACCATCAATTATTTCCTTTGCTTCTATTTTATTAAAGCTTTCGTTAGTATATGTAATCTTACTTGTTTCAGACGAAACCTTTATTTCAAAAAAATCATTTTGCTGTTCTGTATTAGTCTGTTTCAAATCTTTTTCAGTTAGTTTTTGTTGCAATTCACGTTCTTTTATGTCAAGTTCTCTCTCTTTAGTTTTTTCCTGCATTTGTGCTATCTTATAATTCAAAAAAAGCCCCAACGCAGTTAAAAACGGTGCTGAAAGAGCTACAGCAGAATCAACAATAATTTGAACAAGAGCAACTCCATCAAAGTTTCTGATATTGGCAACATCAAAAGAGTTTGGATTATTATTTATTAATTCGTCAAAAAAGAGCTTATCATTTTCATTCATATTAATTATCATCATAGCAAATCACCCATAAAATATTATTCAGCCTTTATTGTAGGCAAAATGTCAAGTTTTCCGAGATCATATTTGATTCTGAACTGTTCAGAAAAAAGATCTAAAACATCTAAATAATTATTATATACATTGCGTGCATCGGAAATATCAAATGTATCTATTCCCAAATCAATTAGTTTATCAATTCTTCTTTGTGGTTTTGGATTGAACTGTTGCTTTTGTTCTGGATAAATAAGACTTTGGTACATGTCTATCATTCTGTAAAAATCCAGTAACATCATTGGTGCGAAACAAGTATATGTTCTAAAAACAGACATCACTTCATCATCTGAGTCACAGTATTTCTCAATCAAATTGATTATCATATCGTAAGCAAATTTGTCAGCTTCATATTCTTGATTTTCATCATGTTGTAAGTTTGTATGATTTAAAACAATATGTCCGATCTCATGTAAAATCATAAAACACCAGGAAACCCAGTAACAGTCTGATGCTATTTGTAAAATGTTTTCCTTTAGCGTCCTATACCATTGTTTGTCTTTCTCGTGATTAACTGACCCTAACGCTTTTTTGGTGCATCTCATATCCAACAGATAAATCAAATTGATAAAGCAGTATTTGAAATTATCCAAATCGTTAAACCTATCGGCCCACGTTAAGACAATTGTATAATAGTTTATCAAGCCGCTATTGAGAAGATCATCAATCATAATAACCGCACTTTTACCATTTCTAACAGATGCTGATAGTGTTTTTGTTATAGCTGAAAAATACTTACATGAAGGATTATATCCATACTGGGATATAAAACTCAAAATTTTCCTAATAAGTCTTATTTCAATGTAATGGTTCTCTTTTGAATATAATTTTTCCATGTTTTTGATATGTGTTTCACCTTGAGGAAATTCTATAATATTATCAAAAACAAATTCATCGTTATGCTCTAAATGTTCCGGATATTCATCGCGGAGTAAAGCAATAATATCAATTTTCATTGTTCGCCTTTACAATAGGAGTGTATTTCGTTATCTATTCTACCTTTATCGCTTCAATCTTAAACATTCCCTCATCTTCAACAACATCATCAGGATGAATAACAAAACATATTTCAGAGATATCATGGAGGGCACTACTTTTCATTTTTTCTAATGGAATACTAAATTTATTCTCACCATATACAATGGGAAATTCAAACGTTTCCAATAGACTATGAGAATTAGAGTGTTTAAACTCAACAAATAATCGCCTCAACGAATTTGTGAAACTGGTAATAGAGAATTTGAATTCAATATTTAGGTTAAGCTCCAAATAACGGCCTAAATCCAACTTGTCAACATAACTTAAAACTAGACTGATGAAATTAGGTTTTTTAACATCAACTCGCTCATAGGGATTCATATTGTAATTTACAACTATACCATCTTTAGAAATTCCATAATATGCAATATCTTCCCTGTGCTTGTGCTCTATACTGTCATCAAAATATGTGTTGATTTTGGCGGTTTCTATAATGTTTTGGTTCTGGAGCACGATTCTGTCTATTTCATTTTTGAAAGCGTGTATAATGCGATTAGTACCTGAACCAATTGCTATACCTTTTTCTGATGACAGGTACTTCAAAAAGCCGTGTAAATCTTCTTTGTCTGAAATATCACCGGTTTGCAAGTTAGAAAGCGGAGTCCCCGATAAGGCATAACCTTTTTGAACAGGGTAGAGTGCAAATGGATAGATATAGCTCTCACCATTTTTTTGATATTTACCACGGAAATATGAATACGCTACTCCCAGTTCTATCATGCAAAACTTACTATCATAATACTCTTTGCTAATAATCGGAATAAAAACATCACATTCATTCAGTTCCTTAAAAATTGCTTCAACAAAGTTAGAGCCAACCTTAATGCTTCCTTTTTCAGAAGAACAAAACACATCAATATCACTATTAATGTCTTCAAGGAATCTTGAGAATTTTAATACGATTTCTTTGTTTTTTGACGCATGGCTTATAAAAACTCTCAAAATAATAAACTCCTTTCAAATTATGCTGTTTTATCAATAAAACACGTCTATATGTTAAATTATATAATAAAATAACAATCATTTTCAAGAAAATACCAAAAAATCTATATACAAATAAATAATAATATTTTTGTATAGAATCAACGAAAAAACGCACACAGCTTTGTAAACAAAGCAATCGATGCATAGTATAGAAATAATGTGTGATACAAAGCAGGCATGTTTTCGGTACAAATGATACCTTAAATCTCAAAGATGTTTATCTGCCAATCTTACTATTAAAATTCGGATAAGCATAGAAAAAGACAAATCCGAACCCGCCTCCAACAGGGAGAAGGTTCGGATTATCTTCGCTTGGTGCGCCAACAGGGACTCGAACCCCGGACCGACCGGTTATGAGCCGGTGGCTCTAACCAACTGAGCTATTGGCGCATTTTCAAATGCTATTATAGCAAATACCGCGGCGATTGTCAATAAGCATTTTTTATATTTTCACGTCAATCTAATTTCGTAATCAAACTGTAACATCAATAAGGGCGACAAAATTATTGATAAAGTTGGCAAGGTTGGAGATATTATAAAGATTGCGCTTCAAAACACCGCTGATGGAAGTACGTGGAACATAGCGGTCTTTG
>CADASG010000026.1 GCA_902790475.1 uncultured Ruminococcus sp. | reverse complement strand
ATTTTAACTCTCATAACGGCACCTCCCGGTTATTCGGAATATTTTTAGCCTCCCTCAGCAGGGCACAAAAATAAAGCCCCTTTTAGAGGTGATAACATTCTAACACAGAAAATTAAAGAAGTCAAGCGTTTTTTTGCTTTTGAGTTGAAAGTTGAAAATTTCGGTTTGGCAGACAGGTTGGTTTGGTTCAGACGTTTAAAGCCCGACCGGATATATAGGGGTTAGAATCATTGCTGATGTCCGAAAAAATCATTGTCGGCTGTCGCCGCAGTCAGTTCGCGTTTTTTAGCTCGCGTACTTAACGTCGGACATTTCGGTGGAGTCGGCGTTTACGCGAGATAGAATTCAAAAAAGGGAAGCTGTGAGGGCAATGGAAACGACGTTTTCTTAATCACCGTTTTCCTTTACTGCGTAGGGGCGCGCATTGCGCGTCCGAGTTCGGCGTGCCGCCGCTGTCAGTTCGCGGACTATAGAACGGAGCGACAGGTAATGTCGCTGTTACGCGAGAAACAGTCCTCGTTTTCCTTGACTGCGTAGGGTCGCACCCATGTATGCGACCGAGGGTGCTGAACACAACATTTTGTTTCTGTCAACATGCGAACAGGAAAACAACGTCGGCACACCGGGCTTGCAATGCAAGCCCCTACAGGTTATACCGCTATTGTTCTGCTATATTGCACAGTCGGAACATTTCCAATCTGTCATTTCGAGCGGTCGGCGTAAGCCGAATTCGCGACGGCGAATAGCCGAGAAATCTCTCTGACAGGAAACAATGCTGCGCCGCCGCAAGCCGCGTCTTTAATTGCGCGGTGTTTCCAAAATCAAACGAAGTCCCAGTCGGGGATATATTCGGCGCTGGCGGAGGACAGCTCCTGAGTAAAGCCCTCAAGACCGCTTTGGAACAGCTCGCGCCGCACCTTTTCAAACTCGCGCCGTGTGACGGTCCTGCCGAGCTTTGGGTGACCCTTCGCTTCGCCCCACGGCACATACTGGCACATCAGGCTGAAATACACCTGGTTTCCGTACAGCCGTCTCACCAGATCTATCACTCCTATGCTGTTCTTTGTGTGCGCAGGAAGTATAAGGTGGCGAACGATCACGCCGCTTTTCATTATCCCTTCGTCGTCGAACTCGGGCGTTCCAACCTGGAATATCATTTCCTGTATCGCCGCGGAAGCCGTTTCAACATAACCCGGCGCCTTTGAAAGCGCGACAGCCGTCGCGTTATCGCTGTATTTGAAGTCAGGCAGGTAAATATCCACCAGCCCGTCGAGCATGGAAAGCGTTTTCGGCGAGGTGTAGCCGCTGCAGTTGTAAACTACTGGAACACGCGGACGGTAAAGCTCAAAGCTTTTTACCACAGCCTCCGCAAAATGATCGGCGGTCACAAGGTTTATATTGTGTACTCCGGCGTCCTCCAGCATTTTATAGCAGTCCGCAAGCTGCTCTACCGTCAGCACGGTTCCTTTGTTGAGTGTGGAGATCTCGTAGTTCTGACAGTACAGGCAATTCATAGTGCAGCCCGAGAAAAAAACCGTGCCGCTGCCGCGCGTACCGCTTATGCACGGCTCCTCGCCGAAGTGAGGCGCGACCCTCGCCGCCACGGGCAGCGTACCCATTTGGCAAAAGCCGCCTCCGCCGTGCTCCGTGCGCACCGCGTTGCATTTTCTCGGACACAGGTTACAAATCATATCCGTCACCGCCTGAATAATATAGTATAGGAACAGTATACCATATTTTCGGCGGTTTGCAAGCCGGCTTTGCCGGTCGTGCGGCGTTACACCGTAAAGTCCGTCAGGTAGTCCTCGATAATGTCCTCAAGGTGACACAGCTCCACTGCTTCCTCATTCAGCATCGCGGTCAGCCGGCGCGCGTCGTCCTCGCTGTCAAAAATGCCGGGTATGCTCTGCACAACGCGCGAAACTCCGACCGCTCTGATCCCGAAGGCGACGTCGTCCTCGCCTTCCTCACACGTAATCTCATATTTAATCATGCGTTATCTTCCTATGTGAAATTATTTCACATATCATAATAGACACTAAATTATGCAAAGTCAAGTGAAATTTTTGTCATTTTGTCGAAACCGATTTGTGATTATTACTCCGTCACACAGCAGCACAAAACCGCGCCGCCGTCCGACGTACCCGATGCGGAAAAAACACCGATTATACGCGGAAAACCATATATACATATTGACCAAAAACGATGCGAAAACAACTCAAAAAATTTGTTAACGGAGCACGAGTTATAATTCTAATACAGAAATATAAAGATTAACAAGTTTGTTACAATAAAAATACCATATTGGGATAATATATGGAATTTTGCCGACCAAAAAGGAGGGGCCGAGGGTCATAGCGGCTTTTCCGGAAAAAAATTATGGCATATTAGGAGTGATAAGTGTGAAATTGAGAAAACCGTTATCGCTGCTTTTGTCGGCGTTGATGGTAGCGGGTTCCGCAAGCTTTGCGGCAAGCGCGGCAAGCGCACCCGAAGCGGTTGGTTACAACAACCAGACCTACCTTGAGACGCAGGCAAGCTCAGCTTATAACGAGAAGAACCTCGGCGCAACTTACAGCAAGACTTCCACAACATGGAAAACCTGGTCCCCCGACGCTTCGTCGGTAAAGGTCAAGCTGTACGCGACAGGTTCAGACGGCGAATCAGGCGCGAGAGTCATCGGCGAGCACGCGATGACCAAGAACGCCACCACAGGCGTATGGTCGCTCACCTTACAGGGCGACTATAAAAATGTTTACTACACCTACATCGTCAACGTCAAGGGTAAGACAAACGAGACTCAGGACGTTTACTCCAAGGCTACGGGCGTAAACGGCAACCGTTCAATGGTTGTCGATCTGGCTTCCACCAACCCCGACGGCTGGAACGACGATAAGCACGTTCTCTTCAACGGCGCTCAGGAAGCGGTAGTATGGGAGATCCACGTTCGTGACTTCTCCGTCTCCAAAAATTCCGGCGTCAGCGATGACAACAAGGGTAAGTACCTCGGCTTCACCGAAGGCGGTACCAAGCTCAACGGCTCCGGCAGCGTTTCCACCTGCGTAGACTATCTGGTTGAGCAGGGCATCAACTGCGTACAGATCATGCCTGCCTACGACTTCCAGTCCGTAGACGAGACCAAGGGCGGCTCCGGCAACCGCAACTGGGGTTATGATCCGCAGAACTACAACGTTCCCGAGGGCAGCTATTCATCCAACCCCTACGACGGCAACGTCAGAATCAAAGAATTCAAGCAAATGGTACAGGCGCTGCACGACAGAGGCATCTCTGTTGTAATGGACGTGGTTTACAACCACACCTACGCTTCCGACGGCTCCTGCTTCTCCAAGACCGTTCCCGGCTACTACTACAGAATGAGCGGCTCCAACACCTACAGCAACGGCTCCGGCTGCGGCAACGAGACCGCTTCCGACAAGAAGATGTTCAGAAAGTACATGATCGAGTCCGTTAAGTACTGGGCTGAGGAGTACCACATCGACGGCTTCCGTTTCGACCTCATGGGTCTTCACGACGTAACAACCATGAACGAGATCAGAAGCGCTGTTGACGGTATCACCGCTAACATGAGCTCCGGCAAGAGCGGCAGACAGATCCTGCTCTACGGCGAGGCATGGACAGGCGGCACCACCGCTAACCCCGATGCTATCTACAGCTGGCAGGGCACCGGTCTTTCCCGTCTGGATTCCCGCGTCGGCGCGTTCGGCGACCGTTACCGTGACGCACTCAGAGGTGAAAACACCCTGAGCTCCAAGGGCTTCATTCAGGGCAACACCTCTGCCAACACCGGCAACGTTGTTCTGGGCGTACAGGGCAAGCCCTACAAGGCGACCAATCCCAAGTCACCTGCACAGGCGATTTCCTACGCCGACTGCCATGATAACTACATTCTGTGGGACAAGCTGAGCGGTTCCAACGGTATTACCAACTATACCAACACCGACTCGCGCATTGTTGCTCAGACCAAGATGACCATGGCTCTGCTGCTCACCTCTCAGGGTATCCCGTTTATGACCGCGGGTTCCGAATTCGGACGCAGCAAGAAGGGCGATGAAAACAGCTACAACAAGCCCGATAACATCAACGAGATCGACTGGAGCAGAACCTCTACCCTGTCTACCCTGACAAACTACTACAAGGGTCTGCTTCAGATCAGAAAGAACTACAACCCCTTAAAGGGTTCGTCTTTCAGCAATCCCACCTTTACTTCAAACTACGGCGACGTAGTAGGCTACACCTACTCCAACTCCGCTTCCGGTCAGTGGAACAAGCTTGCGGTTCTGGTAAATGCCAGCGCTTCTTCGACCCACTCCATCAACATCGGCGGTTCGGGCTGGACAGTTGTCGCCAATAACAACAGCGCGGGCGTTAAGTCTCTGGGCACCGCCGGTTCTTCCTACAGCATCGGACCCAGAAGCGTTGCTATCCTGGTTGACACCGCAAGCTTCAACAACCTCAAGCTCAACGAAAGCTTCGGCACACTGACCGTTAAGCACGTTGACCAGAGCGGCAAGGTTCTCAAGCAGAGCAGTGCAAAGTACAGAGCCGGCAGCACCTACCGCGCAATGCCCGACACTACCCTTCTCTATGATAACAGACTTATCAAGACCGAGGGTACCACAACAGGCACCGTAGCGGCAAACGGCAGCTACAATGTAACTTACACCTACTCCAGCACCGGCGTTTCCTCCGGTATGCTCACCGTTAAGTACGTAGATCAGAGCGGCAAGGAGATCAAGGAGAGCAATTCCACAAAGATGAGAGAGGGCGACACATTCAGCGTTCCCTTCACCTCCATCCAGGGCTATCAGCTCGATACCGACAAGTATCCTGCCAACACCCAGGGAACCTTCTCCGGTAAGGACACCACCATCACCTTCACCTACAAGCCCCTTACCAACACCTCCACCATCGTTCACTACTACAACTCCAACAACTGGTCGAACGTTATCTGCTACGCATATAACGACGCAGGCGAGATCAGCGGCACATGGCAGACCGCTCCCGTTATGTCAAACGAGGGCAGCGGCTGGCTGAAAGCTACAGTTCCCGCTTCAAACGCTCTGGTTATCTTCCATCCCAAGAGCGGCACAGGTCAGGAGCCTGCGCAGCTCGAGCCCGGCTACCCCGTATCCGGCGAGGCTTGGATCCAGAACAAGGTCGTTACCTACAACACCACTATCGTTACCAGCCACGTTGATCTCAACACAGGCAAGAAGATCAGCTCTGACGTGGTTGAAAACAAGACCAAGGTCAAGAGCACAGACACCTACACCACCAAGCCTCTGTCCGGCAGAACCGACGTGGTCACACCTGCGAACGCTTCCGGCACAATGGCTCCCGGCGTTGTCAACGTAGTTTACCTCTACGGTAAGGCTGACACACCCACCCAGCCCACTCAGGCTACACAGCCCACACAGGTTACTCAGCCCACTCAGGCGACTGACAAGCCCACCGAGGCTACTCAGGTTACACAGCCCACCAAGCCCGCAGTAAGAGTTCTCATCGGCGACGCTAACCAGGACGGCAAGATCCTTATCGGCGACGCTACCGCTGTTCAGAGACACATCGGCAAGATCAAGGAGCTCTCCGAGCTCGGCGTGATCGCAGCTGACTGCAACGGCGACGGCATTGTAAGCATCAAGGACGCTACTCTTATCCAGAAGTTCCTTGCAGGCTACACAGACACCGAGCTGGTCGGCAGATACTCCGACGATACCTCACCTGTTACCGAGCCCACCGAGCCCGATACCGAGCCTGATACTGAGCCCGATACCGAGCCCACCACAGAGTCCGGTCCCAAAAGCTTCTACTTCTCCGACGCTCTCGCTTGGGGCGACATCCATGTTTACGCATGGGATGAATCCGGAACAGCTCTCACAGCCGAGTGGCCCGGCGACGCAGGCGTAGAGGGTGAAATGAACCCCTATGGTCAGATGGTTTACACCATCAACGTTCCCGAGGGCGCTACAGGCGTTATCGTAAACGGCAACGGCAACCAGACCGCGAACATCACCAATTTTGACGTTGAAGGTTACTATGTCTCAGCAGATCAGACCGATACAAACGAGTTTGGTTCGACCGTATACGTTCCCATTCCTTGGGAGCCCATCCCTCCCACCGATCCTACAGGTTCCACAGGCGAAACTCATCCCTCCGGCAGCTTCAAGTTCTCCGACTCTCTCGGTTGGGGCGGCATCCATGTATACGCTTATAATGACGGCGGTGATGTCGGCGCTGCATGGCCCGGCACCGAGATTTCTTCAACAGAAACCAACGACTACGGTCAGGCAGTATACACCATCAACGTTCCCGAAGGAGCTACAGGTATTGTTATCAACGGCACAGGCGGTCAGACCGACAATATCACAGATTTTAGTGTTGAAGGCTACTGGGTAGATGCTGCAAGGACAACCATAAACGAGTTCGGTGCGGTCGTATACACTCCCATTCCTTGGGGTCCCCCACCCACTGATCCCACAGACATTCCTCCCTCTGGCAGCTTCAAGTTCTCCGATTCTCTCGGTTGGGGCAGCATCCACGTTTATGCTTGGGATGCCGACGGTAACGCTCTTACCGCTGCATGGCCCGGCAACGAAGCTACCTGGCTCGAAACCAACGACTACGGTCAGGCAGTATACACCATCAATGTTCCCGAAGGTGCTGCAGGCGTAGTTGTCAACGGCAACGGCAAGCAGACCAATGACATCACCGACTTTGCCCCCGCAGGCGGCGGTTACTGGGTAGACAGTTCCAAGACCTCCATAAATGGGTTCGGAACTACCGTCTACGATCCCATCCCCTGGGGCTGATTCGGCAATCATCCGATAAAAGCTTGAATCTAAGCTAATCCAATAAAAGAGCCAGCTCACCTGAGCCGGCTCTTAGTTTAGCTTTTGGATAATACGTATGGTCGGTCGCACCTTTGTGTGCGCCCGCGTTTTTTGGCTCGCGTACTTAACGTTGGGTATATAGGTAACGTCAGCGTTTCGCGAGATAGAATAGAAATATCGGAAGCTGTGAGGGCAATCGGCGTGCCGCCGCGGTCAGGTCGCGTACTTAACGTCGGTCGCATCAGTAAGCTCGGCATTTCGCGAGACAGAATAGAAATATCGGAAACTGTGAGGGCAATGGAAACGACGTTTCCTATTGATGTCATTTCGAGCGGTCGGCGTTAGCCGAATTCGCGCAGCGAATAGTCGAGAAATCTCCCTGACAGGGAACAATGCTGCGTCGCCGAAGGAGATTTCTCCGCGCGTTCCGCTGCGCTCCACTTGGTCGAAATGACATCGGGAGGTAAGCTGTCGGTATTGCAAAAAATGGCTGAATTTTTGCGCAATTGTCCGAAAAATATCTATTGTCGGCGTAGGGGCGCGCATTGCGCGTCCGCGGTCGGGTGCCCCGACTGTCAGCTCGCGGACTATGGGGCGCAAAGGGTAATGTCGGCGTTACGCAAATAACAATTAACATTTACCTTAACTGCACAGGGTCTCACCTGCGGACTTACCCGTTTGCTGTGAAGTCCAGAACTATCTTGCTATTGGGCGCGGAAAAGCGCGTCAACTTTACCCCTGCGGAGGTCAGCATTTTTTTGGAGGCTACGGTCTGCGGCGAATCGGCGTACTTGTCATAGAGGTACACCACCTCGGAAATGCCCGACTGGATTATCGCCTTGGCGCACTCGTTGCATGGGAACAGATCGACATACAGCCGAGCGCCGCGAAGGTCTTTGCCGCTGGCGTTGAGGATAGCGTTCAGCTCGGCGTGAACCACATAGTTGTATTTTGTGTCCTCGCCGTCCCTGTTCCACGGGTACACATCGTCCGAGCAGCCGTAGGGAAAGCCGTTGTAGCCCGTTGACAAAATTATGTTGTTGCTGTCAACGATACACGCGCCCACCTGTGTGTTGGGATCCTTGCTGCGCTTTGCGGCAAGCAGCGCCACACCCATAAAATATTCGTCCCAGCTTATATAATCGCCGCGTTTCATAACGCACTCACCTCTGTTATATATTTTACCGTAAAAGACACCGGACACCTGCACATATCATCTTATTCCGATACTCAAATTATAGCACACGGGACTGCAAATATAAAGCGGATTTTTGAAAAATCCTTTTATTTTTTTGGTAATAATATTGATTTTTACAGCTAAAAGGTGTATTATGTCTGTACATTAATTTTACTCGGGAGATTTTTGACTTATGATCTCCCGTAGCTTTGGAGCTGCATTTATGAAAATTGTTATTGTTGGCTGCGGCAAGGTGGGCGTTTCCATCGCCACCCAGCTCAATGCCGAAGATCATGAGATCTCAGTTGTAGACATCAATCCGCGCGCCGTGGCGCGTCTTTCCGAAAGCCTCGACGTGTTGGGAATAGAAGGAAACGGCGCTACCTTCGACGTGCTTTGCGAAGCGGGCGCTCAGACGGCAGATCTGGTCATTGCCGCGACTGCTCGCGACGAGGTGAACCTCTACGCCTGCCTTATGGCTCGCGCGGCAGGTACTCCCCACACTATCGCGAGAGTGAGAGCCCCCGAATATACCGACGATCTTTACCGTGTAAAGGATCATCTTCGCCTTTCAATGGCGATCAATCCCGAGCTGACAGAGGCGCTGGAGATCAGCCGCCTGTTCCGTTTTTCGGGAGCGCTGGAGATTGACAGCTTTTCTAAGGGTCTGACCGAGCTTATCAAGGTTCAGGTTCCGGAAAAATCTCCCGTCGCAAATAAAAAAGTTAGCCAAATCGACAACCTGCGCGGCAGGGTGCGCATCTGCACCATTGAGCGCGGCAGCGAGGTTTTCATCGCGAACGGCGACTTTGTTATCCGCGCAGGAGACAGGGTCACGGTGGTCGCCAAGCCCGAGATCGCAGCGAAGTTCTTTAAAAAGGTCAACTTCCTTATCGGCAGAAGCCGCAACGTTATCCTGTTGGGCGGCGGCAAGGTGTCGTTCTATCTGGCACAGAAGCTGCTCAAGGCAGGCATCGACGTCAAGATCATCGAGCGCAACGAGGAACGCTGCGCCGAGCTTTCCGAAGCGCTGCACAGCGCAACCATCATTCACGGCGACTGCATGGATCAGGAGCTGCTTCTCAGCGAGGGCATCGAAAACGTTGACGGCGTGGCGGCTCTGATGGATTACGACGAGGAAAATATCTTGATCTCGCTGTATATCCAGAGCGTTTCCAAGGCTAAGGTCATCACCAAGGTCAACAACGAATCCTTTGACACTATCATCGACAAGCTGGGGCTTGAGTGCGTCATGAACCCAAAGGTGCTCACGGGCGAATACATCGCGCGCTATATCCGCGCCATGCAAAACTCCATGGGCAGCAATGTCGAGACTCTCTACAAGCTTCACGAGGATCAGGTAGAGGCGCTGGAGTTCCGCGTAAAAGCAGGCTCGCGCGTTATCGGCACTCCGATAATGAACCTTGACCTGAAAGACGATCTGCAAATCATCTGCATCAGCCGCGCGGGAAAGGTCATCATTCCCCACGGCAGCGATGAGATAATGCCCGAAGATCTGGTGGTCGTCATCACCAAGCACAAGGGACTCAATGATCTCAACGATATTCTCAGAGGCTGAGCGTTATGAATAAACGAATTATCCTTTATATTTTGGGGTGGGTGCTGATCGTGGAAGGCGCCGCCATGCAGGTATGCACCGTCACCTCGCTTATCTATCAGGAACACGAGGGCATGTATTTTCTGCTGACAGGCGCGGTCAGCGCACTGCTGGGCTTGCTGGCGGTAAAGGTAAAAAAGCCAAAGAAAATGGTGCTCTACCAAAAAGCAGGCTTCGCGGCTACGGCGCTGAGCTGGATAGTTCTGGCTCTTGTGGGCGCAATGCCGTTTTGGCTGAGCCGCGAGATACCAAGCTTTTCCGACGCGATGTTCGAGACTGTCTCGGGCTTCACCACCACAGGCGCGACCATACTCACAGAGGTCGAGCATTTGAGCCACGGTATGCTGATGTGGCGCAGCCTGATGAACTTTTTGGGCGGCATGGGCGTTATCGTCTTTTTGCTTGCTCTTATCCCGAGACTGGGCGGTCAGCAAAACATCTTTTTGATGAAAGCGGAGAGCCCGGGACCGATCATCGGCAAAACGGTGCCGCATATGCGCCACTACGCCGCTATGCTTTACGGTATCTACATCGGCATGACGGCTCTCGAGTGTATCCTGCTGCTGTTCGGCGGAATGGACTTCTTTAACGCCATCAACACCAGCTTTGCCACGGCAGGCACGGGCGGCTTCGGCATACACAATTCAAACATCGCCGCCTATGACACCTATTATTTTCAAACGGTAATAGCGATATTCATGATGCTGTTCGGTGTGAATTTCTCAGTATATATCCTGATTCTCGCGCGCAAATTCAAGCAGGCGTTCAAGATGGAGGAGCTGTGGGTGTATCTCGGCATCATCGCGATCTCCACACTGATCATCGGATTCAATATCATGCCGCTTTATCACGACGCGCACGAGTCGTTCCACCAGAGCTTTTTCTATGTATCCTCGATCATTACCACCACGGGCTTTGGCATAGGCGACGTCAACCACTGGCCTACCCTGTCCAAAACCGTGATAATCATAATCACATTTATAGGCGCAATGGCAGGCAGCACAGGCGGCGGATTCAAGATCTCACGTATGATCCTGCTTATGAAGGAAGGCAGAAAGGAATTCAAGCTGCTGGTTCATCCGCGCAATGTACGCGTGGTAAAGATGGACGGCAAGAGCATCGACCACAATATCATGCGCACTACCTCGGTATATCTGGTGGTGTATATGGGAATTTTTGTCGCAAGCTTCCTGCTGGTCTCGATAGAGGGGCTGGACTTGGTGACAAGCTTCACCTCGGTGGCGGCAACGCTGAACAACACCGGACCCGGTCTGGCACAGGTCGGACCCGTTGGCAACTACGCGTCAATGACCCTGCTGTCAAAAATCGTGCTGATGTTTGACATGCTCGCAGGCAGACTCGAGCTCTTCCCCGTACTCCTGCTCTTTATCCCCAAGATTTGGAAAAAAGCCTGATGAGTTGAGAGTTGAGAGTGGAGAGTTTCGTTCGTGCAGAATGGTTAGCTTATTTCCTCCACATGTCATTTCGAGCGGTCGGCGTAAGCCGAATTTGCGTCGGCGAATAGCCGAGAAATCTCCCTGACAGGCAACCAACGTTAGCCGTTGAACAAAACGCCCCAAACCGTGGGGGTATTACACACTGACATACTATTCAAAACAGGGCTTGGCGCGCGCCGAGCCCTTTTATACGGAGGTTTTATGAGATCTTACGTTAAATCAACCGCCTTGGCGCTCATTCTGTTGTGGCTTACCCTGTCGGCAGGCTGTGCTTCAAACGCGCCTCAAACGCGCAGCTTTCAGTCGATGGACACGGTGATGCAGCTCACGGTCTACGGTGACGAGAGCACCACGGCGGCTATAGAGGAGCGGATAACCGAGCTTGACAAAAAGCTGTCCTCAACGAACGTCAACAGCGAAATATACCGACTCAACCGCGACGGCTCTGCGACGCTCGACGAGCTGACCGCCGACGCGCTTGAGCAGTCCCTGAGCTGCTGCGAAGCTTCAAAGGGAGCGCTTGATATCACCGTTTACCCTGTTGTCTGCGAGTGGGGCTTCATCAGCGGCGACCACCATATCCCCTCTCAAAGCACGCTGAACCGCCTGCTTAAATCGGTTGACTACCGAAGGGTGAAGCTCAGAGAAAATACAGCGGAGCTGCCGAAGGGGACTCAAATCGACTTGGGCGCGACCGCAAAAGGCTTCGCCGCAGACGAAGCGCGCAAGCTTCTGCTGCGCGACGGCTGCGAATCGGCTGTCCTTAATCTCGGGGGAACGGTTTTGGCGCACGGAAAAAAACCTGACGGCAGCGAATGGCGCATAGGCATAGCCGACCCCGGCAACAGCGCCGATTACATGGGTACGGTCAGCTGCGCGGATAAGATCACAGCCACCTCGGGCAGCTATGAACGGTACTTTACCGGCAGCGACGGCAAACGCTACTGCCACATCATCGACCCCAAAAGCGGTATGCCTGCCGACAACGGCGTTGAGTCGGTGACGGTCATATCCGACAGCGGCGTAAAAAGCGACAGTCTGTCCACCGCGCTCTTTGTAATGGGGCTCGACAAGGCGACAGACTACCGGAGACAGCGCCGTGATTTTGAATTAGTGATACTCACCTCGGACAAAAAAGCCCTCATAACCCCCGCCCTCGCTCAAAGCTTTCAGCTTAAAAACGAGCAGTACAGCAAGGAGGTTATAAGGGACTGGTAAGCAGACTAAACAGAGTAGTGATCGTTCACAAATCCGAGCAGTTTTTTGTTGGTTTAGTACATGTTTTTGCGATGATTTATATGTGATTCGACTATAGAACCTTATAACATTTTATGATATAATATAATTATCAGAGAATGGATTTGCGTACACAATAATCGTTTTCTTTGTAAAAGGAGGATCACTATGAAACGCAGGAAAATAATAAAAATAATAGTAATATCGGTTGTTATCACTGCGGTTGCTGCGGCAAGCGCTGTCACGATACACGCGAATCTCAATCCGTATGTTTATGTATCCGACGACGGCGAAATTCTTACACGCGACGATTCGCCTGTGGAAGAGGAATCGTTATCGCCGGATGATTTCACGATAGATCCCGAGGAAATCAAGGCGGATAAGATAAAAGAAGAAAAGAATAAAAAAATGGAAAAGTTGTATGAGGAAAATGCAGAAAAGGCTGCTCCGATTTTTAAAAAGCACGGTATTAATGAAGATATAAACAAAAGCTGGAGCGAGGAAGTAAAAATAGTTTCCGCAGCAACTCAAAAGCTTGCGGACAGCGAATTTAACGATGAAGAAAAACCGATAGTAGAAATGTATTTGGAGCATCGGTACGGTTTTCTTAACGAATACGATGAAACAGACCATACAGAAGAACAGCTGCGCCGCAAAATTGAAACGCTTATCGACAACGACAGGCTTTTTTCTCTCTTAATGGGAAATGACGTTGTTTACGATAAGTATTACGCATATAAGTAATATGAATGAATAAGAATCGGTTTCTTTGCAAAAACACATGATTCGGAGGATTATCATGAAACGCAAGAAAATAATAAAAATATCAATAATAGCTGTAATCATCACTGCGGTTGTTGCGGCAAGCGCTGTCACGATACACGCGAATCTCAATCCGTATGTTTATGTATCCGACGACGGCGAAATTCTTACACGCGACGATTCGCCTGAGGAAGATTTTAATTTGACGGAAGACGATACTGATTCTGAGGATGATGTTGAGGATAAGTTGATTCGCGATAAGAGAGAAAAGATGAAAAAGCTTTATGAAGAAAATGTAAAAAAAGCTGCTCCGATATTTAAAAAGCACGACATTAAGGAAGATATAAACAAAAGCTGGAGCGAAGAAGTTAAAATAGTTTCCGCAGCAACTCAAAAGCTTGCGGACGGCGAATTTAACGATGAAGAAAAGCCGATAGTTGAAATGTATCTGGAATATCGGTACGGTTTTCTTAACGAATACGATGAAACAGACCATACAGAAGAACAGCTGCGCCGCAAAATTGAAACTCTTATCGACAACGACAGACTTTTTACTCTTTTAATGGGTTATAATACTATTTACGATAAGTATTACGCGGATGCAGATAAATAATAAAATGTAAAATTATAATGTAAATTAAGGGACCGGCTCAAAGGAATGAGTCGGTCCCGGTTTATTATTTTACATTGATTTCGCAGAAATCTATTCTGCCGTTGTAGGTTCTCACGGAGACGGTCGCTTTGCCGCGCGATTTGGCGGTGACTGTTCCGTTTTCGTCTACGCTGCAAACCTTCGGGTCTGATGATGAAAAGGCGAGATCGCATGAGGCTGAGCCGGTGGGGAAGCTGCAGGTAAGAGTATAGTCCTCGCCCTCGTGCAGATTGACCGAACCGGCAGCTAACTCTACCTTGGCAGGAGCCGATTCCACAGTCACCGTACAGTGCGCCTGCAAGCCGTTGTAGGCTGTGGCGGTGATCTCCGCTGTTCCGTTCGCCTTGGCGTAAGCCTCGCCCGTTGCGGCGTCGATCTCCACTGCGTCGGTGTTGGAGGAACGGTAGGTCATATGATGGCTGGCGGTGTTGTCGGGCAGCTGCGCCGTAAAGCGGTAGTTCTCTCCCTGACCCATGTGCAGATAGTCCTCCGTAAACCAAACCGCGTAAGGCTCGGCTTTGACTATTACGTTGCAGTTGGCGATCTTTCCGTTGTAGGTTTTTGCCACGATGGTGGCGGTACCGACCGATTTGCCGGTGATAACTCCGCCCGTCTGACTTATTCCGACCGCGCCTCTGTTGTTTGAGGTGTAGGTCACGCGGTGAGAGGCGCTGCCGCGCGGACTGAGACTGCTGTTGAGGTCAAACTCCTCGCCCTGTCCCAGCGTCAGCATTGATGCATTGATGTCGATATGCTCGGGCTTGGGCTTTACCTCTACCTTGCAGGTCTGCGAAACATTGTTGGAAGCCGTTACGGTGATCGTCGCCTTGCCGCACTTTTTCGCGGTGACTTTCCCGTTGCCGTCAACGACTGCAACGCTGTTGTCTGAGCTTGACCAGATGAAGCGCGACTTTGCGTTTGACGGCGATATCTTTGCCGACAGCGGATAGGCTTCGCCGAGACCCATGGTGAGCGAATTTGTGTTGAGCGACACGCTTTTGACCGTGGCAGCCTTGAAGCAGTTGTCGCTGACTATCGCTCCCTTGCTGTCGTTCATGCGCTCAATGCACACCTTGCTTGTGGCAAAGATGGTGTTTTTGCTGATCGAGCCTGCCTTGGATTTATCCTTGACGAAAACTCCTCTGCCGCCTGTGTCGGTGATATAGTTTTCGCTGATCTTTTTATTGCCCTTGCTTTTCTTAAACAGGATACCGTCGGCGGAGGCTTTTATGATGGTATTGTAATTGATATGCCGCACGGTGGAGGAATCGCAGCAGATTCCGCAGTTCTTGCTGTTATCGACCTCGTTGTTCTCGATAACGGGAACCGTGCTCTTGTACACGCTGATACCGTTGCACGCCGCCTTGCTGACGGTGTTGTTTTTCACGCGGTCGATATAGGACTGATACACCTGTATACCGTGGAAATCGTTGCGGTAATGCTTGTTGTCGGCGCAGGCGACGGTGTTTGACAGCACGTCGCAGTTCTTGGCGTTTATCATGCGGATACCGTAGCCATTCGCGTCAATGGTGTTGTTTTTGACCGTCACTCCGCGCATACTGTAATCGCCCTTAGGCAGATTTCCGCTGCCGTCCTCATAGGTCTTTGAAGCCTTTGAAAGCGTTGTGCCGATGATCGAGATCCCGGCAGGCTCATAGCTTGCGAACTTGTCCTTGATGTCGCCGCAGCCCGTGATGGTGTTGTCCGAAATAGTGATGTTGCTGTCGAACGCGCCGCTGTATTTGTCGGAAAAATGGCTGTCGGTTTTGCCCTCAGCCGCGATCGCGGAGGATTTGAACGCGCCCATGCCGCCGCCTAAGATCGAGTAGACCGCGATACCTCGCGGCGTTTTTTCAATTGTGTTGCCGCTGATCTCGCTGTTTTTCCAATTCATGGTCTGCACAGCGACGCTGGTGATATTCTTAAAGGTGTTGTTTTTGATTTTGATACCCGTAAACGGGTTGTTTACGATCATGGTGTGAGTGCCCACGCCGCGCGGAACGTTATCGAAGGTGCAGCCCTCTATGAGCACGTTTTTCATAGCCAGATCCTCAGAACGGCAGTCCACGATATGTCCCTTTTTGAGGATATCGAGCTGGATAGCCTCGTAGCCCACGTCGTCGGGGTCGAGCCGCTGGTCTTTAAAGGTGCATTTCTTAACCGTGAAGCCGTCTACGCCTGCGATCTCCATTATGTGACCGTTCTTCACATTCTTGAACGTAGTGCCCTCAAAGCACAGATTGGTGGTGTGCGCAGCCTTGATCACGGTGTTCGCCGTAGCGCTTCCGTCAAAAACGCCGCCCGTGACGGTGAGGTTGCTGTACTCGTCATAGCCCTCCGCGCCGCTGCTTTCGGTGTCGTAATCACCGGTGCGCAGCATATTGGCGCAGCTTTCCTTGTGGCGTTTAAGGGTGACGCTGTTGAGCACCAGCTCGGTGTTGCTGTACAGACGGAGCGCACGCGTAAGCTCGTAAGTGCCCGGCTCCACCACCACGCGGTAGCGGTTGTCGTTGGTGGCGCTGTAATGCGCGATGTCCAGAGCCGCCTGAACAGCGCGGTAGATCCCCTTTTCCTTTATCTCCAAGGCGCGTACCGTGATCTGAGTATCGGTGATGTCGGGGCCGTTCTCCGCAAGCACGGTGAACGGAGCGGCAGCCGTAAGCGCCGCCAATCCCGCCGCCGCCGCGATCAGGCGAAAGCGTTTCATGTTTTTCATAGGTGCGCACCTCCCTTTATATTTATTATTCTAAAATATAAAAATGAAATTGTCAACTAAATTCACATAAACTTCACTAAAATTTTAGGAAACAAATACGAAAAAAGATTAAGGCAATACCGCACAACTCAAGTGTGCGGTATTGCCTTAATGCTATTCTCTAATGAACCCCTTGCTGCGCTAATCTGCGGCAAGGGGTTCATTAGAGGTTATTTATGCGTTTTGCGGATTTTTAGTGTTTTCCGCATTATCCGTGTTCTCTGTATTTTCTGTGTTCTCTGTATTTTCTGCGTTATTCGTGCTTTCTGTGATGTTGGCGTCTTCGGTTATTGGGGGTTCGGGGCAGGGGCGCGAAAGGAAATCCCTTGCGAACTGAGCGGTGAGGTAGATATAGACAGCCAATAACGCGATAGCGGCGTATCTGATGTCCGCCATCTGATACTCACTGAACAGATAGAAGCAGTACCCTCGCAGAGAGATAAAATTACACAGTATCGCCGCCCAAATGTACTTGCACCAGATCACCGCGAACAGGATTATCAGCAGGTCGGGCAGGTAGCTGTAGCGCTCGTGCATCGCCGGCATGAACATCAGCATAGTGTAGCTGCTCCAAATCGCCGCCATAAAGAAGCAGCGAGGATCGTCGAGCGACACCTTGGTTTTGAGCACGAACACCAGACCTGCCGTCAGCATGAGCGCCGTCAGCGCCAGTGCCGCAGGCTTGAAGTTTTCAAAATAAATGGTGTTATTGCCCTCCATCATCAGAGCGTAGACGTTCGGGCAGTTCATTTGTATCTGATGATAGGTTTCCGTCTGCTCCAAATAGACGGTGAATATCTCATTGAAGGGTCGTCCGCAGAACACCGCCGGCATACACAGCAGGAAGTTGACTGCGGGAACGATCAGGAAGTGAAGGAGGCTCACCTTTCGCGTCGATACATAGTAGTAGAAGAACGCAGGAAGAATGAAGATCACCTGAAGCTTGAACGCCAGCGCCAAACCGAGCATAATAAACGACGGAATATGCTTTTCCTTAAAGAGAAAGAAGATCGCCAGCACGATAAAGGTTACGTAGATCGAGTCGCACTGACCCCAGAAGCAGGAATTGAGCCAGGTGTTAAAGGAGCAGAGCACCGCGGCATACGCTATCAGCGGCGCGAATTTGCTTTTGGAAAGCGACCGGGTAAGCAGCGCGGCTGACAGCGCCAGTGCGAAGTCAAAGACAATGGAAACCAGCTTATATGCTATCACCGGCTCCATGTTTGTGCGGCTGAGCAAAAAGATGATTATTTGGTAGGGGATGTTGTAGTTGCCCACCTGCGAGGCGAGTCCCTCAATGCCCTTTCCTGCGATCTCGTTCCACCACGGAACAAGATAACAGTTGAGGTCGCCGCTCAAAAAGTCGTGTCCGTTGCAGTGAAGCGCGACGCCCGCGCCCGTCACTGCGATGAAAGCCAGCAGAATAAGGTGTTTCTGTACAAAATCCCACAGGAGTTTTTCTATTTTAAGCATTGCCGATCCCCGCAGTTATTTTACAAATCCGATTTTCTTCATTGCCTTGCCGAGCGTGCGGCTGCTGATGCGCAGCGCCAGCTCGTCAGCCTTTCTGTAGCAGTCCTCGAGATACGCTTTGTCTGAGATCAGCTTCTCGTAGCGCTCGCGAATGGGGCGCAGCTCCTCAACAACAGCCTCGCCGACAGCGGTTTTGAAGTCGCCGTAGCCCTTGCCCTCAAACTCGGCTTCGATCTGCTCAAAGGTCTTGCCCGTTACGGCGCTGTAGATAGTCATCAGGTTGTTCACGCCGTCCTTGCCCTCGGCATAGCGCACGCAAGCTTCGCTGTCCGTTACCGCGCGCTTAAACTTTTTCATGATAACCTCGGGGGCGTCCAGCAGGTGAACGCAGCCGTTGACGTTTTCATCGGACTTGCTCATCTTGCTGAGCGGATTTTGCAGGCTCATGACGCGCGCGCCGTTCTTGGGAATGAAGCCCTCGGGGATCTTGAACACGTCGCCGTACAATCCGTTAAAGCGCTTCGCGATGTCGCAGGTCAGCTCGATATGCTGCTTCTGGTCTGCGCCTACAGGCACCTTGTCGGTCTGATACAGAAGGATATCGCCTGCCATAAGCGAGGGATATGTAAAGAGACCGGCGTTGATGTTGTCGGCATGCTTGGCGCTCTTGTCCTTGAACTGGGTCATGCGCGACAGCTCGCCGAACTGGGTGTAGCAGTTGAGCAGCCACGCCATCTCCGCATGAGTGTGAACATGGCTCTGAATAAAGAAGATGCTCTTTTCAACGTCGATACCGCACGCCATGATCGAAGCGTAAGCGTCCAAAATATTTTTGCGCATCTGCGCAGGCTGCTGACGCACTGTGATCGTGTGCAGGTCGGCAAGCGCGTAAATGCAGTTGTATTCGTCCTGCATACCTACCCAGTTGCGCACCGCGCCTAAGTAGTTTCCCAAAGTAATAGTGCCGCTGGGCTGAATGGCGCTGAACACCACTTGTTTTTTCTGTTCGTTTTCCATTTTGTTACCTCCGGTTTATAGGCAATTCCGCATTATTCAGGTGTGCGGATTGCGCAGTAAGATTTTTCGTCAGCTCGCCAAAATAATCAGTTCGCATACTGTACGGGCTGATTTTCGGGCAAGCTGACGGAATAATATTCAAGCAAGGCGCGCAACGGGAATCGTGCGGTGTTGCCTATAGGTTTTTGGCAAGCTCGCCCAAGATTTTGATACCCTTTTCAAGCTGTTCGTCGGTGGGGGTAGAGAAATTGATGCGGAAGCTGTGACACTCCTCGCTTTCATCGGTGAGAAAGGCGTTGCCCGGAACCACGCAAACCTTGTTGAGCACGGCAGTTTTGCAGAATTCGGGCATATCTACCTCACGCGGCAGGTCGCACCAGATAAACAGTCCGCCGTCAATGCGGTGATAAGTGATAGTGGGAGCGCAGTATTTGTCGAGCAGCTCCATGCAGAAATTAGCCTTTTTTGTGTAGATAGTGCGCAGCTTTTCAAGGTGCGCGTTAAAGTCGTATTTGGTGATAAATTCGTCGCAGACCATCTGAGACCAGATATTGGTGTGGACGTCGTTGCCCTGCTTGCAGACCACAAGCTTCTGGAACACGGGCTTGGGCGCGATGGCGTAGGCTACGCGCATACCCGGAGAGATGACCTTTGAAAACGAGCCTGCGTAGATCACGATGCCCTCGGTGTCCATGCTTTTGATGTTGGGGAGGCTTTCGCCGCTGTAGCGCAGATCGCCGTAGGGGTTGTCCTCGAGGATCAGCACTCCGTATTTGGCGGCAAGCTCATACATTCTCTGGCGTTTTTTCAGGCTCATGGTAACGCCCGAGGGATTCTGGAAGTTGGGAATCGTGTAGATCAGCTTGGCGTTGGGGTTAGCCTTGAGCTTTTCCTCCAGCTCGTCGGTGTTCATTCCGTCGTGCTCCACGGTCACTCCCACCAGCTTGGCGTTGTAGCTGCGGAAGGTGTTCAGCGAACCTATAAAGGACGGAGCCTCGCAGATCACCACGTCGCCTTCGTTGACAAGCGCCTTGGTGCAAAGATCCATGATCTGCTGAGCGCCGGTGGTGATAAGTATATCGTCGTTGTCGCTGCCGGTAGCGTGGTTTTTGCTCATGTATTCCTTTAAGTGGTTGCGCAGCGGAGTGTAACCCTCGGTGACGCTGTACTGCAAAACAGAGATGGGATTCTCCTTAAAGATACGCGCGGAGATCTCGGCGATCTCCTTAACGGGAAAAGCGTCGGGAGAGGGATTTCCCGCCGAAAGCGATACCACCGACGGGTCGGCGGCATATTTGAAGATCTCACGGATCGCGCTGGGTTTAAGGTTGGACACTCTGTCAGAAAATTGATATTCCATATTCTTACCTCTCTTAAATATAACTATACATCATACATTTTACCACACTCGCAGTTTTTTAGCAAGTCAAATAATCATAAAAATCACTATTGACTTTTGGCGATCTGTTAGGCAAACCATTGTATCACACAAAAATAAGGCAATACCGCATAATTCAGGTGTGCGGTATTGCCTTAATTAGCTTGAAATTATCAAAACAATGCGTTATAATACGTTTATACCAATACAATTCGTAAAGGACAGTGTTATGTGGAGAAAGATTGTGCTCGTCACGGCAATCGTTTTGTTTTTGGCGGGCGTTGGATTAATGGCGTTTCCGCCTATCTCTAATGAAGTAGGAAAAATCAGGGCTAACGGCGCGATCAATCAGTACGAGGAAGAGCTCGAGAGCACGGTCGATGAGCTTACCGACGATAGAGACGGAACTGTTGTCACCACCTTTGAGGAAGCCAAAAAGCGCCACCTGGTGGACGAAGAGGGCTATCCTTTGAAACGCATCAGCGACGACGGCGAAGAAAACAAAGAAGGCGGAGAAGGCGGAAGGAGCTACAGCTATAGCTACCGCTACAGCTACAGCGGCACGTATCAGCGCTCCTCAAACCGCCGCATCGTGTTCAGCGAATCTCTTAAAATGCTGCTTGAGGACAGCCGCCGCTACAACCGCTCTCTTATCAACAACCAGGGCACGGTCGATACCAACGACTACACCCACGCCGCGCTGAATATGAGCAAGTACGGTCTGGGGAATATTTACGCGTATCTGTCGGCTCCGTCGATCAATTTGAGCCTGCCGATCTATCTCGGCGCGAATAACGAGATGATGAGCTACGGTGCGGCTCACCTGAACAACACCTCCCTGCCACTTAACGAGCCCAACACCAACTGCGTGGTAGCCGGGCACACGGGCTATATCGGAAGGATCTTCTTTGACAATATCCGCAATTTGAAAATCGGCGATACCGTCAGCATCAAAAACTTTTGGGAAACCATCCGCTACAAGGTGATCGAGTACAAAAAGGTCGGACCATACGAGACGACGGATACCGTTATCCAGCCGGACCGCAAGCTCCTGACGCTCGTTACCTGCACTCCGCTGAACAACGGCAAATACGGCAGGTACCTTGTGATCTGCGAGGCGGATTGACCCGAATAAGACTACTCATTGATAGTTTTTCGTCAGTCAGGCACTATCGTGCATATTTTGATTTAAAAAAATATTGTTAAAAGCTTGACAAATGCGGGAAGATGTTGTATAATACACTTCGTCGTTGAAAAAACGGCGAAAAACGAGTTGGTGTTGATGACGCAGGGGGTCCACCCGTTCCCATACCGAACACGGAAGTTAAGCCCTGTAGTGCCGAAGATAGTGCCTTGGCGACGAGGTGTGAAAATAGGAAGACGCCAACATTATAAAATGTCCACCCAGCAGGGTGGGCGTTTTTTTATAGGCAATACCGCATAATTCAGGTGTGCGGATTGCGCAGTAAGATTTTTCGTATTGAGGTAAGGCTGTCGCCTTGCCGAGATTTTTTGGGCAAGCTGACGGAATAATATTCAAGCAAGCCGTGCGCCTTGAATTGTGCGGTGTTGCCTATAGATAATGGTGATGAATATGATAAAAGATTTATTTGAACGGCAGTCGGTTTGGGAGCGGCTTAAAACCTGCGGCAAGCCGATCGTGCTCTACGGCATGGGCGACGGCGCGGACAAGGTGCTCGCCGCGTTTGAGCGCTTCGGCATTCACGCCGACGGCGTTATGGCGAGCGACGAGTTTGTGCGCGGTCAGTCATTTCACAGCTTTCGGGTAAAGCGGTTCGCGGATTTTGAGCGTGAGCTCGGCGACTTTGCCGTAGCGCTATGCTTTGCCAGCCAGCTTCCCGAGGTCATGGCGCAGATAAAAGCCGTTGCCGAGCGCCGCCTTACTCTGGTGCCGAGCGTGCCCGTGTTCGGCGGAATACTGTTTGACCGCGGATTCACGGAGAAGTACCGCGCCGAGATCGAGGCGGCTTATGCGCTGATGGCGGACGAGCAGTCGCGGCTTGTGTACCGCAGCACGCTGCTGTTTTATTACACGGGCGAGCTGTCACTGCTCGACGGCATGACAACCGACAAATCCGAGGCGTTTGAAAATATCCTGAGCTTGGGCGGCAACGAGCTGTATGTTGATCTGGGCGCGTATAACGGCGACACGATCGACGAGTTTTTGCACTACAGCGGAGGAAGCTACCGCAAGATCGTGGCGCTGGAGCCTAACGCGAAGAATTTTCAAAAGCTTCGCACTCACTGCGCCGATGCAGAGCGCGTCGAGCTGTGGCAGCTCGGCTCCTACAGCAGAAACACGACCCTGAATTTCAACAACAAGGCAGGGCGAAACAGCGCCGTTTCCGACGACGGCGTACCTACCCGTGTGGCGACAGTGGACACGATTTTGTGCGGAGCGGCGGCAAGCTACATAAAGGCTGACGTTGAGGGCGCCGACCGCGAAACGCTTTTGGGCGCAAAAAATACGCTGAAAAATTTTAAGCCTAAGCTCAATTTCTCAGCGTATCACCGTTTTGAGGATATATTCACTCTTCCGCTGCTTATCAGGGAGCTGAACCCCGATTACAGGATATACCTGCGGCACCATCCGTATATTCCGGCGTGGGACACAAATCTGTACTGCGTTTAAAAATCGTCCCCGAGTCTTTTGTCTATGTCCGACAGGTACTTGTCATAATCAAAATCGTCATAATCATCAGACGGGTTTTTTGCGGCGGCGGGCGTTTCGGTTCTGCCGCCGCGTTTGTTTTGCGCGGAATCGGCTGTATAATGCGTCCTTACCGCCCGGCGGCTCTCGCGTTCGTCGCGGCGTTTTGCGCGGAGCAAAACTTCCTCCGCCTTTTTCTGATCCTCTTTTTCCTTTTTATGACGTTCCTCGCCGAAAACAAGGTCGCCTAAGAACAGTCCGAAAATGCCGGCGACCAAATACAGAACCAGCAGAATTACGGAAAACAGGCTGAATCCGCCCAAATAGATAAACATGGTGAAAAGAAAGGCGATCGGCGCAATCAGCGAGAAAAGGAAATCCAATCCGTTTTTTGCGCTGAACAGAGCGGCACAGCCCACGGGAACCAGCAAAAAGATAAAGTAATACAGCACCGGAGTGAAGCTGCCCTTTTCCTTTCCCATAAAGAACAGGGGAACCAGCAGATAAATCGCGAAGATGACCAGCGCGTAAGGCAAATATTTTTTAACAAGGCTTTTCATAATAACCTCCCGAAAACCGAAAATTGCAAACAGATCAGTGTTATCGTTTGTTTCGTTTATATCTTTTATTATACTATAGTTTTGTAAAAAATCAAGCGGTAAAGCGAATGCCGCCTATATTTTCAAAAATGAAACGTCACGGCAAAAATCCGAGACGGTCGAGCAGACGGAGAGCGTATAATCCGAAAAATGAAACGTTTTGAAAAAGTAGACAACGCCGTTCTCCGCAAACGATCCGCCGCTCACGTCCACGCTTTTCGCAGATCTGTAAAAGCCCTCGCCCATGCATTTGAGCAGGGCTTCTTTTTTTGTCCACAAATCAAAAAAACAGCCGAGCCTGTCACGCGAGCGCCGTAAAAGCTGCATCTCGTTTTCGCAGAAAACCACCTTGCCCATTTTCAGAGCGTTGACAGGACGCATCTGCTCTATGTCCACTCCGACCTCGCCGCTTCCGACAGCCATAGCCGCATAATCGCCGCTGTGGGAGAGGTTGAAGCACACGCCGCCGTTCGTCCTCGGCTTGCCGAAGGAGTCCGTGAACACCTCGCTGTCAGGCAGCAGCCGCTTCTGAAGCAGCCCTGCCGCTATACTGCGTCTGCGGTCGGCTTCCTGTTTGTACCGCACGGCGTGTTTTTTTCGCTGCTCGCTTATCTCGTCAAAGTGAAAAGACCGCACCTCGCGCACGTCCGCCAAAACCACGCGTATGCTCGCAGAAGGATTCATATTTTCCGTTTTCATTCTGTATATATAGATGAGTCCTCCGCCAGCTTCCGCGCACAGGAACGGCACACCTGCTTGTCTCCGAAGGTGATAAGGTCCTCAATAGTGTTGCAGAACACGCACGACGGCTCCGCTTTCTTTATAATAACGCTGTTGTCATCGGCGTTGATATGCAGAATATCTCCCGGGTGAATATTTAGGTGTTTGCGGATATCCTTTGAGATAACGATTCGTCCGGCTTTGTCGATCTCTCTGAAATTGGTAAATATCATAAAACGCACCTCCGAAAGGTTATGCTGTCATTCTACCATTTTTAGGGACGCTTGTCAATATTTGTCACATTGAAGCAGGCAGGTCGGCATAGTTCCGACGTTTGGTTCCCGGTTGGATAAATAGGGGTTAGAATCTTTGCTGATGTCTGAAAAATATCCATTCCCGGTGTAGGGGCGCGCATTGCGCGTCCGCAGTCGGCGTGCCGCCGCTGTCAGCTCGCGGACTGTGGGGCGGCATGATAAGTAACGTCGCCGTTACGCGAGAAACCGTCACCGTTTTCCTTTTCTACGTAGGGTCGCACCTGCGTGTGCGACCGAGGTTGCTGAACTAAACGTTTTGTTCCTCTCAATACTCGGACAGGAAAACAACGTCGGCGCAGCGGGCTTGCAATGCAAGCCCCTACAGGTTAAAACGCTAACCTGCTGCTCGTTCGCGCGGTTTGCGCGTTTCCTCCATATGTCATTTCGAGCGGTCGGCGTAAGCCGAATTCGCGATAGCGAATAGTCGAGAAATCTCCTTGAGAGGAAACCGAAGTTCACCTCCGAGGAGATTTCTCCACGCGTTTTTTGGCTCGCGTACTTAACCTCGGATTCACCGGTAACGTCGGTGTTTCGCGGGATAGAATTCATCAACGGGAAGCTGTGAGGGCAATAGAAACAACGTTTACATAACCATCGTTTTTCTTAACGACGTAGGGTCGCACCCATGTGCGCGTCCGCAGTTGCTGAACTAAACGTTTTCTTTCTATCGACAAACGGACGGTAACAAACGTCTGTTCAATACAGATAACATCTGATCCAAAACAAAACCAACCGAAAGGTGTGTGGGGATATGCTCAATTATATATGGAGCGGAATCGTGGTACTAAGCGTTGTCTGCGCGGCGCTGCTCGGCAACACTCGGGAGCTGTCAGAAGCGGTTACCGACAGCGGCGCTCAGGCTGTGGCGCTGCTGCTCAAGCTCGCCGGTATGCTCTGCTTGTGGTCGGGCATTATGAAGATCGCGCAGGAAAGCGGATTCACGCGGCTGATCGCGAGGGTGTTCGCTCCGCTTCTGCGGCGGCTGTTTCCGCGGCTTGACCCGAACAGCGAGGTATTCGGCAGCATATCCATGAACATCAGCGCCAACCTGCTGGGGCTGGGCAACACCGCGACACCGTTCGGACTAAAGGCTATGCGCGGTCTGCACTTGATGAGCGGCGGCGGAGACAGGGCGACCGACGAGATGATAATATTCGTGGTGATGAACACCGCCTCGCTGCAGCTCCTGCCGACAATGCTCGGCGCTCTCAGGCAGAGCTACGGCAGCAAAGCGCCGTTTGAAATACTCGTACCCGTGTGGATCAGCTCTGCGTGTGCGCTGGCGACGGCGCTCATTATCACCTGCGTCATAAACAAAATCAGCTCGCGCCGCAGGAGGATATGATATGGATTTTGCAATGCCGGTTTTTGCGACGGTCATCGTGATCTTCGGACTCGTTCGGCGCGTGCCTGTGTTCGACTGCTTCACGCGCGGAGTGCTCGAGGGAGTTGCGGTGCTGCGGCAGATAGCTCCCTCAGTCATGGGACTGGTGTTCGCCGTACAGCTTCTTCAATCGGGCGGCGCGGTGGACTTCATTTGCCAAGCTGTAACGCCCCTTGCCGACGCGCTCGGTTTTCCTGCGGAGGTGGTGCCGATGATGCTGCTCCGTCCCGTGTCGGGCAGCGGCTCGACCGCTCTGCTGGTCTCTGTGTTTGAAAAGTGCGGCGCCGACAGCTTCGCCGGCAGGGTGGCTTCCGTGATAGCCGGCTCCAGCGAAACGACATTTTACGCGGTCGCGATGTACTACGGCTGCATAGGCGTGACCAAAACGCGCCATACGCTGCCTGCTGCGATCGCGGCGGATCTCACCGCCTTTGTTGTCAGTGTTGTCACAGTCAGACTGTTTTTGTAACTTTTATGTAATAATAACAAATAATATTACGGATAGGAAAAAAAGAAATCGGAGTAATTCGTTTTATCTGATTGACACCGCGGTTATACATCCTGTAATGATTAATATTCCAATATAGAATGTTGATATCTATGTGGAAAATATTAAAAACTGCCGCCAATCGGAACAATAATGAAAACTTAGCGTGCGTTTGGAATTGTTATCCATAGGCTTTAACACTTTCCACATAGTTTTCCACATCTTTTTGATGAAAAGGAAATATACAGACGGTATATTTCGCAAAGAAGAAACCACCTCAAACAGATTATTTTTCCGATGAAAAATAATACATTTTTGTAATCCGAACGCAGGAGGGCAAAATGAACAAAAAATGGATCTACACGGAGCTCACGGGGCTTTTGTTTACTGCGGCAGGGTTTTGGTTCATGCGACAGCTCTACCGTCTGACGAATTACGGCTTGGCAGGGGTGCTGTTCGGCTGCGTCAATCACAGTGCGTGGGAGACCGCGAAGGCGCTCATCCTGCCCTATCTGGTGTGGGGAGGGATAGAGCTGCTCTGTTTGGGAAAGCACATGAGGTGTTTGTGCGTCGCCAAAACCGCAGCGCTGTGGGTGATGACCCTGAGTTTTTTGGGACTGAGCGCCCTCACCGAACTCGCAGGCGCGGCGTTTGAAACGTCGGATTTGATTTGCTCCGCGCTCGCGGCTGCTGCGGCGACGGCGGTCTCTGTATTTATGACGAGGGACTTCCCGAGGTATGAGCACTGCTTCCCCGTGGCGCTGTGCCTGCTGTTTTTGCTGATGGCGTTCTATTTCAGCTTCACGCCCTTTCCTCCGCGCCTCACCCTCTTCGCCGACCGCATCTCAGGTCAGTTCGGCATCCCTCCCACCGGCTACGACTTCGGCGCGGATATGCTATGATTTTTTTGATTTTTTGAAGAAGCCCAAACGATAAAAGGGGGTTGGCTCAAAAGTTAAAATGAGCCAACCCCTTTCGTTTAACAACAAATGTTTGGTTTTACAAAAACGTTTGTCGTCGCGCAAATCAAACCGTCAGTGCTTTTACTATTTCGCTGACGTACATTTTGTGGTAGTCGTTGCCGTTGTAGTTGGGGGACACGACTGCCTGATCGGTTATGCTTTGTGCGTTCAGGTCCTGCGCGTAGAGCTTCTTGCAGACCAGAACCAGCTTCGCTTCCTCAAAATACGGCACTCCGTCCTCAGTGAACGCCGGGGTCAGTCCTGTTTCCTTTACCTTATCCACATCCCTGCCGCTTTTGCTGCCGCAGAACGCAAGCGCCTTGCGGTATTCTTCGTCAAAAAAGCTCATGGTGAAGTGATCGTTTTGCTCCGTGAACTCAAAGGTGTAGCGCTGCGGACGTATAAAGCTGAACACCACGGGCTTGTTCCACATGATGCCCATTCCGCCCCAGCTTATTGTCATGGTGTTGAACCGCTCGCGGTCGCCTGCCGTAACCAGCGCCCAGTCGCCGCCGATGAGCTTGAACGGATTTTCCGCGATCTCCTGCGGAGTGATCTCTCTAAAATCAGCCATAATGATCTTCCTTTCAATTTACATATAATAAACATATAATAAAGTATGCGGATCGTGTACGGATATAGTATAGCACAGTTTTGAATATTATTCAATATATAGCCCCAAATATTCACTTATACGCATATTATTGCGCTTTTTATTCATTTTTACGCTTCCGCCTTTTAGCGGCAGCACACTCCGCGCTCCTTGTATCCGGCAGAATCCGCGCCTGTTTTCGGCTATTTTCGCACTTTTGACGAATAAAGACGGCAAATTTTGTGCAAAGCTAAAAAATTGAATATTTATTCAAAAAACACTTGATTTTTTTTTAACAAAGAGTATAATGGAATAGAAACATTCATTACGGAGGAATTCATTATGGCTGACGCTAAAATCAAAAAAGTTGTACTTGCCTATTCGGGCGGTCTCGATACATCTATCATCATCCCCTGGCTCAAGGAGAACTACGACAACTGCGAGGTCATCGCGGTTTCCGGCAACGTAGGTCAGGGCACCGAGCTTGACGGTCTGGAGGAAAAGGCTATCGCCACCGGCGCTTCAAAGCTCTATATCGAGGATCTCAACAAGGAATTCGTTGAGGAATACGTATTCCCCACCGTTAAGGCAGGCGCTGTTTACGAGGGCAAATATCTGCTGGGCACCAGCTTTGCGCGTCCCGTTATCGCCAAGAGGATCGTAGAGATCGCAAAGGCCGAGGGCGCCGACGCTATCTGCCACGGCTGCACCGGCAAGGGCAACGACCAGGTTCGCTTTGAGCTGGCTATCAAGGCTTACGCTCCCGACATGAAGATCATCGCGCCGTGGAGAACATGGGAATTCAAGTCCCGTGAGGAGGAGATCGCCTATGCCGAGGCAAAGAACATCCCCCTGAAAATCAACAGAGAAACCAACTATTCCAAGGATAAAAACCTCTGGCACCTCAGCCACGAGGGTCTGGATCTGGAGGATCCGGCAAACGAGCCGACCTACAACAAGGAAGGCTTTTTGGAGATGGGCGTATCGCCCGAGCAGGCTCCCGACAAGCCCGAGTATGTGACCATCTCCTTTGAAAAGGGTATCCCCGTAAAGCTCAACGGCGAGGAAGTCGGCTCCGTAGAGCTGATCGAAAAGCTCAATGAGATCGGCGGCAGAAACGGCGTAGGCATCACCGACATCGTTGAGAACCGTCTGGTGGGCATGAAGGCGCGCGGCGTTTACGAGACCCCCGGCGGTACCATCCTCTATGCTGCTCACGACAAGCTCGAGGAGATCTGCCTTGACAAGGACACCCTGCACTACAAGAAGAATCTCGCCAACACCTTTGCCGATCTGGTATACGACGGCAAGTGGTACACCCCTCTGCGCGAGGCTATGTCCGCGTTTGTGGACAGCACTCAGGAGTATGTGACCGGTGAGGTCAAGCTGAAGCTGTACAAGGGCAACATCATCGACGCAGGCGTTACAAGCCCCTACTCCCTTTACGACGAGGAGATTGCCACCTTTGACGAGGACGAGGTTTACGACCAGAACGACAGCGCAGGCTTCATCAACCTGTTCGGTCTGCCCATCAAGGTAAGAGCCAAGAAGGGCTTAATCAAATAAACTGTTTATTCTCATTTTTAAATGTCGGGCAGGGTGAAATATCCCTGCCCAAAACGTGTTTTTACGGAGGTAATCATGCAGCTTTGGAAAGGCAGATTTAAAAAGGAACTTTCAAAAACCACAAATGACTTCAACAGCTCGATCTCCTTTGACAGCAGAATGTACCGCGAGGACATCGAGGGCAGCATAGCTCACGCAAATATGCTGGGACGCTGCGGAATAATCAGCGAAGAAAGCTCGAAGGACATCATTGAGGGGCTGAAAAAAATACAGTCCGACATCGAAAGCGGCAAGCTGACGATCGACCCCGAGGCTGAAGATATCCACACCTTTATCGAGGGCGAGCTGACCAAGCGCATAGGCGACAACGGCAAGCGGCTCCACACCTCGCGCAGCCGCAACGATCAGGTAGCGGTAGACGTCAAGCTGTATCTCAAAAAGGAAGTCGAAGCCGTCAAAAAGCTCGTGACCGACCTGATAGGGGTGATCGCGAAGAAAGCGGAAGAATACAGCGACACCGTTATGCCCGGTTACACCCACCTGCAAAGGGCTCAGCCCATTACCTTCGGCCATCATCTTTTAGCCTACGGCGAAATGCTCCTGCGCGACGTGTCGCGTCTGAGCGACTGTCTGAAACGCATGGACGAAATGCCGCTCGGCTCCTGTGCGCTGGCAGGCACTACCTATCCCATCGACAGGGAATACACCGCCGGCCTGCTCGGATTTGACGGCGTTACCAACAACTCCCTCGACGGCGTATCCGACCGAGACTACTGCATCGAGTTCGCGTCGGTGCTGAGCATCATCATGGTTCACCTCAGCCGCTTTTCCGAGGAGATCATCATGTGGTGCAGCTGGGAGTTCAAGTTCGTTGAGCTCGACGACGCGTTTTCCACAGGCTCCTCGATCATGCCGCAGAAGAAGAACCCCGACATCGCCGAGCTGGTTCGCGGTAAGAGCGGCAGGGTGTTCGGCGACACCATGACTCTGCTGACCGTGATGAAGGGTATCCCCCTCGCGTACAACAAGGACATGCAGGAGGACAAGGAAGCGATCTTTGACGCGGTCGATACAGTAAAAATGTGCCTGACCGCCTTTACCCCCATGCTCGACACCATGCGCGTACTTCCGCAGAACATGCGCAAGGCGGCGGCAGGCGGCTTTATCAACGCCACGGACTGCGCCGACTGGCTCACCAAAAACGGCGTTCCGTTCCGCGACGCTTACAAGGCGACCGGCGAGCTTGTAGCGAGATGCATAGAGCTGAACACAGACCTCGAAAACCTCCCGATAGAGGAATACAAGGCGGTCTGCGAGGTATTCAGCGAGGACGTTTACAACGCCATTTCCCTTGACAACTGCGTTTCCCGACGCACCTCCTTCGGCGGTCCCGCCCCCGAATTGGTAAAAGAACAGGCAAAGCGCATGGCGGCAAAAGCGGAGGAGCTGCAAGTTGAACCTTGATAATATCAGCAGGTTTTGAGAACTGTAACGCGGTTACCTTACCTGTGTAGGGGCTTGCATTGCAAGCCCGCTGTGCCGACGTTTGTTTTCCTGTCCGTTTGTGATAGAAAGCAAACGTTTGCCCAATTACCCTAACAGAATCCGACGTTAGGATATATCGAATATTGTTTAATATGAAGGTGACCGTCTGCCGTGTAAATCCTCCGTCGCGCCTTTAAGGCGCGCCACATCCTTTAACAAAGGAGGCTTTGGTGCAGCGACAAACGTATTTTTGGATCAATGACGAAACATAAATGGTTTTTATATATTAGAGGCTTCGCTAGAACCAGCGGGTAGCTAAAATCAGCGTTTATGCCCGAAAGCTATTGACAATGAGTATGCATACGGTAGGCTAAATACCGGGCGGCAACCCTTTCAAGGGGCTTGCCTGCGCTGACGGAATACCATATGCATAGAGGCTTATTGTCAATAGACCGTGGAATAAATGCTATTTGCCATTTTTTCAGTCATATTCTACTATACTGCTGCTTCTTACCCACTGGTTCTAGGGAAAAGCCAGATTTTTTGAGAAAAAGTATGGTAAAAACGAGTAAAGCCGAGGTGTTAATATGGATGAGCCAAAGAAAAAAGTAAGTCGACCTATGATGGTCACCATGGATGAAGAAGAGTTTGAAAAATTTGACAGAGGAGAAACGCATTCCAAAGGCGGCGTGCGAAAAGAAAACGGAACGCTGAGCGCTCTGCCAGACATTTCCCCACTCTCGGAAGAAGATATGCCTACACGTGAGATAGTAAAGACGGAAACGGTATACACTCAACCTCCAAAACCTTCCGCTGGAAGGAAGATAGCCGATGCCGCCAGAGAAGTTGCTTTAGATGTGTTATCAGACCCTGAAGTTCAAGAGGATTTTTTACTTTTGGGAAAAACCATCTGGCGCTATAAAATTCATCCAAAAATAAAGGGAGCTGTTTCAAGAATTAAAAACGGTCGTAAGCCGCGCCGCAAACTTAAAGCAACTGATATTCTTGAAATGGACAGGCAACAACATATTCAAAGAGCACAATCCAGAAAGAGCTCTGCCAGGAAAGTCGAAGTTAACGAAAAACAAGCCGAAGTGATGATTGAGGCTACAAAGGAAAAAGCAAGAGAACTTGCAGAGATGCTGTATTTCCTTTCCAAAATCAGCGTGAAAGATAGTAAAACAAAAGAAGAATATGCACTGGAGCAATCTTACTTAAAGCAATTAGTATCCGCAGAAGCCACCGACACAATACAAAAATTAATTGAAAATGGTACTGTACTCGATCAAGAAACGGTTGTCATTTTCTCCGATTTTCTAAAAGGGTATATACACAGCGGCGATCAGCTGATTCCACTTTCCTCATTAGAATAATAGCGAGGAAAAAATCGATGAATAAATCCGAATAACTGTTACTTCTTACCCACTGGTTCTAAGGAAGAGCCTTATATAAATAATATTACAAAGCAAGGTGTTACATAACATGATAAAAGCAGGAATCGTCGGCGCTACGGGTTATGCCGGCGCGGAACTGGTGCGTCTTTTGTTCGCGCACCCCGAGGCGGAGATCGCCGCGGTCAGCTCTGTTTCCTTTGAGGGACAGGCGCTCAGCGAGGTTTATCCCTCATATCGGTTTTTAAACGACATGATCTGCGAGGATCAGGACGCCGTGGTTGAAAAGAGCGACGTTATTTTCGCCGCACTTCCCCACGGTCTTTCTCAGGAGCTCGCCGCAAAATGTATCGGCGCAGGCAAGGCGTTCATTGATTTGGGCGCGGACTTCCGGTTAAAAAGCGAGGACGAATACGCCGAATGGTACGGCGGCACGTTTTTGGACAAGTCGCTGCACGAGCAGAGCGTATACGGTCTGCCCGAGTTCTTCCGAGATGCCATCAAGGGCAAAAAGCTCGTGGCAAACCCGGGCTGCTACACCACCTGTTCTCCGTTGGCCATCGCGCCTGCGGTCATCAAGGGACTGGTATCCGTCAAGGGTATCATCTGCGACTGCAAAAGCGGCGTGACGGGCGCAGGAAGAAAGCCAACTCAGGGAAGCCACTTTCCCGAGCTGAACGAGGGCTTCCACGCCTACAAGGTAGCCTCTCACCGTCACACTCCCGAAATCGAGCAGACGCTCTCCAAGCTCAGCGGCGAGGACGTTACCGTTACCTTCGTGCCGCACCTTCTCCCCGTGAACCGCGGTATTTTGGCGACGGTCTACGCCGATATCAAAGACGGCGTGACCTTTGAACAGATCCGCGATTCTTATGAGGACTTCTACAAAGACGAGGTATTTATACGCCTGCTGCCCGACGGTCAGTGTGCGGACATCCACAACGTAAGATACTCAAACTTCTGCGACATTTCCATTCACCACGACAAGCGCGCCGGCAAGCTGATCGCCTGCGCCGCCATCGACAACATGGTGAAGGGCGCGGCAGGACAGGCTATCCAAAACATGAACATCATCTTCGGTTTAGACGAAACCGCGGGACTTATTTTGGTTCCCCCGGCGTTTTGATATAAAGGTCATCACTATGAACGATTTTAAATTTATAAACGGTTCGGTCACTTCTCCGCTCGGATTCACCGCAAACGGCGTATGCGCAGGGATCAAAGCGGCGACAAACGCAACGCAGGCGGCACAGGCAAATGAGCCGCTGCTTCCGAAAAGCGGCAAACGCGACCTTGCCGTGATCTATTGCGAGCGTCCCTGCACGGCGGCGGCGCTCTTCACGAAAAATCTTGTAAAATCCGACACCATCTATCTCACCCAAGCGCATCTGGCAAACGGAACGGCGCAGGCTGTGATCGTGAATTCCGGCAACGCCAATGCCTGCAACCCCGACGGCATGGAAAAAGCCGAGGCAATGGGCAGGCTTGCGGCTCAGGCGCTCGGCATCGACGAGAATGATGTGATAGTCGCCTCCACGGGCGTTATCGGTCAGGCTCTTCCGATTGAGCCGATAGAAAAAGGAGTCGAAGCTCTAAAGGATATACTGTCCAAGGACGGCGGCACCAACGCGGCGGAAGCGATAATGACCACCGACACCGTCAAAAAGGAGTGGGCAGTTCAGCTTGAGCTGAGCGGCAAGACCGTTACCATAGGCGGCATCGCAAAGGGAAGCGGCATGATACACATCAACATGGGCACCACCCTTTCGTTCGTCACCACCGACGCGGCGATCTCAGCTGAAATGCTTCGCTCGGCGCTGACGGAAGCCGCCGACGTAAGCTACAACATGGTGAGCGTGGACGGCGACACCTCCACCAACGACACTCTCGCGATCATGGCGTCGGGTCTGGCAGGAAATCCCGAGATCACCGAAAAGAACGCGGACTACCGCGACTTTACCGAGGCGCTGACAGAGGCGTTCAAGGCTGTCGCCAAAAAGCTCGCCGCCGACGGCGAGGGCGCGACAAAGCTGATCATAGCAAAAGTGAGCGGCGCAAAGGACGAAAGCTCCGCCAAAACCATAGCCAAGAGCGTTATCTGCTCCAGCTTGGTGAAAGCCGCCATGTTCGGCGCGGACGCGAACTGCGGACGTATCCTCTGTGCGATCGGCTACAGCGGCGCACAGACGGACGTGAAAAAAATCGACGTCAGCTACCAAAGCGCAAAGGGCGGGATTTTGGTATGTCAAAACGGCTGCGGCCTTGCCTTTGACGAGGACAAGGCAAAGGAGATCCTGCTCGAAAACGAGATAACCATCGTGATCAAGCTCGGCGACGGAACCGCCGCAGCCGAAGCATACGGCTGCGACCTGACCTACGATTACGTAAAAATCAACGGCGATTACCGGACATAGGGAGAAACACATGGACAATGCAAAACGGGCTAAGGTCTTGATCCAGGCCATGCCATATATCAAAAAATGGACGGGCGAAACCATCGTCGTGAAATACGGCGGCAACGCCATGATAAATGAAGAACTTAAATCCGCAGTGATGAACGACCTTGTGCTGATGCAGCTTGTCGGCATCAACGTGGTACTGGTACACGGCGGCGGTCCCGAGATCAACGCCATGCTCAACGCGATCGGCAAGGAGAGCCGCTTTGAGGGCGGTATGCGCGTTACCGATCAGGAAACGATCGACATCGTGCAGATGGTGCTTGCCGGCAAGGTCAACAAAAGCCTTGTCCAGCTTCTGGAAAGCCACGGAGGAAAGGCGCTGGGTCTCTGCGGTCTGGACGGCAGAATGCTGATGGCTGACAAGCTCGTGACCGGCGCGGAGGATCTCGGCTTCGTGGGAGAGATCCGCGACGTGAATCCCGAGCCGATACAGATGGCTATCGGCGACGGCTATCTGCCGATAGTCGCGACCGTCGCAGGCGGCTACGACGGCAACGTGTACAACATCAACGCCGATCTCGCCGCGGCGCAGATCGCCGCGAAGCTGAACGCGAAAAAGCTGATTTTGATGACGGATATACGCGGACTGCTCCGCGACGTCAGCGACCCGGAATCGCTGATCCCCGTAGTCAACGTCAGCGAGGTACCAATGTTAAAGCGCGACGGAATAATCAAGGGCGGCATGATCCCCAAAATCGACTGCTGCGTAGAGGCTGTGCGCAACGGCGTGAACCGCGCACACATCATCGACGGCAGGATCGAGCACTCCATCATTCTGGAGCTGTTCAGCGACGAGGGTATCGGCACCATGTTTTATTGATCAGAGGACAGGTATATGAAAATTCGACCAATGACAATCGGCGATTACGATGAAGTATTCGCACTTTGGCAAATCACCTCAAAACGCGCGCTCTCCGCGGCTGACGAGCGCTCTCAGATCGAGCGCTATCTGCACCGCAACGAGGGCATGAGTCAGGTCGCCGTTATCGACGGCAAGATAGTGGGCACAGTGCTCGCAGGACACGACGGCAGACGCGGCTTTATCCACCACATGGCAGTGCTGCCCGACTATCGCAGACGGCACATCGGACACAAGCTGGCGCAGAGGGCTGTTGAGCAGATCGCCGCAGACGGCATTGACAAGACGCATATTTTTTGCTATCAAAACAACGAAACGGGACAAAACTTTTGGCGCGACTTCGGCTTTGAGAAGCGCGACGACGTGTTTGTGTTCTCGTTCGACAACCACAAGGAAATATTATCATGAACACTAAAGAAAAAGATTTACAATACATAATGCACACCTACGGAAGGTACGACGTGGCGCTGAAAAGCGGAAAGGGCGCGACCGCCTTTGACGAGGACGGAAAGCGCTATATCGACGTCAGCTCCGGCATAGGCGTAAACAGCCTCGGCTACTGCGACGAGGGCTGGATAAAAGCCGTTACCGCTCAGGCAGGCACGATCCAGCATATGTCAAACTACTTTTACAGCCGGCAGGCAAGCGACTTAGCGGAAAAGCTCTGCACGCTGACGGGTCTTTCCAAGGTCTGCTTCGGCAACAGCGGCGCGGAGGCTAACGAGTGCGCCGTCAAAACCGCGCGCAAATACAGCTTCGACAAATACGGCGCGGACAGAAATGAGATCGTCACCCTGAAAAACTCCTTCCACGGCAGAACCGTGACCACCCTCTCGGCAACGGGTCAGGACGTTTTTCACAACTTCTTTTTCCCGTTTACCGGAGGCTTTGCATACGCCGAGCCGAACAGCCTTGACTCCCTGAGAGCCACCGTCACCGACAAAACCTGCGCGGTGCTGATAGAGGTCGTTCAGGGCGAGGGCGGCGTGAATATCCTCGACAAGAGCTATGTCAAGGCGCTTGCGGAATTCTGCGCGGAGCGCGACATCCTCGTTATCGTCGATGAGGTTCAGACCGGCGTTGGAAGAACGGGAAAGCTCTTTGCCTATGAGCATTACGATATCAAGCCCGATCTGATCACTGCGGCAAAGGGACTGGGCGGCGGCCTGCCGATAGGCGTGTGCATATGCGGCGAAAAGGCTGAGGGCGTTATGACGCCGTCCACCCACGGAAGCACCTTCGGCGCGAATCCCGTCGTCTGCGCAGGCGCTAACTATGTGCTCGACACGGTATCCGACCCCGCGTTCCTAAAGGGCGTCGAGGAAAAGGGCGCTTATCTTGAACAGAAGCTGAGAGCGATCCATCAGGTCAAAAGCGTTCGCCGCTTAGGACTGATGGTCGGCATAGAGATCGACGGCGACGCGCACGATATCGCCGTAAAATGCGTTCAAAACGGACTGCTGATAATCACGGCAAAGGACGTGCTGAGAATGCTGCCGCCGCTTACCATCACGACCGAAGAGATCGACGAAGCAACCGAAATATTAAAATCCACATTGGAGGAGTGTTGATAAAATGAAACATCTGTTAAGGCTCGAGGACTGGTCGTCCGAGCAGATCACAAAAACCCTTAACCTCGCCGACCAGCTCAAATACGAGCAGAAGCACGGCATCGAGCACAAGCTGCTCGCAGGCAAAACGCTGGGCATGATCTTTGAGAAATCCAGCACCCGTACACGCGTATCCTTTGAGGTCGGCATGACCCAGCTCGGCGGCTATCCGCTGTTTTTGAGCTCAAACGACCTGCAGATCGGCAGAGGCGAGCCTGTTGAGGACACCGCACGCGTGCTCTCACGCTTTTTGGACGCGATCATGATCCGTACCTTTGAGCAGAGCGAGGTAGAAGCGCTGGCTGAGTACGGCTCTATCCCGATCATCAACGGCTTGACCGACTACTGTCACCCCTGTCAGGTGCTTGCCGATCTTATGACGATCCGCGAGTATAAGGGCAAGCTCGAAGGGCTGAAAATGTGCTTTATTGGCGACGGAAACAACATGATGAATTCGCTGATCGTAGGCGCGCTGCGCACGGGCATGAGCTTTTCCGCCGCATGTCCCGAGGGCTATATGCCGCCCGACAACATAATTGAATTCGGCAAGCAGTTCGGCGATAAATTTGAGATCGTCCGCGACCCCAAGGAGGCTGCAAAAAATGCCGACGTGGTGCTCACCGACGTATGGGCTTCCATGGGTCAGGAGGAAGAAAAGAAGATCCGCGAGGCTGCCTTCGAGGGCTATCAGGTGAACGACGAGCTTATGACCGTCACCAACGACGAGTGCATGGTGCTCCACTGCCTGCCGGCTCACCGCGGCGAGGAGATCACCGCCGAAGTATTTGAGGCTCACGCCGACGAGATCTTCGAGGAAGCGGAAAACCGTCTCCACGCGCAAAAAGCCGTTCTTGTAGAGTGCCTGCTCGACAAAAAGGACGAGGAATAACAGAAATATAAACGTTAAGGGCGGCTCGACTGAGCCGCCCTTTGGTCTTACGGGAAAAGAATATAGGCAATCCGCACACCTGAATTATGCGGTATTGCCTATCATTTTTGATCAGTGCCAGCGGTCGAAAAAGCGGACGTTCTCATAGGAGAGGATGAACTTTTGGCTTTCGTGGAACTCACTGGAAACCATGTAGGGGTTGTACATGTACATTATGCGGTGCTGTACCGCGTCACGGTTTTCATCAAACACATACTTGACCGCCTGCTGACAGGCTGTGTTTTTTCCGCTGGTCGTGCTGCCTGTATATTTGTACTCGTTTATGACCTGCGCTACGCTTGTGTAGCCGTCGAAGCACATCGCGTCCTTTACCGACTGAGCGATAAGCGAAGCGCCGACAAATCCGCCGCCGCCGAATTCGCCGTAGCAGAGACGTTCAAGCAAGTCCCTGTCCTCGTCGGTCAGGGTGATTTGAGCTGTTGAGTACGAAGTATCGGGATTATCTATGGCTACAAGATAGCCCTGATCCCACTGCGCGTTGTAGTCGGCAGGAGTCTCCACGGGAGCCGCGGTCGCGAATACTACGTTTCCCGAAGGGGTCGTTGCGGCTGTGGGGCGCTGAGTTGCCGGAGCGGTAGTCGCTGAGTTGGTTTTTTTCTGCCTTGCTCTTTTGGTAGCCTGCTGAGTCCCTGCCGCCGTTGAGTTGAGCTCCTCGGAGGGAGAGAGTATCACCGCGCCTTTTTCCTCGATTTCCTTGATGCGCGGATTTATCTGAGAGCTCGGCCTTACAGCACTTAAATTATCTCCCGCGTTCAGCACACCGCCGAACAGCGTGATATGCAAAACCAACAGAACAGTCACGAGTGCGACGCTGCCTCCGATCACTGCTTTTCTGTGTGTTTTTACAAAATTCCTGATTTTTTCTGTATTCAAACTTATCACCTAAATACATTTTTATACTATTCTATTTTACCACAATATGTGGCGTAACGCAAGTTAATTTTTCAATATATATAACAAAATGTAGATGATTATTTTTCTCAAAACGCACAAAAAATGCAAAAAATCGCGGTGGCTTTTCAAAGTCACCGCGATTTTTATTATAACATTATGCTTTCAAAATTATGCAGGCACTACTGTGATCTTTACGGAAGCGCCGGTCTTTGTAGCGTAATCAAACTGAGTAAGGTCGAGCAGCAGGATCACGGTAGAGCCGGACTCTTCTACGTGAACGTAGATGTTTTTGCCGTTGTAAACTGCGTTGAACGCCTCGCCGCTGGTGCATACAAAGCCTTCCTCGGCTGCGCCGAAGTTATTTGCCCAGCCGCCGTTTACT